>NZ_CP165727.1:4042500-4407500 GCF_041200175.1 Streptomyces sp. R33 | reverse complement strand
CGGGCCCTCGGGATCCGCACCGAGTCAGGACCGGACCGGCTCACCGTCCACCCGGGCCGCCCCACGGCCGCCCGGATCGCCTGCCGCCGGGACCACCGGATCGCCATGGCGTTCTCGGTACTGGGCCTGCGCGTTCCCGGCATCACGCTCGACGACCCGTCCTGTGTCGGCAAGACCTTCCCCGGCTTCCACGCCGAACTGGGACGGCTCTTCCCGGCCCACCGCTCGGGCACCCAAAGTCACTGACAACGAAAGGGATGTGAGAACCCCCATGGCCGACATACTCATCGCCGGCGGTGGCATCGGTGGCCTCGCCGCGGCGCTCGGACTCGCGAAGCGGGGACACCAGGTCACCGTCCTGGAGCGCAGGGACGTCTTCACGGAGGTCGGCGCAGGCATCCAGCTCGGCCCGAACGCCTTCCACGCGCTCGACCTGCTGGGCGTGGGCCAGGAGGTCCGCGACCGCGCCGTGTTCATCGACGAGCTGCGCTTCATGGACGGCACGACCGGCGAGAAGGTCGCCGCGATGCCGGTGAAGGAGAAGTACCGGGGCCGGTTCGGCAACCCGTACGCCGTCGTCCACCGCGTCGACCTGTACCTGCCGCTGCTCGAGGCCGCCCGCCGCCACCCCGGCATCGAGCTGCTGGGACGCCACCACGTCGTCGCGTACGAGCAGAAGGCGGGTGCGGTCTCCGCCGTCCTCGCCGACGGCCGGCGCATCACCGGGGACGCGCTGATCGGCGCGGACGGACTGCACTCCGCGATCCGGCAGCAGATGGTCGGCGACGGGTCCCCGCGGGTCTCCGGGCACACCATCTACCGCTCGGTGATCCCGATGGAGGAGGTGCCCGAGGAGCTGCGGTGGAACACCGTCACCCTGTGGGCGGGCCCGAAGTGGCACTTCGTCCACTACCCGATCGCGGGCGGCGAGCACTTCAACCTGGCCGCGACCCGCGACGACGGCGCCACGGAGGCCGTGGCGGGCCTGCCGGCCGAGCACGACCACGTGGTGAACTCCTTCCCCGAACTGTCCGGTGCCGCGCGGCGGCTGCTGGAGCTCGGCCGGGACTGGAAGTCCTGGGTGCTGTGCGACCGCGACCCGGTCGACCGCTGGACCGAGGGCCGGGTGGCGCTGCTGGGCGACGCCGCGCACCCGATGCTCCAGTACGCCGCGCAGGGCGCGTGCCAGGCCATCGAGGACGCGGTGCTGCTGAGCGGGCTGCTGGACGGCTGCCCGGCCGATTTCGAGCAGCGGCTGGAGAAGTACAACGCGGCGCGGCGCGAGCGGACCGCGCAGGTGCAGCTGGTGGCCCGGGAGATGGGGCGGCAGCTGTACCACGCGGCGGGCGAGGCGCGGGTGGAGCGCAACGCGATGCTGTCCTCGCTGTCGGACGACGACATGTACGACAAGGTGGCCTGGCTGCACGGCGCGTACGACTTCGACCGGCTCACGGCAGGCTCCTGACGTAGGCCTCGATGGCGGAGACCACGCGGTCGCGGTCGGCGGTGGAGATGTCCGTCCCGGCCGTCTGCTGGAGGAAGTGGTAGACGAGGGAGGCGGTGCAGATGTCTGCCTGCTCCTTGGGGAGCAGGCAGACGAGACCACTCGTGACAGGGCGTTCGCCACGGAAATTCAGGAGGCGAAGGTGGCCCTTGACGTCGGGCGCCACGGACTCCCGGATGGTTCCGACGTAGAGACCCGGGACGCCGGTGGGGATGTTCACCGTCCTTCCCGTGTCCTGTGCCTTGCACGTGTTCTCCGTGGCGTCCGGGTCTCCGTCCAGGTACTTCAGCAATTCGGGCGCGGTCTTGCCGAAGTCGGAGCAGTCCAGGGCCACCCCGGTCACCACGTCTTCCGTCAGACCCACCCCGAAGCCCTCGAAGTCGAGCGGGGGCTCACCCACGTGTACCTGCCGGTACACCGAGGAGTCGTAGAAGACGAGTGTGCACGTCTTGCCCGCCGGCGCCATCAGGTAGGTCTTCGGATCCACCGCGTACACCTGGGCTCCTGCCGGCACGGTGAGCCGGCCCGGCAGGCGGACCGAAGGCGGCGCGGGCGCGGGCGTTACTCCCAGGGGCGTACCGGTCCGCGAGCAGGCGGTGACGGAGACCTCCTGGGAAGGCACCTCGACCGGCTTCGCCTCGGGCAGCGAGGGGACCACGAGTTTCTCGAGCACCGCGTTCAGCTCGGCGGAGTCCTGCGTGAACTGCGGTGCGGCGGCCTTGACCGCCGAGGCGAGCCGGGTCAGGACCGCCTGCTCCGCGGCCGGCACGCGGTAGCCGACGAACCGGAACTCCAGCTGCAGGCCGAGGGCGTCCATCCGGTCGCGGACCTGTTCGTTCATCGCGGCCGGGTCGCCGCCGCAGCCGTCGGTGCCCTGCGTGGTGACGACGACGATGCGGTTGCGCTTGCTGCCGCGCAGCGGGTAGCGTCCGGAGAAGTCGTCGATCGCGGCCAGGAGCCCGCTGTTCAGCGTCGCCCGGCCGCCCGGGGTCAGCGCGTGCGCCGCCGCGCTGATCCGCTGCGCGTTGCCGGTCCCGCTCCCCACCAGCTCCCGGGTGTTGTCCGGTTCGCCGCAGGCGCCGCCGAACCGGCGCAGGGACAGCGCATCGCGGTCCCCGCTGTTTCGGACCGCGGCGCCGACGGCGTCGGCGAGCGCGCCGAAGTCCCGCCCCTCAGCCGGGGATCCGGGGTCGGAGGTGTCGAGGAGGAACGCGGTGCGGTACTGCGGGGTGGACCGTACGACGTACACGACGGCCGCCCCGACGGCCACCGCGGCCACCGTGAGCACCGCCAGGGCGACCCCTAACCAGCGTCTGCGCGGCCGCGCCGCCGCCGGGGCCGTCACCGGGCCGCCGGGGCCTTGGCGCGCAGGGCGGCGAGTGCCTTGTTCATCGCGTCCACCTGGGTGTTGTAGTCGGTGGCGGCCCTCTCGAAGGCCTCGTGGCGGGGGCCGAGCGGCGCTTTGGAGCGTGCGGCCTCCAGCAGCCGGTCGGCGGCCTCCAGTACGGTCTTCTGCTGCTCGCGCAGCTTCGCCGCCCGGTCGTTGATGTCGCGCCCTTCGGGGGTCTTCGCCCGGCCGCCGAGGTCTTCGAACTCGGTGCCGATGTGCGGTTCCCTGGCCCGGTCGAGGTTCTGCCCCGCCTCGTCGAGCCGGCCGTCGGTGATCTCCCGTGCGGCGGTGTTGATGCGGGTCACGGCCGGGTTGAGGACGTCCACGATCTTCGTGGCGTTGCGCAGGACCGGCTCGGTGTTGGTCGACCATTCCAGGGCCGCGTCGAGGTCCGCCCGGGTGTTCGCGAAGACGGGCTCGGCCGGGTTGGAGCCGGCGGTGGCGATCGACTTCAGGCTCTCGCTCTGGTTCTCGGGGACCTGATAGCCGATCAGCCGGAACTCGATCTTCAGACCGGCCGCGCGGATCCGGTCCGCGATCTCCCGCCGTACGAAGTCGGTGTCCTCGTCGCACGCGTCCTTGCCGTGCCGCGTCACGACGACGATGCGGTTCACCTGCTTGGCGCGCTGACCGGCGCCGAACGCGAACGTGCCGGAGAAGTCGTCGACGGCCTGGACGATGCCCCGCAGCAGGGTGGCCCGGCCGCCCGCCGGGGCCTGTTGGGCGGCCCGGACGATGTCCTGCCGGTTGTCCGTGCCGAAGTCCACCAGCCGGGCGGTGTTGCCGTCCGTACCGCACTCGCCGCCGAACCGGCGCAGCGCCAGGGCGTCGGAGTCGCCCGCGTTGCCCACCACGGTCCTGAGGGAGGCGGCGACGGCGTCCGCGTCTCCGGCATCCGCGACGGCGGTCGTGTCCATGAGGAACTGCGTCTTGTAGGTCGGCGCGTAGGCCGGCAGCACCCAGCGCACCACCGCCCAGGAGCCGCCGCCGAGCAGCGCCAGGACCACGAGAACGAGGAACGTGTTCCGGATGCTGCGCGGGATGCGGATGTCGAAGATGCGCAGGTCGCGGCCGGCCTGGTAGACGCGGGCGTCGCCCGAAGCGTTGGCCTTCTGCCGCACGCCTGCCCGTTGGGCCTTGGTGTCGTCGTCTGCGCCGCCGGAGTCTGCAGGAGGAGATCCCGTCATGCCGACCATCGTCAGTTACACCGCATGATCACTTTAAGTGGTCGGACGCTATCTTTTCTTCGCCGTGAGCGCCGTGAGCGCCGTGAGCGCCGTCACCACCGTCCTCGCCGCCGCACCGCCCGCGAAGGCGGCCGGTGCGGCGGCGCCGTCCGGGCCGGGTCAGACCTTGAGGACGATCTTGCCCGTGGTGTGGCGGGACTCGCCGAGCTCGTGGGCCTTGCGCACGTCCTGGAGGGGGAAGGTCTCCGCGATCAGGGGGCGCAGCCGGCCCGTGTCCACGAGGGTGGCCAGTTCCTGCAGGACCATGTGGTCGGGGGCCACGTTGACCGTGATGGCGCGGACGCCCGCCGCGGTCGCCTTCGCGGTGATCTCCTCGATCCCGAGGGGGTTCGTCACGCCGATGTAGAGGCCGCCGGGGCGCAGGGTGCGCAGGGAGCGGTCCTCGTACTCGCCGCCCACCAGGTCCAGTACGACGTCCACGTCCTGGACGGCCTCGGTGAAGTCCTGTGCCGTGTAGTCGATCAGCTCGTCCGCGCCCAGCTCGCGCAGCAGCTCGTGCTTGGCCGCGCTGGCCGTGCCGATGACGTACGCACCACGGGACTTGGCGATCTGGACGGCCAGGTGTCCGACGCCGCCGGCCGCCGCGTGGATCAGCACCCGCTGGCCCGCCTGCAGGTCCGCGCCGTCGACCAGGGCCTGCCAGGCAGTCGAGCCGGCGAGCGGCAGGGCGGCCGAGGAGACGTGGTCGAGGCTGCCCGGCTTGCGCGCGAAGTGGCGTGCGGGCGCGGCGACGTACTCCGAGTATCCGGCGGCCTCGTCGGGGAAGGCGGGGAGGCCGAAGACCTCGTCGCCCACCTTGAACCGGTTCTCGCCCGCCGCGACGGCCACGACGGTGCCGGAGACGTCCCAGCCGACGCCGAACGGCGGGGTCATCCACAATCCGAATGCGCGGATCTTCCAGTCGATCGGATTGACGCCGGCGGCGTGGGTCTTTACCAGAATTCCTGCGGGGCCGGGAATGGGGAGCGGGGAATCCGTCAGGTTCAGTACTTCGGTGCCGCCCAGGACGTCCTGGCGGACCGTTCGCATCGTTTCTGTCATGCATTCAATGATCGCAACTCGCAAAGCCGAATCCCCGTCGATATTCGGCCATTCGCGACCTGACAGACCGGCCCGGAATGGTTTTTGCGCCGAAGGCGCCCTGCTCAATGCTGGGGTATATGACTCAGCTGCGATCACTTGGTTCGGCCGGTCCCGAGGTTTCCGCTCTCGGCCTCGGCCTGATGTCCATGTCAGACTTCTACGGCCCTGCCGACCGGGCCGAGGGAGTCGCCACCGCCCACGCCGCCATCGACGCCGGGATCACCCTCCTCGACACCGGCGACTTCTACGGCAGCGGCCACAACGAGCTCCTCCTGCGCGAGGTGCTGCAGAGCCACGACCGCGAGCAGCTCACCCTCAGCGTCAAGTTCGGCGTCCTGCGCGACCCGTCCGGCGGCATCCTCGGCGTCGACTGCCGTCCCGAGGCCGTGAAGAACTCCCTCGCCCAGACCCTGCAGCGGCTCGGCACGGACTACGTGGACGTCTACCGCCCGGCGCGCCTCGACCCGGCGGTGCCGATCGAGGAGACCATCGGCGCCATCAAGGAGATGGTGGAGGCCGGCCACGTCCGGCACATCGGCCTGTCCGAGATCGGCGCGGAGACCCTGCGCCGGGCCTCCGCCGTGCACCCCATCTCCGACCTCCAGATCGAGTACTCGCTGCTCTCCCGCTCCATCGAGGACGAGATCCTGCCGACCGCCCGGGAGCTCGGCACCGCGATCACCGCGTACGGGGTGCTCGCCCGCGGCCTGCTGTCCGGCCGCTGGAACCACCAGCGCGCCGCGGCCTCCGACGACGGCCGCAGCAACTTCCCGCGCTTCAGCGGCGAGAACCTCGACCGCAACCTGCAGCTCGTCGCCGCCCTGGGCAAGGTGGCCGAGGCCAAGGGCGTCACCACCTCGCAGCTGGCGATCGGCTGGGCCATGGCCCAGGGCGCCGACATCGTCCCCGTCGTCGGCTCCCGCCGCCGCGACCAGCTCACCGAGGCGCTCGGCGCGCTCTCCCTCGAGCTGACCGCCGAGGACGTCGCCGAGATCGAGCGGGCCGTCCCCGCCGAGGAGGTCGCCGGCACGCGCTTCGACGCCGAGGGCATGGCCATGCTCGACAGCGAGAAGAAGGGCTGAGCATGAGGCCGTTCTGCAGCGCCGCCCAGTGGCAGGGCGAACTCCTCGACGTCGAGGCGTACCTCGAGCGCCTCGGCATCGGCGGCCCGCTGGAGCCGGATGCGCAGACCCTGCGCCGGCTGCACCGCGCGCACGCCCTGACCATCCCGTTCGAGAACCTCGACATCCTGCTGGGGCGGGGCATCGACCTCGACGTGGAGGTCATGCAGTCCAAGCTCCTGCGCAGCCGGCGCGGCGGGTACTGCTACGAGCACAACATGCTCTTCGCGGTGCTGCTGGAGCGGCTCGGGTACGAGGTCACGCGGCTGTACGCGCGTCCGCTCCTGGACGCGCCCAAGCCGCTGCCCCGGACCCACCTGATGCTGAGCGTGGCCGTGGGCGGGGAGACGTACCTCGCCGACGTGGGCTTCGGCGACGAGGGCCCGCTGGAGCCGATCCTGGTCTCCGACGGGATCGTCTCCGACCAGGGCGGCTGGGTGTACCGGCTGGCCCGCGAGGAGGGCACCGACAAGGAGTGGGTGCTCTCGCTGAAGCGGGACGACGGCTGGTTCCCCCTGTACTGGTACGCCACCGAGGCGCACCACCACATCGACTGCGTGGTGGCGAACTACTTCATCTCCACGCACTCGAGCTCGCCGTTCACCGGCCGCGTCTTCCTGGAGCGGATCGCGGAGGACTGGCGGCTGAACCTCAACCACCGCAAGCTCACCCTGACCCGGGCCGACGGCACGGTCGAGGTCCGGCACGTGACGGACGGGGAGGTGCGCGAGCTGCTGGCCAAGCAGTTCGGCATCGAGCTGACCGAGGAGGAGGCCGCGGTGGTCGTCGCCGCCCTGCCGGCCCCCGAGCCCGCCTGAGCCCCCGTACGGACCCTGCGGGGCCCGTGGCGCGCACCCGGCCGGTGCGCACCACGGGCCCCGTTCCGTTGCCCGGGCAGGCTCCGGGCGCCGTACGCGACGAGGCCCGGGCGACAAAGCCGTACGGGCCCGGCTGGGGGGAGCCGGGCCCGTACGGCGGACGCCTGAGGGGGCGCCGAGGGGGTGGAGCGCGGTGCGGGGGTGTGCGGGGGAGGTGCGGGGGTCAGCGGGGCTGGACGGCGATGCGGGTGGCCTTGCCGGTGGAGGCGCCGCTGGTGACGAAGGAGCCGTCCAGGTTGTTGATGGTGAACGCGAAGTCGAAGTTCGCGGTGTTCTTGCCGGTCACCGAGATGTTGGCCTTGAAAGTGATCGTGGAGGCGGCCTTGCCGTCCGCGCCGATCAGGAAGGCGACGTCGGTGTCGGAGTAGGTGCCGCAGCCGGTCTGGCGCCACTCCCCGTGCGAGGCGGTCGTGGTGTTGTTCGGCGAGGTGAAGTTGACGACGCCGGAGGTGGCCGTGGCGCTGCCGTAGTAACTGCCGAGGAAGGTCTCGTGGGTGTTGTCGTCGACGACCTTCCAGCTGCCCGGCAGGGTGTAGCAGCTGCTGCCGCCCTCGACCGCGGCGTTCGCGGAGCCCGTGACGGCCGTCGCGGTGGCGAGCGCGGCGACGGCCGCGAAAACGGCGACCTTGATACGGGTGCTCTTGCGCATGTGATTGTCTCCCATGGAATGGATGAGTATTCCTGCAATTCCCATGATGGCCCGCCGAATTCACGAGAGGTATGGACCAGGTGTCGATTCGTCAGGTCGACAGAAAACCCCTGCACCGCACGCGAGAACGCGCGGCGCAGGGGCCTGTAAATGAGAAAGGGGAATTCAGTCGATCTGCATGACGATGCGCACGGCCGGATCGACGTCCGGCTGCTTCGGCATGGCGGCCGGGTCGATGACCAGGCCGAAGTCCTCCTCGTACGCGGCGCGCAGGGCGGCGTCGTCCGCCAGCTCCACCGTCACGGTGCCGTTCTCGTCCGTACGCGTCAGCTCGCGGCCGTTGACGGTGACCCGGCCGGCCTCGTTCTGGATCGAGCAGATGAGGTTGTGCAGGAACACCGAATCGGGCGCCGTGCGGTACCACCACAGGGTCGGGTAGAAGTCCTCGATCCGCACCGGCCGCTCGTCGAGCCGGTACTGGATCTCCCCGTTCAAGTGGACCTGGAGGAAGCCCTCCTCGGGCCGGGTCACCTGGTAATCGCCGTGCGGGTCCTTCTGGACCTCCGCCGATCCGGTCTCCAGCGGGAACCGGCTGTTCTTGCCGAAGCCCACGTCGATCAGCCAGTCCCGGTCCTCCAGGCTCACGCGCAGCGCCAGGTGGCACAGCGGGGCGCCGAACTCGCCGCCGAGGAAGACCTGGCCGGAGAGGATCTCCACGGAGAAGCCGAGCGCCTCCAGGAGGTGCCCGAAGGCCGGGTTGAGCTCGTAGCAGCCGCCGCCGCGCCGACGGGTGACGATCTTCTCGTACAGGAACTCCCGCTCGAGGCTGAGCTCGGCGCCTTCGACGTGGTAGTCGATGTTCTCGAAGGGCACCGACAGCACGTGGCGCTCCTGGAGGTGCCGCAGCGCGTGGATGTCGGCCTTCTCCGGCCGGCGCGCGCCGATGCGCTCCAGGTACGCGTCCACCATCGCATCGCTCAGCATGGTCTTCGTCCTCTCCTCGGTCATCGCGACCACCCGGTCGGCGGGATGTTGTGGTTCACGCGGAACACGTTCTGCGGGTCGTACGCGTCCTTGACCGCGACGAGCCGGGCGTACGTCGCCTCGTCGTACGCCGAGCGCAGGTGCTCGGGGGTGCTCTCCAGGGCGCTGATGAAGCTCAGGAACGGGCCGCCGATGCGCCAGGGCTCCATCGTCTCGATCAGCCGCTCCTGGAACTCCCGTACGTCCTGGATGTGTTCGGGCCAGACCGGCGCGCCCGCGAACAGCGTGTACGCGGTCTCGCGGTGCGGCAGCGCGTTGGGGTGCTCGGGCTGCCGGCCCAGCGCGCCGCCCAGGTGGCGGAGCTCGATGCCGGGGCGGACCGCGTCCACCCCCTCCTTGATCAGCGGCAGCAGGGTGTCGATCGCCGCGTCGTCGAGCTCCCGGATCCGGGTGGAGCGCTCGTAGTAGACGAACGGGACGGTCGGGTCCATGTTGATCTCGGCGACCCGGGTGTACGGCATGTCCGCGACGGTGTCGAGGACGGCCGGCACGATCTCCCGCAGCGGGCGCACCAGTTCCTCGCCCTCCGCGACGGGCCCGTTGTAGGCGATCCGGATGTGCGCGAGGAAGCGGCCGCGGACCGGCTCGGGCAGTACGTCGATGTCGGGGAAGCGCATCACGGCGATCGAGGACTGCATCGCGTCGGGGACGGTGCCCGTCCAGTCCCGCCAGGTGCGCAGGATCTCGTCGATGTGCTCGCCGGGGAGGAACAGGCCGCCGCCGTAGAGCCGGGCGACGGGGAAGAGGCCGATCTCGATGGAGGTGACCACACCGAAGTTGCCCTTGCCGCCGCGCAGCGCCCAGAACAGGTCCGGGTGCTCCTCGGGGGACACGAACCGCAGCTCGCCGTCCGCGGTGACCAGGTCGATGTTCTTCACGTGGTCGGCGGAGTAGCCGTACGAGCGGCCGAGCGGGCCGAGGCCGCCGCCCAGGGTGTACGAGACGACGCCGACGCCCGGGGAGGCG
The DNA here is from genome assembly GCF_041200175.1 of Streptomyces sp. R33. Lineage (NCBI taxonomy): Bacteria > Bacillati > Actinomycetota > Actinomycetes > Kitasatosporales > Streptomycetaceae > Streptomyces > Streptomyces sp. R33. The sequence continues at coordinate 4,397,618 of NZ_CP165727.1, read as the reverse complement.
CCGTTGAGCGGGGCCAGGCCGAAGGCGGCGGCCTCCTCGATGACCCGGCTCCACTGGACGCCGGGCTCGATGCGGGCGGTGCGGGTGCGCGGGTCGATCCGTACGCCGTCCAGGTTGCGGGTGTTGATCAGCAGGGCGCCGTCGGCGGGCAGCGCGACGCCGTGCCCGGTGGCCTGGACCGCGACCGCGATGCCGTGGCGCGCGGCGAAGCGCACCGAGGCGAGGACGTCGGCGGTGCCGTCGGCGAGGACCACTGCGGCGGGCCGGGCGTCCGGCAGGATCCGGTTGAAGCCGAGGGCCTCTTCCTGGTACGCGTCGGTGCCGGGCAGGAGCAGCGGCCCGCGCAGCTCGGACGCGAGCGCGGCGAGGTTGTCGGTGGTCACGGCGGTGGTGGTCACTGAGGTGGTTCCTTTCGCGGGCGGGGTGCTCACTCGGCGGCCTTGCCGGCGGTGCGCAGGCTCGGGAGGGTGAGCGCGGTGAGCAGCACCACGACGCCGCCCAGCCAGGCCACGGTGATCAGCTCTACCTGGTCGACGATCAGACCCCCGACGAGCGCGCCGAGGGCGATGGCCAGGTTGAAGACCGACACCCACAGGGCCGAGGCGGCCTCCATGGCGTCGGGCGCGGACTTGAGCATCCAGGTCTGCAGGCTGACGGAGACCCCGCCGAAGGCCAGGCCCCACAGGACCAGCAGGGCGATGCCGCCGGCCTGGCTCTTGCCGAGCAGCGGGAACAGCAGCATCGCGGCGGCCAGCGCGACGATGATGACGGCCATCGTGCGGCCCAGGTTCTTCGCGACGGCCGCGCCGGCGACGAAGTTGCCGATGATGCCGGCGACGCCGAAGCCCAGCAGCAGGACGCTGATCAGGTCCTCGTCGATGCCGGAGACCTGCTGGAGCATCGGGCTGACGTACGTGTACGCGGCGAGGTGCCCGGTGACGATGAGGGCGGTGGCGATGATGCCCGAGCGGACGCCGCGGTTGGCGAACTGGCCGATCAGCTCGCCCACGCTGACGGGCTTGGTGGCGGGCAGCGAGGGCAGCAGGACCAGCAGGGCGACGAGGACCGCGAAGGCGAGGACGCCGAGCGTGGCGAACGCGGTGCGCCAGCCGGCCAGTCCGCCGATCAGGGTGCCGGTCGGCACGCCGAGCACGTTGGCGGCGGCGACGCCGCCGAAGATGAGCGCGGTGGCCCGGGGGATCGCCGCCGGCTGCACCAGCCGGAACGCGAGACCGCCCGCGACGGCCCAGAAGCCGCCGATGGTGATGCCGACCAGGACGCGCGAGGCGAGCAGGATCCCGAAGTTGGGCGCGAGGACGGTGACCAGGTTGGCGACCGCCATCACGGTCATCAGGCCGACGAGCAGGAAGCGGCGGTCCATACGACCGACGATCACCGGGATCAGCGGCGCGGACAGCGCGGCGACCAGGCCGGGCACGGTCACCATCAGGCCGGCCGTGCCCTCGGAGACGTGCAGGGCGCCGCCGACCGAGGTGAGCAGGCCGATGGGCAGCTGCTCGGCGGTGACGAGGGTGAAGATGCCGACGGCGACGGAGACGACGGCCAGCCAGCTCTTCAGGGAGGTGGGTTCCGGCGCCTGCGCCGGTGCGGCGGTCTCGGCGGGTGTTTCGAGTGTTGCCATGACAAGAACCTCATTCGTGTCTCTGGGGGCGGGGGGCCGCGCCGCCGGGAGCCGGCAGGTCGGCCGCGGGGCAGGTCAGGTGCGCGGGACCCAGCCGGACTCGTCCCAGAACCGCAGCTGCCGAAGCTTCGACGTGGTGGCGATCTCCGCGACCTGCTCACCGCCGAGGACCAGCGTGCTGGGGTGCTCGGGATCGAAGACCGGCCATGCGGGGCCGCTCGGGCCGGTGGGCACGCCGTCACGGGCGAAGGCGGCCACCAGGTCCATGAAGGTCTCGGAGACGGCGCGTTCGTGCGGCCCGTCGTGGAACAGCGGCATGCTCTCCGGCACCGGGTAGGTGGCGGAGATGGCCGCCGGGTCGCCGTACGTGCCGAACAGGAACGGCGAGGTCGCCTCGTGCGGGGTGCCGTGGTGCGGCGGCCGTACGGGGTACGCGAACTCCATGACGTACTGCGGCGAGCGGCCGTGCCGGGCGTGCCGCTCGGACAGCCGCATGATCTGGTAGCGGAACAGCGCGTCGCCCCAGATCTCCGTCCACAGCGACAGCGGGTCCAGCGGGAGCCCGTCGGCCTCGGCGGCCTCCCGGTAGGCGGCTATGCAGGCGTCGGCCAGCTCGTACGGGGCCTTGTCCATCCCCTTCTCCAGGACGCCGCGCACGGCTTCGCGGAGCTCGGCCGCGTCGGTGGGCGGCGGGGTGGGGGTGGGCTGCGGCGGGCAGGGGCCGGTGTAGAACGAGCCCTCGGTCCGGGCGTGGACCGCCATGACCGGCACCTCGGGGGTGGGCAGTTCGTAGTCGAATGCGCTCATCCAGCGGCCGTCGACGACCGGGCCGCGGAACTCGCGGCCGCTGCCGACCTCGCGCTCGCCGGGCAGCCCGCCGAACACCTCCTCCCAGGCGCCCATCAGGGCGGCCGCGGGGACCTCCCGCAGGCCCGGCACCGTCGTGCCGAGCCGGCGCGCCACCGACTCGTACGCCCGGCGGGAGTCGGCCGGGGACAGCGAGGTGGACGGCTCCCACACGTGGCAGGCGCTGATCGGGACGATGCGGCGGACGATGCCGCGCAGCTCCGGCAGGAGCGCGAGCTGCCAGGTGCTCGCCCCGCCGGCGGAGGTGCCGGCGACGGTGATGTTGCCGGGGTCGCCGCCGAAGGCCGCCGCGTTCTCGTGGACCCAGCGCAGCAGCGCCGCCTGGTCCTGGAGGCCCCAGTTGGCGAAGTCGCCGGTGTCGGGGTCGGTGAACTCCTCGTGCAGGCCGAAGCCGAGTGCGCCGAGGCGGTAGTTGAAGGTGACGACGACGAGGTCGCCGCGGTCGGCCAGGCGGGCCCCGTCGTAGACGGGCAGGCTGCCGCCGCCGACCATCCAGCCGCCGCCGTGGATGTAGACGAGCACGGGCCTGGCGCCCTCGGCGTCCTCCTCGGCGGTGGCGCCGCCCGCGGCCCGCGCGGTGGGCGCGGCCGGCGTCCAGACGTTGGCGTACAGGGAGTCCTCGGCGCTGCCGGGGATGATCGGCTGGAGCGATTCGGGGGCGAACGCCGTGGCGTCGCGCACCCCGCTCCAAGGGACGGCCGGCCGCGGCGAGGCGAAGCGCAGGCCGCCGACCGGCGGCGCGGCGTACGGGATGCCGCGGAAGACGGACAGCCGTCCGCAGCGCTCCCCGGCGATCACGCCGGCGCTGGTGTGCGCGAGCACGGATCCGGCTTCGGCGTCGTTCTCTGGCGAAGGGCGGTGGGCGGCTGAGGTGGCCATTGCCGTGGGTTCTCCATCGTCATCGGCGGGCGGTCAGTCACGCCGACTCCACGGTGCCCATTCGAACCGAATGTGCCGCGTCGGATGACTCCGGACCATCCGATGCTGGTAACCGCGCGAGAACCCCGCAACAAGCGGAACGGCACTGTGTCAGGTGCCGGGTTGTCCGTCAGATCGATTCGGCAAGGACGGGTGGCCGTGTATTTTCATTCGGCGTACGCTGCCGGGTTCGAATCGTCAAGGAGAATGCGATGCTGGACGACGCAGGAGTGGCCGAATACCTCGGGCGGATCGGCGCGAAAAGGCCGGAGAAAGCCAATCTCGAGGGTCTGCGCCACCTTCAGGAGCGGCATGTCCTCTCGGTGCCCTTCGAAAACATCGACTACCACCTCGACCGCGAGATCCACCTCGGCGAGCAGGTCGTCGACAAGATCGTGCGCCAGCGCCGCGGCGGCGGCTGCTACGAGGTGAACACGGCCTTCGCGGTCCTGCTCGACGCCCTCGGGTACCGGGTCGAGATCCTGCCGGGCCGGGTCTACCGGCCGGACGGGCTGGGGCCGGCGATGTGCCACCTCGCGCTGCGGGTGACCCTGGACGAGCCCTGGCTGGTCGACGCCGGATTCGGCCGCAACAGCCGCCACCCGCTCCGCTTCGCCACCACTGAGGTGCAGCGGGACCCCAACGGGGAGTACCGGGTCGCGCCGGCCGGGGCCGGCGGCTTCGACGTGTCCCTGGAGGGGAACGCGCTCTACCGGATCGACGACCGCCCCTGCCGCCTCGAGGACTTCGGGCCCACCCTGTGGTGGTGGCGCACCAGCCCCGACTCGCCGTTCCTCCAGGAGTTGTTCTGCTCGCTGCCGCTCGCGGACGGCCGGGTCACGCTCAAGGGGAACCGCCTGGTCAGGGTCGAGGGCGGGGTACGCAGGACCGAGCGGCTGGAGGGCGACGAGCAGATCCTGGCCGCCTACCGCGGCCACTTCGGAATGCTGCTCGACGAACTCCCGAAGACGGTGGCGCAAACCGGACCGTCGGGATCCAGCTGACCTGACACAGACAGTTGACGGACTCACCCGAATACCGTGGACCGGCTGCTGCGGCGGGGCGCACGATGCGAAGAGTACGGCGTTACTCCGTATCCGGAAGGAGCATTGTGTCCATCGTTGATCCCTTGCTGGAATTTCCACTCGACACCCAGCCGGACCCCGACGAATTCCTGCGCGCCGCCCTGCGGTGGCATTTCTCCCCGGAAACGGGTTCGCCGTTCTGGCTGGAACGTGCAGGAACTCTCGGATTCGATCCGCTGAGCGACATCGGCGGCTTCGCCGACCTCGGGAAGTTCCCCAACCTCGCCAACGAACTGCGCCACGTACGGGCCGAGGACCTCATACCCCGCGGTTACGGGGAGAAGCCCGAGGTCGTGGGCGTCTACGAGAGCGGCGGCACCACCGGCGCCCCCAAGCGCATCGTCCTGCTCCGGGAGTGGCTGGACCGGCTGCTCGCCTGGAGCAGCGCCCAGCTGGACCGCCACGGCGTCCCGCAGGACGTGAACTGGCTGGTCGTCGCCCCGACCGGGCCCCACATGGTCGGTGACGTGATCAAGCGGCAGACCGCCTTCCGCGGCGGCCTCGCCTTCACCGTCGACCTCGACCCGCGCTGGGTCAAGAAGCTGATATCCGACGGCAAGGGCGCCGAGGCGGGCGCGTACGCCGAGCACATCGTCGACCAGGTCGCCTTCCTGCTGCAGACCCAGGACATCGGCGTCCTGATGTGCACGCCGCCGGTCCTGGAGCGGCTCGCCCGCCGCGACGACCTGGCCAAGCTGATCGACGAGAAGGTCAAGGCGATCAACTGGGTCGGCACCCAGATGGACGCCGACACCCGCTACCTGTACCGCACCGAGGTCTTCCCCAACGCCCACCTGTACAGCGGCTACGGCTCGACGATGATCCTCGGCAACGCCAGCGAGCGCCCGGGCCTTTCCGACGACGACCCGTGCATCTACGACCCGTTCTCCCCCCACATGATCTTCGACGTGGTCGACCCCGAGACCCGCGAGACCGTTCCGTACGGCGAGCGAGGCCAGGTCGTCATGCATCACATCAGCAAGAGCCTGTTCATGCCGAACAACCTCGAGCGCGACTACGCGACCCGTGTGCCCGGCCCCGAGGGCGTCTGGCAGCTCGGGGACTCCGTGGCGGACATCGCGCCGGTCCAGGAGTTCGACAACGAGACCGTCATCGAAGGGGTCTATTAATGAGCGCCGGGAGCGCCGGTTTGATCACGCTGGACGCGCTCGGGCCCGCCGGACCCTTCCGCGCCCGCAAGCGCATGACCGTCACCGACGTGACGGGCGCCCCGGTCGCCGAACTCAGCCTGGTCCCGAAGCTGTTCGTGACCCGCGCGATGGACGCCCTGCGCAAGGCCGGCTCGCTGCCGGCCGACGAGCGGACGGCGGCGCTGGCCCGCGCCGGCAAGATCTTCGCCGAGGAGACGATCGACGGGCTGTCGTTCGCCGAGTACGAGCACACGGTCGCCCGGGTCTCCGGCGTCCCGATCGGCGTCGTGCAGGCCGCGACCGCCGCCATCATCGAGGCGACCGAGCAGTCCCGGTTCGCCGCGTACCAGGCCCGGCCGACCGGCGCGGTGGACGACTGGCGCGCCGGGGAGACCCGTACGGGCAGCGCGGTGTGGACCCGGCGCGGCGACGTCTTCGCCGTGCACGCCGCCGGCAACCACCCCGGCCCGCACTCGCTGTGGGTCGAGGCCCTCGCCCTCGGCTACCGCGTGGCCGTACGGCCCTCGCGCCGCGAGCCGTTCACCCCGCACCGGCTGATCTCGGCGCTGCGGGCCGCGGGCTTCGGCAACGACCAGGTCGTGCTGCTGCCCACGGACTACGAGGCCGCGGACGAGATCCTGCGCAGCGCCGACTACGGCCTCGTGTACGGCGGCGACGACGTCGTGCGCAAGTACGCGGGCACCAACGTGCTGCCGCAGGGCCCCGGCCGCTCCAAGATGCTGGTCCCGGCCGGCGTCGACTGGCGCGACCACCTCGACACCATCGTGGACTCCATCAGCCACCAGGGCGGTGTGGCCTGCATCAACGCCACCACCGTGCTCGTCGACGGCGATCCGGCGCCGCTCGCGCAGGCCATCGCCGAGCGCCTCGCCACGATCCCCAGCCTGCCCCCGCAGGACCCGAAGGCCGTCCTCGCGGTGCAGCCGGTGGAGGGGGCGCGCGCGATCGAGAAGTTCCTGCTCGCCAAGGCGGCCGGGACCACCACGCACCTCGGCGGCGACGGCATCGTGGAGGAGCTCGGCGACGGGAGCGCCGTACTGCGCCCGGCCGTGCACCAGCTCGAGCGGCCGGACGCCGAGCAGGCCGGGATCGAACTGCCCTTCCCCTGCGTGTGGGTGGCCCCCTGGTCGCCCGCCGACGGGATCGGCCCGCTGCGCAACTCGCTGGTGCTGACCGCGTTCACCGAGGACGAGGCGCTGATCGACGCGCTGCTCCAGGAGCCCACCATCAGCAACGTCTACCTGGGCGACCACCCGACCTACTGGATCCGGCCGGGCGTCCCGCACGACGGCTACCTCGGCGAGTTCCTGATGCGGACCAAGACCGTCATCCGCGACTGACGTACCCGACGGGTCCGGGCCCCGGCCCGGACCCGCTCGCGCACGGCGCGCCGCCGCGTGGGCGGGCACAGGTCTCCCGCTTTCCCTTTCTTCCCGTCACCCAGTCATCCCGTCACCCACAAAGGAGCGTATTTGTCATGTCCATGAATGGAACGGCCGGGTCCAGACCTGTGGGACCGCCACGGCTCCCCTCGCTGACCGGACTCCGCTTCCCCGCGGCCCTCCTGGTCTTCTTCTTCCACGCCTCCCTCGGGGTGCCGTGGATCCGCCTCTTCGAGGACGACGCGGCGAACGACGCGTTCGCCAAGTACGCCTCGCAGGCCGGCGCGCTCGGCGTCACGTTCTTCTTCGTGCTCAGCGGCTTCGTCCTGACCTGGTCGGCCCGCGACCAGGACACGATGCGGGCCTTCTGGCGCCGCCGCTTCGTCAAGATCTACCCGAACTACGTGATCACCTGGGCGCTCGCACTGATCACCTTCGCGGCGGTCATGACGAAGCCCTGGCAGGCCGTGGTCAACCTGCTCATGGTGCAGGTGTGGGTGCCGGACTTCGCCACCAACTTCAGCGTGGACCCGCCCAGCTGGTCGCTCGGTGCCGAGGCGATCTTCTACCTCGCCTTCCCGGTGCTGTTCCTGCTGATCAAGAAGATCGACCCGGCGCGCCTGAAGTGGTGGATAGCCGGCGTCGTCGCCGCCATCTGCCTCACCCCGACGCTGACCTACGCGGTCATCCCGGGCGGTGGCATGCAGATGCCCGGCGCCGACGGCACCTCGACCGTGCAGTACTGGTTCGCGTACGTCCTGCCGCCCGTCCGGCTGCTCGACTTCGCCCTCGGCATCCTGGTCGCCCGCGCCGTGATGGCGGGCCGCTGGCGCAACATCGGCACGACCTGGTCGGCGCTGCTGCTGGCCGTGAGCTACGCGGTCGCCATGAACGTGGAGCACCTGTACGCGCAGCGCTCGGTCACCCTGGTCCCGATCGTGCTGCTGATCGCGGCCGTCGCCACGCGCGACGCGGAGAACAAGCCGACGCCGTTCAACAACCGGTTCATGATCTGGCTCGGCGAGATCTCCTTCGCCTTCTACCTGCTCCACTACATCGTGCTGGCCTACTCCCGGGAACTGCTCGGCGACGCGCTCTACTCGACCCCGGTCGGCATCGCCCTGATCGCCGCCCAGACCGTCGTCGCGGTGCTGCTCTCCTGGGCTCTGTACGCCTGGGTGGAGGCGCCGATCACGCGACGCTTCTCCAGCTCCCGCAAGACCAGGGCGGCGAAGGCCGCGGCGGCCGAGGCCGCCGTCCGGGGCGCCGGTCCGTCCGACTCCGAGGGCCGCACCCTCGAGACCGTCTGACCGTCTGACCGTCTGACCGTCTGACCGCCTGACCGCGGTTCCGCTCCACCGCACGGCTGCGCCGTCCCCACCGGCGCCCCCACCGGCCCTGCGCTGCGCCGCCCTTCGGGTTCCCGGACCCCGAAGGGCGGCGCCTCTGCGTACCGGGTCCTGCCTCCCTCAGGCGGCCCCGGCCAGCAGCCGGTGGCCCGCCGCGGGCAGGCCCAGGCCCACGTACGGGCGCAGCTCGCCGTACGCGCGGGCGTCACCGACGAGGATGCCGCCGAGCAGGGTGCGGCAGTCCGCGTCCAGCACGAGCTTCGCGTACGTCCCCGCCGCCTCGTCCAGCCGGCTCAGCTCCACCGCGCCCTCGGCGGCCGCATGGGCGTCGCCGAAGCTCGCCACCTCCACGCCGAGCAGCTTGAGGCGGGTGGACGGGTCCGCCTCCCCGAACGGCTCCCCGCCCAGGCCCAGCAGCTGCCGGGCGACGGAGGCCGCCATCCGGTACCCCGGTGCGGCCAGCCCGTGGCAGCGGCCCGACACGGCCGCGCACTCGCCGACCGCCCAGATCCGCTCGTCCTGCGTCCGGCACAGCTCGTCCACCAGGAACCCGCCGCGCCCGCCCGTGGCCAGGCCCGCCGGGCCCGCGAGCTCGTCCCGCGGCCGCACCCCCGCCGAGAACACCACGACGTCCGCCTCGAGGGAGCTGCCGTCGGCCAGCACCACCGAGGCCACCCGGCCGTCGGGGCCCGCCGTGATCGCCGCCGTCGCCACACCGCAGTGGATCCGCAGCCCGCGCTGCGCCACGCGCCGCCCCAGGACACCGCCGCCGGCCGCGTCCACCTGCAACGGCATCAGCCGCGGGGCCAGTTCCACCACGTGCGGCTCCATGCCGAGCAGCCGCAGCGCGTTCGCGGCCTCCAGGCCGAGCAGCCCGCCGCCGATCACCACGCCGGGGCGGCCCGCCGCGGCGGCGGCGCGGATCGCGTCGAGGTCGCCGAGCGAGCGGTAGCCGAAGCAGCCGGGCAGGTCGTGGCCCGGTACGGGCGGCACGAACGGCCGCGAGCCGGTGGCCAGGACGAGCGCGTCGTACGCGACCACATCGCCGGCGGTGGTGGTCACGGTGCGCGCCGCCCGGTCCACGGCGGCCACGCCGGTGCTCAGCCGCAGGTCCAGCAGCGGATCGTCCAGGAACCAGGGCCCGGCCAGAGCCAGGTCCGCCGCGCTGCGGCCGTCGAGGTACGAGGACAGCGCCACCCGGTCGTACGCGGGATGCGGCTCCTCCCCGAGCACCACGATCCGCCAGGCCCCGGCGGCATCGAGACTCCGCAGCTCGGCCACGAGCCGGTGCCCGGCCATGCCGTGCCCGGCGACGACGAGGGTTCGAGCGGTACGGGTCATGACGTGCTGCCCCCTTCGGGCCGTACGGCTGCGCACAGCGCGCGGACGACGTCCGTGCAGCCGCCGCAGCCGGTGGTGGCGCGGGTGGTCGTGGCGATCTGCGCCAGGTCGGCGGCGCCGGCCCGGCAGGCCTCGGTGACGGTGTGCTTCGTGACGTTGTTGCAGCGGCAGACGACGGCGTCGCCGGGGAGTTCGCCGGCCCCCGGCGCGGCCGGTGCGATGCCGAGCAGGAGCTCCAGACGTCCGGCCGGCACCGGCAGGCCGAGCTCGTACAACCGGCTCACGGCGGCGATGGCCCGCGGCAGCCCCAGCAGGACCGCCCCGGTGATCCGCTGCCCGTGCAAGGTGAGGCGGGCGTACCGGCCGCGCGCCGGATCGCTGAACGCGACCACCTCCGCGCCCTCGGCGGCCGCCCCGCCCCGCCCCAGGGCGACCAGGTCGACGCCGGGCACCCGCAGCCGGGTGATCTGCCGGGTGCCGCCGTACGCCGGGGCGGCGCCGGTGAGCTGCCGGGCCAGCGACTCGGCCTGCGCCCACGCGGGTTCGAGGTGCCCGGCGGTGTCCTCCGGGTGCGCGGCGCAGTCGCCGATGGCGTGGATGCGCGGGTCGTCGGTGCGCAGGAGCCCGTCGACGACCACGCCGGTGCGGACGCTGAGCCCGGCCCGGCGGGCGAGCCCGGTCTCGGGGACCGTGCCGGTGCACAGCACCAGGGTGTCGGCCGCGAGCACGCGACCGTCGTCGAGGGTGAGCTTGCCGGGGCAGTACGCGGCCGCCGTACGGCCCGTATGGACGTCGACCCCGAGGTCCTCCAGGCGCCGGGTGAGCAGTGCGCCCGCGGCGGCGTCCAGCTGCCGGTGCAGCGGATGCGGCCCGCGGTGGACGAGAGCCACCTCGTGCCCGGCGCGGCGCAGCGCGGCGGCGGCCTCGACCCCGAGCAGTCCGCCGCCGAGGACCACTGCGGCTCCCGGGGGCGCCGCGGCGCACCGCTCGGCGTCGGCGAGGGTCCGCAGCGCGGTTACGCCCTCGGCCGGCAGCCCCGGGATCCGGGGGACGGCCGGGCGGGACCCGGTCGCCAGGACCAGGGTGTCGTAGCGGTGCACGGAGCCGGCCGTGCCGCCGTTGGAGTGCACGAGCCGGCGCGCGCGGTCGATCCGGGTCGCGGTGACTCCGGTGTGCAGGCGGATGCCCGCGGGCAGCGCGGGCAGGGCGAGGGCGGGGGCCGGCAGCGTCCCGTCCAGGACGGAGCCCAGCAGCGCCCGCTGGTACGGGGCCTGGGGCTCGGCGCCGAGCACGGTGATGCCGCCCCGGTGCCCGTGGTGGTGCAGCCGCTCCGCGAACCGCTGTGCGGCCGGGCCGCCGCCGACCACCAGCACCTCGCCCGCGCTCACGACCCCGCCCCGGCCGGCCCGATCCGTACCGCGCACACCTTGAACTCCGGCATCCTGCTGCGCGGATCGAGCGCCGTACTCGTGATCAGGTTGGCCCGGCCCGCCCCGGCGAAGTGGAACGGCAGGAACACCGTGTCCGTCCGCAGCGAGGGGACCAGCCGGACCCGGGCGAGCGTGCTGCCGCGCGCCGAACCGATCTCGGCCCACCCGCCGTCGGTCAGCCCGTACCGTCCGGCCGTGTCGGGGTGGACCTCCACGAACGCCTCCGGCGCGGCCGCGGCCAGCTCCGGGACCCGGCGGGTCTGCGCACCCGACTGGTACTGGGCGAGCACCCGCCCGGTCGTGGCGTACAGCGGGAACGCGGCGTCGGGCGTCTCGGCCCCGTCGCGGTGCTCGACCTCGGCGAAGCGGGCCAGCCCGTCCGGGTGGGCGAAGGCGTCGAGGAACAGGCGCGGGGTGCCGGGGTGCGCCGCCCCGCCCCCGGTGGTCTCGGGGCACGGCCAGTGCAGCGCCTCGCCCGCGTCGAGCCGCTCGTAGCTGATGCCGGAGTAGTCGGCGAGCCCGCCCTGCGAAGCCCGCCGCAGCTCCTCGAACACCTCGCGCGGCGCGGTCGGGAAGCGGCCCGCGGGCTGGCCGAGCCGGACCGCGAGGCCGTGCAGCACGTCCAGGTCGCTGCGTGCCTCGCCGGGCGGGGACAGCAGCCGCCGCCTGCGCAGCACCCGGCCTTCGAGGTTGGTCATGGTGCCCTCCTCCTCGGCCCACTGGGTCACGGGGAGGACGACGTCCGCCAGCTGCGCGGTCTCGGACGGCACGAAGTCGGCCACGACCAGCAGGTCCAGGGACTTCAGCCGCTCCCCGATCCGGGCCGCGTGCGGGGCCGAGACCACGGGGTTCGAACCGAAGACGAGCAGGGCCCGCGGTCCGCCCTGTGTGCCGAGCGCGTCGAGGAGTTCGTACGCACTGCGCCCGGGGCCCGGCAGCGCATCGGGCTCCACCCCCCACACCGCGGCGACGTGGGCGCGCGCGGCGGGGTCGGTCAGCATGCGGTAGCCGGGCAGCTGGTCGGCCTTCTGGCCGTGCTCGCGCCCGCCCTGGCCGTTGCCCTGGCCGGTCAGGCAGCCGTAGCCGCTGCCGCCCCGGCCGGGCAGGCCGAGGGTGAGGGCGAGGTTGATGAACGCGGCGACCGTGTCGGTGCCCTTGCTGTGCTGCTCGGCGCCGCGCCCGGTCAGCACGTACGCCCGCTCCGCGCCGGCCAGCAGCCGGACCGCCTCGCGCATGTCGGCGACCGGGACCCCGGTGACCCGCTCCACCCGCTCGGGCCACCAGGCGGCGGCCCGCGCCCAGGCGGCGTCGAAGCCGGTGGTGCGCTTGTTCAGGTAGCCCCGGTCGGCGTGCCCCTCGACGACGGCGAGGTGGAACAGGCCCAGGGCCAGCGCGAGATCGGTGCCGGGCGTCGGCTGGAGGTGCAGGGCGGCGCCCTCGGCGGTGGGGGTGCGGCGCGGGTCGATCACGATCAGCGCCGCCCGGTTCAGGTGGCGCATCAGCGGCGGCATGGTCTCGGCCGGGTTGGCCCCGGCCAGCAGGATCACGTCCGCGCCGCCGAGGTCGGTGACGGGGAACGGCAGGCCCCGGTCCAGCCCGAAGGCCGCGGAGCCGGCGGCGGCCGCCGAGGACATGCAGAACCGGCCGTTGTAGTCGATCTGGCTGGTGCCCAGTGCGACCCGAGCGAACTTGCCCAGCTGGTAGGCCTTTTCGTTGGTGAGTCCGCCCCCGCCGAACACGCCGACCGCGTCGGGGCCGTGAACGGCGCGGATCTCTCCCAGCCGGGCGGCGATCGTGTCGAGCGCGGCCTCCCAGGTGGCGGGGGCGAGCACGCCGTCCGGGCCGCGCACCAGGGGCCGGGTGAGCCGCCCCGGGGTGTCCAGCAGCGCGGGCGCCGTCCAGCCCTTCTGGCACAACCCGCCCTGGTTCACCGGGAACTGCGTCGGCTCGACGGTCGTACGGCCTGCCGCGCGCGTGAGCCGCGTACCGCACTGCAGCGCGCAGTACGGGCAGTGAGTGACGGCCTCGGCGCGGGCGCCGGTCCCCGGCGATGCGGCGGCCTCGGCGGAGGCGGTGGTCTCAGACACGGGAGGCCCCCGCCCGCACGCGCTCCGGCGCACTCTCGCCGGCCGGCCGCCTGCGCAGGTAGACCGCCCGGGTGACCAGGATGCACACCAGGTAGAAGCCGAGGAAGGCGACGAAGGCCGGCTCGCCGGACCCGGCGGGGCCGCTGTACGCGCTGCGGAAGACCAGGTTGACCCCGACCCCGCCGAGCGCGCCCACCGCGCCCGCGATGCCGATGACCGCCCCCGACAGCCTGCGGGCCCGGGCGAAGGCGGCGCTCGCGTCGTGGCCGGAGGTGACCTCGTCCTCCGCCTGCCGGGCGAAGACGGCCGGGATCATCTTGTACGTCGAGCCGTTGCCTATGCCGGTCAGCACGAACAGGACGGTGAAGCCGGCGACGAAGAGCCCGTACGAGCCCTGCGCCGAGGCCAGCAGCAGCACCGTGGTGCCCGCCGCCATCGCGCAGAACGTCAGCAGCGTGACGCGCGCCCCGCCCCACCGGTCGGACAGCAGCCCGCCCACCGGCCGGAACAGCGAGCCGAGGAGCGGCCCGAGGAAGGTGTACGAGGCGGACTCGAGCGGGGTGGCGCCGAACTGGCTCTGCAGCACCAGCCCGAAGGCGAAGCCGTAGCCGATGAACGAGCCGAAGGTGCCGACGTAGAGGAGCGAGATCCACCAGGTGTGCGGGTTGCGGGCGGCCTCGCGCTGGGCGCCGGGGGCGCTGCGTACGGCCGCGAAGTTGTCCATCTTCAGGGCGGCGAGCAGCGAGGCCGCCACGATGAGGGGGAGGTAGACGGCGATGACGTACGCGGGGTGGGTGCTGCCCGCGGTGGCGATGACGAGCAGGCCGATCAGCTGGACCGCGGCGACCCCGAGGTTCCCGCCGCCCGCGTTGATGCCGAGGGCCCAGCCCTGCAGGCGCTGCGGGAAGAGGGCGGTGATGTTGGTCATCGAGGAGGCGAAGTTGCCGCCGCCGACCCCGCCGGTGGCGCCGATCAGCAGGAACACCCACAGCGGGGTGCCGGGGCGCTGCACGAAGTACAGGGCGGCGAGGGTGGGGACGAGCAGGACGGCCGAGGCGAAAACGGTCCAGTTGCGGCCGCCGAAGCGGGTCACGGCGTAGCTGTAGGGGAGCCGCAGGGCGGCGCCGACGAGGGTGGGGACGACGACGAGCAGGAACTTCTGGGCGGGGGTGAAACCCAGGCCGATCTCGGGTGACATGAAGAGCACCAGGACCGACCACATGCTCCACACCGAGAAGCCGATGTGCTCGGAGAGGACGGAGAAGATCAGGTTGCGGCGGGCGGTCTGCTTGCCGGAGCGCTGCCAGAACTCCTCGTTCTCGGGGTCCCAGTCCTCGATCCAGCGTCGGGTTGCCGGCCGTGCGGGCCGTGCGGGCGGCGTCATGGCTTCTCGGCTTTCTCTTCGGCGGCTGACTCTATGAACTATACAGTTCAGTTCAGTTCACCGCCATGGCCGATCCGGGGATTTCGGATTTCAGTGCGGCCGGGTCAGCGCGCGGTCCACCAGCGGGCCCGCGCCCCCGGTGTACGTACCGGGATCGCACAGCCGTGCCAGCTCGTCCGCGCTCCGGCCCCCCTTGAACACCGGCTCTTCGGCGAGCAGTTCGTGCAGGGGCCGGCCGCTCTCCTCGGCCGCGGCCGAGACCCGGGTCAGCAGCTGCTTCGCGGCCGCCTTGCCCAACTCAGGTGCGAGCACGGCCGCGATCCGCTCGGAGACCACCTGACTGCCGGTCAGCAGCAGATTGGCCCGCATCCGCTCCGGCCGGGCGGTCAGCCCCTCGGCGAGCTCCACCGCGGTGTGGGCGGCGCCGCCGACCAGCCGCAGGGACTCGCGCAGCAGCTGCCATTCGGCGTGCCAGGCCCCGGCCGAGCGCTCGTCCTCCGAGACCAGGCACTGCACGAGCCCGGTGGCGAGGACCGGGACCTGGAGGGCGGCGCTGCGCAGCAGCGTGCTCAGGACCGGATTGCGCTTGTGGGGCATGGCCGAGGAGCTGCCGCGGCCGGCCACGGCGGGCTCGGCGACCTCGGCCACCTCGGTCCGGGCCAGGTTCTGCACGTCGACCGCGATCTTCCCGAGGGCGCCGGCGGTGAACGCGAGCGCGGCGGCGAGATCGGCGACCGGGGTGCGCAGTACGTGCCAGGGCAGTTCGGGGCGGGCGAGTCCGGTCTCGGCGGCGAAGGCCCCGACCAGGTCGTCCAGGTACGCACCGGGCTCGATCGGGCGCCCCGCGCCGTCGATCCGGGCGTATTCGAGGTAGCCGCCCAGCGTGCCCGCCGCGCCGCCGAGCGACACCGGCAGCCCGTCGTCCTGCACCCGGGCCAGGCGCCGGTCGGCGTCCAGGACCAGCTGCCGCCAGCCGGCCGCCTTCAGCCCGAACGTGGTGGGCACGGCCTGCAGGGCCAGCGTGCGGCCCGCCATCGCCGTGTCCCGGTGCTCACCGGCCAGCCGGGCCAGGGCCTCGGCGGTGCGGGCCAGGTCGGCCCGGATCAGCCCCAGGGTGCGGGCGGCGACCAGCATGGCGCCGGTGTCGAAGATGTCCTGGCTGGTGGAGCCGCGGTGCACGTACTCGGCGGCTCCGGTGCCCTGCGTGTCCTGCTCCGCGACCACCCGGGTGAGCGCCTGCACCAGGCCGACCACCGGGTTCGCGGTCTCCCGGGCGGCCAGGGCCAGGGCCCGCAGGTCCAGGTTCTCGGCCCGGGCCGCCCGGGTGATGGCCTCGGCGGCGGACTCCGGGAGGGTGCCGAGTCCGGCCTGGGCCCGGGCCAGGGCGGCCTCGGCGTCGAGCATGGCCTGGAGCCAGGCCAGGTCGCAGACGGCTTCCTCGGCGGGGGTGCCGGCCCGTACCGGCGACAGCAGCCCCGCGTCGGTGAGCACGTCCTGAGCCGCCCGGCTCGTACCGGCCGTGCTCATACCAGGACTCCGGTCAGGTCGGTTTCGGCCGGCAGCGGCGCGACACCGCTGGGGACCACGCTCGCCGTCGGGAGGTCCAGGACCGAGCGGGCGATGGCGTCGGAGTCGCCGAGGGTGACCGAGTCGACGCCCGGGCGGATGCCGGCCGCGGTGACCCAGTGCACGGACTCGGTGGGCACCCCGTACGCGAACCGGCGCGGGTGGGCCCGGCCGCGGGCGTCGAGGAGCCGGTACGGGCGCTCGGTGACGGCGAGGCCGCCGGACTCGTAGCTGCTGCCGTCGGAGCCGGCGATGCGGTACGTGGTGCACTGCTCGGTGTCGAGCAGGTGGCGCAGCAGCGGGTCGTCGGTGCGCCGCAGGTCGGGCTCGGGCAGCCGGGCCTCGATCAGGACGGTGGCGCGGACCGCGGGGCCGGGGACGGTACGGGACTGGGCGATGAAGGTGGCGTCGGCGCCGGCGGCGGTGTCGACGCGGATCTCGGTCCCCGGGCCGGTCAGGACGAGCACCCCGGCGTCGATGAGGGCGATCATCTCCTCGATGCGGGAGGCCGGCGGGCCGATGGAGAGGAAGGCGTTGAGCGGCGTGTACCAGCCTTCGAGGTCGTCGCGGTGCGAGTCGCCGTCCAGGCCGCCGTGGTCGACGGCGAGGCGGATCTCGTTGCGCAGGTCGCGCATCACGTCCAGGGCCGCCTTGAGCGGGCCGCTCAGGTTGCCGGCCCTGGCCTCCGCGACGTCCTTGGCCAGGTACGCCACCAGCCAGTCCCGGAACTCCTCGCGGCTGGTGAACTCGCGGTCGCCGTACGGGCGGGAGAGCTTCTCCCAGTCCCAGCGCTGCTCGTCCTCGATGCCGTAGACGTCCAGCAGCGAGCCCCGGTCCTGCGGCGACTCCAGCGACAGGTAGCGCTTGGTGAAGCCCTCGCGCTCGGCGCCGCGGCCGCGGCTCTCCAGGAGGGTGCCGTAGTACACGCTCTCCGTCTCGCGGGAGATGAGCGGCCACAGGTCCGCGGAGAAGCTGATGCCCTCGCCGTCCTCGGAGCGGCGGCGCATCTCGGCGATCTTCTGCGGGGTCAGCAGGCGCGGCAGGTAGCGGCCGTACGCGCCCTTCTCGTTCTCACCGCGGGCGTGGTACGGGATGCCGCGCCGCGAACTGGCGTACAGGACGGGCTCGTTGCCGGAGGGCCGGTAGACCAGGCGGCCGTCCTCGGCGCGGTCGAAGGTGCCGCCGCGGCCGGCGGTGAAGAGCGCCATGTGGTCGAAGAAGTTCAGGCCGAGGCCGCGCAGCAGGACGTTCTCACCGGGCCCCACCACGTTCAGGTCCAGGTCCGCCGGGTTGGCGGGCGTGACGTACGTGAGGTGGTGGATCCGGGCGAGGCTCGCGGTCTTCGCCTCGCGGGGGGTCAGCCGGGCCGGTACGTGGCCCTGTGCCATCACGATCGCGTCGAGGTCGTTGAGCCGGGTGCCGTTCTCGAGGCGGACGCCCTGCTGCCCGCCGGTGGTGCCGTGCGTGTCGGCCATGGCCACGGCCCGGGAGCGGTGCACCTCGACCGTGACGTGGGCGGGGGCGTTGCGTACGACGCGCTCGAAGGTGGCGCGCAGGTAGCTCCCGTAGAAGGCGCGGGTGGGGTAGGTGTTCGGGCCCAACCGGCGGGCCTCGGCGAGGGTCGCCTCGTCGGCGTCGCCCTCTGCGGCTCCGTCTGCGGCGCCGGCCTCCGCGATGCCCCGGGCCCACTCGTACAGGCTCGGGCCGGGCTCGATCGGGCCCTCGGTGCGGACGCTGTCGTCGGTGTAGATGGTGATCTGGGAGGCGACCGTGTTCATCAGCAGGTGCTGGGACTGGTCGGAGCGCCAGACCTGGCCGGCGCCCGGCGCCGACGGGTCGACCACGTGGACGGTGACCGCGGAGTGCCGCGGGTTCCTGCGCTCGTTGGCGCACAGGCGCTCCAGGACGGAGAGGCCGCGCGGGCCGGCGCCGATGATGGCGACCTGGTGCCGTCCCTGCTTCTGACCCTGCTGACCCTGCTGTCCCTGGTTGCGGTTCATCGCTGCTCTCCGTTCGGGGTGGTGTTCTCGTCGATGGTGCGGGCGCCGTGCATCCAGGCCACGTAGTCGTGGAGCTCCTCGGGGGTGTACGAGGACAGCTGGTCGTTGCGGGCCGAGGCGGCGGCTCCGGAGGTGTGCCAGAGCTTGATGCTCTCCCGGGCGAGGAGCTGGATCCGGGCCGTGCGCTCGCGCCGCTCGGCGTTGAACTTCTGGAAACGCTCGGGGAGTTCGTCGCTGCCGCAGTCGAGCAGGTCGCCCAGGATCACGGCGTCCTCGAGGCCCTGGCAGGCGCCTTGCGCCACGTAGTGGAGCATCGGGTGGGCGGCGTCGCCGAGCAGGGCGACCCGGCCGTCGGTCCAGGTGTCGACCGGGTCCCGGTCGACCAGCACCCAGGACTTCCAGCCCTCGCCGAGGGCGAGCAGGCGCTGTGCGTCCTCGCCGAGGGCGGCGAACTCGCGGCGGATGTCGCCCGGGGAGGCGGGGACCCCGGCGAGCGTCTCGGTCGCGCTGTTGTCGCTGCTGGCCGCGAGGTTGAGGTACTTGCCGCCGGCGATCGGGTAGTGCACGAAGTGGCAGTGGGGCCCGGTCCACCAGGTCACCGAGGTGAGGTGGCGCAGCTCCTCGGGGACCTGCTCCATCGGGATGATCGCCCGGTAGACGGTGATCCCGGAGTTGCGGGGTGCGCCGTCGCCGACGAGCTGGGCGCGGATCGCGGAGTGGATGCCGTCGGCGCCGATCAGGGCGTCGCCGGTGATCCGCTCGCCGTCCTCGAGGAGGACCGAGGCGCCGGTCTCGTCCTGCTCGTACCCGACGGCGGTGACGGCGCTGCGCAGTTCGATGGAGTCGTCGGCCCGGCAGGCCTCGAGCAGCTTGGTGTGCAGTTCGGCGCGGTGGACGACGGCGTACGGGTTGCCGAACCGGGCGCGGTAGCGCTCGGTCAGGTCCATGCTGACCACGTGCCGGCCGGTGACCCCGTCCATGAACCGGAGCTCGTCCATCTGTACGGCGGTGGCGCGGACGGCGTCCCCGAGGCCGAGGCGGTCGAGGGCGTGCAGGCCGTTGGGCGCGAGCTGGATGCCGGCGCCGATCTCGGCGAACTCGGGGGCCCGTTCCAGGACCAGGACGCGGTGTCCCTGGCGGGCGGTGGCGAGGGCGGTGGCCAGGCCGCCGATTCCTCCGCCGACGATGATCAGCTTCGACATCAGACGTTCTCCTCGGTGCGGTCGGCGGTGGCGCCGGCGGTGGCCCCTGCGGTCAGCAGCCGGGCGAGCTCCAGCCGCTTGATCTTGGTGGTGGCGGTCTGCGGCAGTTCGGACTGGCGCCACTGGACGGGCTCGGCCATCGGCGGCAGTCCGGCGACGGCGGCCTTCCAGGCCTCGGCGTCGAGGGGCTTGTCGTCCTTGGTGCAGACGACGGGGACGGCGCGGCCGCTCTCGTCGGGGATGATGATGACCTCGGCGAGCTCGTCCAGCCGGGTGAAGAGGGTGTCCTCGGCGGCGAGGGTGGAGCCGAAGCCCTCGATCAGGTCGACCTCGCGGTCGAGCAGGTGCACGCAGCCCCACTTGGTGCGGTAGCCGACGTCGCCCATCCGCCACCAGCCGTCGTTGACCTGCTTGTCGTAACGTTCCTGCTCGCCGAGGTAGGTGACGATCCGGCCGTCGCTCTTGACCTCGATGAAGCCCGGGTTGGTCTCGGAGGGCGGCAGTCCGTTGCGGCTGACGACGCGGACGTCCGTCATGCCGGGGAAGGGCATGCCCACGCAGCGGCCGTCGGCGTCGAGCCCGCGGCGCTTGGAGAAGGAGCGCGCGACGGCCGGGCCGATCTCGCTCTGCCCGTACAGCTGGCCGAAGACCGGCGCCTTGCGCTTCGTCGCGCCCAGCAGCCGCTGCACGGTGCGCGGGTGGATGGCGTCGAAGGTGCTGCTGAAGAGCTTGACGTTGGCCAGCGGCCGGCGGGGGTCGTCGGCCATCTCCTCCCACTCCATGAAGGAGTTGGGGTGGGCCTCCAGGATGCCGGGGCGCAGCCGGGCGAAGAGGTCGGCGGCCTGCTTGGGGTCGGAGTCGGCGAGGACGACGATCGGGAAGCCGCGGAAGAGGGAGATGGCGAGGGCGGTGATGAGCCGCGAGTGGACGAAGGAGACGTGCATGGCGATCGTCTCGCGGCCCGGTATGAGCGGCTTGGTGATCGCGGCCTGCGGGCGGTAGCGCGCCTCGAGGGTGGCGCCGGTGTGGACGGCGAGCTTGGGGGTGCCGGTGGTGCCGGAGGTGTGCGTGATCAGGGTGGGGTGCTCGGGCGGCATCGTCACGGCGGGGACCCGGGGGACCCCGGCGAGCGAGGCGAGTTCGGTGGCGTCCTCGTAGCTGCCGGAGGTGAGCAGGACCTGCCCGGCCTCCTGGAAGACCGAGGAGGGCAGCTCGGTCTCCAGCTTGTTCTGGTCGGTGAGCAGGTAGGGCTGGTCGGTACGGCGTACGAGTTCGGCGACGGTCTCGCCGTCGAGCTTCGGCGACAGCAGCACCGGGACGGCGCCGATGCGGGCGACGGCGCAGGCCAGCAGGGTGATGTCGAAGCCGTCGGACTTGTAGACGACGACCCGCCGGCCGGGCCGTACGTCCGCGGCCCAGAGCCTCGAGGCCATGTCGTCGATCAGGTCGGCGACCTCGGCCACCGTCGCCCGGCGCCCCAGGCCCGGGGCTATGTCCAGGTCGTGATCGAGGATCACGACGTTCGACGGGTGCTTTCTCGCGGCCCGCTCGAAGAGGGTGCCGAGCCGGATTCCCTTGTTCCCGATGCGCTGCAGAATCATCGCCTGGACCTTTCCCAAGTAAGTCGGAATGACGATCAGTTACGGAAGAGGAGCGGAAGAGGGGCGGAGGAAGAGGAGCGGAGGAGGGAGAAGGCTCAGGAGCCGGTCGTGCGGCGTTCCGTCTCGATGACGACCTTGATGCGCTCGAGGGTCGCGGCGAGGTCGCCGGCCACCTTCTCGCCCCACTCGGCGAAGAACTGCTGCTTCTGCTCCTCGTCCATCTCGGCGGTGATGCCGCGGATCCCCTCGGTGGCGGAGCCCATCCGGAAGTGGTGGACCAGGAGGCTCTCCTTGCCGTCCGCCTCGATGGAGAAGCCCCAGACGCTGTCCTGCTTCTCGCCGGAGCTGTTGTGCATGGCCCACTGGAAGGTCCGGCCGGGCTCGGCGGCGACGACCTCGGCGTACGTCGTCCACTTGCCGCGCACCACCGGCGCCCAGGAGACGACGTCCTCGCTCCGCTCGTTCTCGCCGCGGAACACCGAGCCGACCGCGCCGGGGGCGCCGGTGGTCCACTCGCCGCCGAGGCACTCGGGGCTCCACTCGCCGCTCCGGGCCAGGTCGCTGACGACGGCGTAGACCTCGGCCGGCGCGGCGGAGACGTGGACCTGGGCCCGGGACCGGAAGAGGGGAGTCTGGGTGTCGCTCATGGGGTGACCTCCTGTTGCTGAACCGTCGTGAGTGCTTGCTGCTGGCCTCAACTGCTCTGCCAGGCGCCGTGTTTGGCGCTCTCAGCTAGATGAACCATACAGTTCAGTTCAACTGAACGCAACGGTACAGTTCAGTTGGGTCCTAGACTGGACCCGCACCTTCGAGGAACAGGGACCGACATGACCGCAAGGACCAGCGCCACCGAAGCCCAGCAGCAGCAGCCCGTGCCCACCGGTGCGCGCGCAGCGCGCAAGCGCGAGGCCATCCTGCAGGCGGCCCGCACGGTGTTCCTGCGTGAGGGCTTCGGAGCCGGGGTGGACCAGCTCGCCGCCGAGGCCGGCGTCTCGAAGGTCACCATCTACAACCACTTCGGCAGCAAGGAGAACCTGTTCAACGCCGTGATCGGGCAGACGCTCGACGAGGCGCTGGAGGTGGCCCAGTCGGTGATCCAGGCCCGGCTCGCCGAGTCGGACGACGTCCGCACCGACCTGCTGGAGGCCTGCCGCACCTGGGTCGCCGGTCTCACCACCCCGGAGGTGCTGGCGCTGCGCAACGTGATCGCGGGCGAACGCCACCGCTTCCCGGAGCTGGGTGCCACCTGGCAGGAGGAGGGCCCCGGCCGCCAGCACGCCGCCCTGGCCACGGCCCTGGGCCGCCTCGACGACCGCGGCCTGCTGCGCATCCCGGACATGGAACTGGCCGTCCTCCAGCTCTCTGGCCTGGTCCTCTCACCCCACCTGGTCTACGGCGCGTACGGCACCGCCCTGGACGAGGACCTGACGGAACGCCTCATCCAGGGCGGGGTGGACATGTTCCTCCACCATTACGGGGTGAACTCGTAGTACCGGTAGGTACGTTGGCACTTGCTGTGTAGGGGCGCGTTGCTGTCGTTTCGCCCTCACGGAATGGCACTGTGGGGGCCGCTACCCTGCTCGGCCAGGGGCGGCTCTGCATGGTCCTCCACGGCCCGGACGGGGTGGACCCGGTCCAGGGACTGTGCGCGGCTGCGGCCGCCGATCCCGAACTCGCCGGGCTGCTCACCACCCCGCTCATGCCGGGGATCGTCAATGGGGCCCGGGCCACGCGCGGACGGGGTCAGTGCAGGGACAGCCAGGTGATACCGGCGGTGGCGGCCGCGGCGGCCGCCGCCAGGGCGGCCGGCTTCCAGCGGCGGAGGGTGTAGGCGAGGAGCAGGGCCGTGAAGACGACGGCGAGTGTGCCGATCCCGGCCCGCAACGGGCCCTGGCTGTAGCCGAATTCCTCGAAATGGCGGACGAGCCACACGAACCAGAAGAACCTCATGACACCCCCGTTTTTCGATCTCGAGGAGAGTAACCCTGCCGACCGGGGCGCCCGCGCGATCCGGCCAGGCGCGGCAGGGAAGCCGACGGGGGGCCCGCCCGCGCTCGGCGGTGGGCCCCCGTGGTGGTCGGTGTGCGGTGCGCGGTCAGTCCTCGTAGCGGCCCAGGCGGTCCGCCGCGTAGTCGTCGAAGGCCTGGTCGATCTCCTCCGGGGTGTTCATCACGAACGGGCCGGCGCGGAAGACCGGTTCACCGATCGGCTCGCCCGTCAGGAAGAGGAGGTCGGCGCCGACCGGGCCGCCCTCCACGCGCACCGTGTTGCCGTCGTCGCCGAGTACGGCCAGTTCGCCGTCGGCCAGCTCGCTCGAGGCGACCTTGCCGCTGCCGGACAGGACGTACACCGCCGCGTTGCGGCCCGCCGGCGCCGGTAGCACCGCGCTGGCGCCCGGGGCGATGGACGCGTGCACGACCGTCACCGGGACCTGGGTGTCGAAGGGCCCGGTCACGCCGAGCGCCGAGCCGGCGATGACCTTGAACCAGGAGCCGTCCAGGTTCCGGACCACCGGGATCTGCGCAGCGCCGTGGTTCTGGGTGCGCGGGCGCAGCCCCTTGCGGGCGGCGGGCAGGTTCACCCAGATCTGCAGGTTGTGCTGGATGCCCCCGGCCGCGCGGAAGGCGTCGGTCGGCTGGGCGGAGTGCACCACCCCCGCGCCCGCCGTCAGCCACTGCACGGCCCCGGGCGGTACGACCCCGCGGTTGCCGGTGGAGTCCGCGTACTCGATGTCGCCCTCCATCACGTACGCGATGGTCTCGAACCCGCGGTGCGGGTGGTCGGGGGCGCCCTTGGGTTCGCCCGGGCCGAGGTCCACCGGGCCGACCTGGTCGACCATCAGGAAGGGGTCCAGCTGCGGGATCTGGGGCGTGGGGAAGGGGCGGCGGACCGGGAAGCCCTCGCCCTCCAGGGTGTGGACCGGCTGCAGTACGTCGATCACCGAGCGGGTCGCGGACGTGGTCGCGGCGGTGGTCTCGACAGCGGAAGCGTGCGTGGTCATGATGCCTTCTCTCCCTCGGTGAATGAACCGTACAGTTCAGTTCAGTTCGATGTCAGTTATACGGGAGGGCCCGTCCCCGATCAAGTCCTGCGGACCGCCCCGTCCGCCGATAACTGACAGATACCGCCCACCGCCGTTGTCGGCGCAGCGGCCGCGCGGACAGACTCCTGGTCATTCACCGACGTTCACCTCGCAGGGGCGTGCCGGACACGGCATTCGCTGCGCATGTCACCTTTGCGGAAGGACAGTTCATGCCCGAGCTCAAGATCCTGGCCATCTCCGGCAGCCTGCGCGGCGCCTCGTACAACAGCGCCCTCGTGCGCGCCGCCCAGAAGTTCGCCCCCGGTGACCTGGCCATCGAGATCTACGAGGGCCTGCGCGACATCCCGCCCTACGACACCGACCACGACGTCGAGCCCGCCCCGGTCGCCGTGGCCGACCTGCGGCGCCGCATCGCGGAGGCGGACGGCATCTTCATCGCCACCCCCGAGTACAACTACGGGATCCCCGGTGTCCTGAAGAACGCCCTGGACTGGGCGAGCCGCCCGGCCCTCAACTCCTCGCTGACCGGCAAGCCGATCGCGATCGCCGGCGCCGCGCAGACCAACTTCGGCACGGTGCGCGCGCAGCTCGCACTGCGCCAGATGTTCCTGTGGACGGACTCCAAGGTCGTCGGCAAGCCCGAGCTGATGATCTTCCGCGCCCAGGAGCGCTTCGACGACGGCGGCAACCTGACGGACGAGACCACCGTCGAGATCCTGCAGGGGCTGCTCTCCGCGCTCGGTACGAAGATCCGCGAGACCCGCGCGAACGCGGCCGCCAACCTCTGAGCCGCCACCGACCCCCACCGGCCGGAGTCGCCAGCTCCTGCTCGATCCCCCCTCTCCGAAGGGCCGCTCACACCCCCCGTAGCGGCCCTTCGGCCTTTCCCGGGTCCGCCGGCACCGGGAGTTGACGAAGCCTTCGCGGCGCTCTGCGCGAACCCGGGAGCCCTTGCGAGGATCGCCTCATGCGTGCAGCTTTCATCGAAGAACTGGGCCCCGCCGAGAACATCCGCTACGGCGAGATGGCCCCTCCGGCCCCCGGCCCGACGGACGTCCTGGTCGAGGTCGAGGCGGTGTCCGTCAACCCGGTCGACACCTTCGTGCGGTCCGGGCTGTTCCGCACCCCCGTCGAGTTCCCCTTCGTGATCGGCCGCGACCTGGTGGGTACGGTCGTGTCCGCCGGCCCAGGCGCTGCGGGCTTCGCCCCCGGCGACCGCGTCTGGTGCAACAGCCTCGGCCACGGCGGCCGCCAGGGCGCCGCCGCCGAACAGGCCGTGGTCCCCTCTGACCGCCTCTACCGGCTGCCCGCCGCCACGGACGCCGCCGAGGCCGTCGCGGTCGTGCACCCCGCGGGCACCGCGTACCTCGCGCTGTTCACCCACGGCCGGGTCCGTCCCGGCGAGACCGTCCTCATCGCCGGCGCCGCCGGGAACGTGGGCAGCGCCTTGATCGTCATGGCCGTCGAAGCCGGCGCCCGGGTCGTCGCCACGGCCGCTGCGCGCGACGCCGAGCACTGCCGGGCGCTCGGAGCCGAGACCGTCCTCGACTACGGCGACCCCGAACTGACCGCCCGCATCCGGGAGTCCAGCCCGCAGGGCATCGACGTCCACATCGACACCTCGGGCACGAACGACCTGGCCGCCGCCGTCGGACTGCTCGCCCCCCGCGGGCGGATCGTGCTCCTCGCCGGCGCCCGCTCCCAGCCGGTCCTGCCCGCCGGTCCGCTCTACATGAAGGACGGCTCCGTCGTCGGCTTCGTGATCTCGCACGCCACCTCGGCCGAACTCGCCGAGGCTGCCGTCTCGATCAATCGCCTGCTGGCGAACGGCAAGCTGCGCGCCCGCTCCATCGAGCGGGTCCCCCTGTCGGAGGCGGCCCGTACGCACCGGCGCATCGAGGACGGCGAGCTGCACGGCAGCCGCGTGGTGTTGCTGCCGAAGGAATCCTGACGACGGAAGCGCCGGGAGCACCGGAAGCGCCGGGAGCACCGGGAGCACCGGCGGCAGACGCGGTGGCAGAGGCGTCGGCAGACCTGACGGACTGGCCCTGCGGCGCCTCCCGCGGCTGACGCCGACTGCCAGACTCGCGGCATGGACGACTCCCCAGAGGCCCAGGCCCAGGCCCGGGTGAAGGCCCAGGCCCATGCACACGCCGAGCCCCTGGCCGCCCCGCCTCCGCGGAACACCTGGGCGCGGTTCGCGATCCTCGGCGCCCTGCAGCTCATGCTCAACGCCTCGGTGTCGGTGACGTTCGCCGCCGGTCCGGCCATGCAGCGGGAACTCGGCCTGAGCCGGATCGACCTCATCATCGACAGCGCCGCGTACGGCCTGGCCTTCAGCGGGCTGCTGCTGCTCGGCGGGCGGCTCACCGACCGGATCGGGCAGCGCCGGCTGTTCACGCGGGGCACGGCCCTGTTCGCCGTCGCCTCCCTCGCCGCGGCGCTGGCCCCCAGCTCGCACACCGTCCTCGCCGCCCGTTTCCTCCAGGGCTGCGGCGCCGCCCTCGCCGCCCCCGCGGCCATGGCCCTGCTGCGGGTCGTCTTCCCCGAAGGCAAGGCCAGGGCCACCGCGCTGGCCCGGTGGGGTCTGCTGGCCAGCCTGGGCGCCGCCGTCGGCATCGTGCTCAGCGGTGCGCTCGTCGCCTGGCTGAACTGGCGGTGGAGCTTCGGACTGCTCGCCGCCGCGGCCGCCGCCGTACTGGCCCTCACCCCCCGGTCGCTGCCGGCCGGGCCCGCGCCCGTACGGGTCCCCGTGGACCTCCTCGGCGCGGTACTCGGCACCCTCGCGCTCTCCACCCTCGGGTACGGCTTCGTGATGGTCGGGCCGCACGGCTGGGCCGCGCCGCAGGTCCTGGCCCCGCTCGCGCTCGGCGCGGTCCTGCTCGCCGTGTTCGTCGCCGCCCAGCAGCGCGTCCGCGCGCCCCTGCTGCCGCCCGGCTTCCTCGCCTCGCGCTACCGCGCGACCGCGCTGGTCTGCGCGCTGCTCGGCCCGGCGATCGGCGCGAGCACCGCCTTCCTGCTGGCCCTCTACTTCCAGCAGGTACGCGGCTATTCGGCGCTGCAGAACGCGCTGGCCTTCATCCCGTACAGCGCGATGCTGCTGGGTGTCGGCTTCGTCGCGGGCCGGATCGTCGCCCGTCTCGGCATCCGCGCGGTGGCGGTGGGGGGACTGGCGGTCATCGCCGCCGGCCTGTTCCTGATCGGCGGCGTGGGGCTGCGCACGGGCTCGACGCCGTGGGTCCTGTCGGGTCTGGTCATCCTGTCGGCCGGCATCGGCACGCTGATGTCCGCCGCGGTGCCGGGGGCCGTCAGCGGGGTCCCGGAGGAGCAGTCCGCCCTGGCCGGGGCGGTGGTCAACACGGCCATCCTGGCCGGGCCCACCATCAGCCTGGCCCTGATCACCTCGGCCGCGGACGCCCGGACGGCCTCCCTGCTGGCCGCCGGGGACCCGGCGGCCGCCACGGGCGGGTACGCGTTCGCCTTCGAGGCGGCCTGTGCGGTGTTCCTGCTGGCCATCGGCCTGGCGCTGTACGGGCTGGCGCCCGCCCGCCGAGACCGCCGACCCCGCCGGGGCGACCGGGCGGACCGGATCGCGCCGTCCGGCCCGAGGGCCGCCGACCGGCAGGCCGAGCGCTCCTCCACTCCGGCCTGACCAAGGGGGGCAGGCCGGGGTGGGGGTACGACAGCCGTCGCGATCACTCAGGGTGAGAGTTTCACGAGGGTGCAGCACAGCTGAAGAGTGAAGCGATCAGTGCAGGTCACAGGGGCTGGGGCGCCGAATTCAGGGCGTTTCACCGGGGTGTGCGGGTCGGCCTCCGGTTGCCGGATGTGACGGAGTGGCCGTGAGTGGACAGGGGCAAGTCCCGTGCCCCCGACATGTCCCGTGTCCCACGTCCCATGTCACCACTCTGCCTCTGAACAGGAGAGAGATCTTGCACCGCATCACCCGCTACACCCTCCCCGCCGCCCTCTGCGTGACGCTGCTGTCCGCGTCCCCCGGCCTGGCCGGGGCGGCCAACGCCCCCGCCAAGCCGTCGGCACCCGTGGCCAAGAAGTCCATCCCGGGTACCGAGGCGCTGACCGCGCAGGTGCAGGCCCTGGGCTCCGCAGGCGTGCTGATCACGCCCGTCACCAACTTCCTCGGGGAGGTCCTGAAGTCGCCGGACGGGAAGCTCCCGGAGGCGACCCTGGCCGCGCACAAGCAGAAGATCGACGCGGCGCTCGCGGGCCTGAAGCAGACGTTCGCGGCGGCGGCCCCGGCCGCGCAGGCCAAGCCCCCGGCCGACACCCCGGCGGAGCCGGTGGTGCTGCCCAAGCCTCCCGCGGAGGTGGCGAAGCCCCCGGTCGAGGCGGCGAAGCCCCCGGCGGAGGTGGCCAAGCCTCCGGCCGAGGTGGCCAAGCCCCCGGCCGAGGTGGCGAAGCCCCCGGCGGAAGCGGCGAAGCCTCCGGCCGAGGCGGTCAAGCCGGTGGAGGCGGCGAAGCCCCCGGCCGAGGTGGCGAAGCCGGTGGAGGCGGCCAAGCCTCCGGCCGAGGCGGTCAAGCCCGTGGAGGCGGCGAAGCCTCCGGCCGAGGTCGTGAAGCCGGTGGAGGCCGCCAAGCCCCCGGCCGAGGTAGCGAAGCCGGTGGAGGCCGCGAAGCCCCCCGCCCAAGTGGCCAAGCCCCCGGCCGACATGGCGAAGCCTCCCGCCGAGGTCGCCAAGCCCGTCACCCTCCCGGCCGCGGTCCCGGCGCCCCTGCCCGCCGTCGCCCCCGTCTCCGCGCGGGCCGGCAGGGCCGGTGCCCCCCTCGACCTCGTCGCCGCCGCGGTCGACCACCTCAAGGCCTCCGTCGACGAAGTCGCCAAGGCGGCCGGCCCCTGCGGCTGCACGACCAACGCCAAGGACAAGGCCTCGGCCGTCGTGAACGACCTCGGCACCACCGTGGTCGCCCTGTTCACCGGTCTCGGCCTGCCCGGCATGCCGGCGGCCGCCCCGGCCCCCGCCCCGGACCCGGCCGAGTAGCTCCGCGCCGAATCCCCGTCCGCCCCCGGTGTCCCTGCGACGCCGGGGGCGGACGCGCGTATCCCGTACGACCCCCCGTGCGACTGCGCGACCTTGCAGACACCCTTGACGCGCCCGGCGCCCGGATGGACGCTCCCGGACCTCGCATCCGAACGGTTGCAGCTGGGGGGCCGGTATGCCGGAGCAGTCTGTCGAGCCTGAGTCCGATTCTGTCCAGACGGTGGGGGAGCTGCGCGCGCAACTCGTGGAGCACGGAGCGCGCTGGTCCGTCATCGAGCACCTCGCCGACGAGGAGGCCGTGCCCCGGCCCTCCCTCGGCCTGGAACCCGGGGCGAACCTCACGTCCGCCGAAGAAGCAGGAGTCATCGACCTGCGGGGGCTCATCGGGCACGAGAGCGGCAATCCGCATCTCACCCGCCGCCGCGCCGCCCACGGGCTGCTGCCCGGCGCGCAACGAGGGGCGGTCGCCGGAGCGCGCCCCGCCACCGTCGACTGGCGGAGCCGCTGGGGCTGGCCCTGGATCACCAAGGTCAAGGACCAGAACCCGTGCGGCTCCTGCTGGGCCTTCGGGGCCGCGGGCCTCGTCGAGTCCATGGCCCGCATCGAGCACAACGTCTGGGCGGAGCGGTCCGAGGGGGACGTCCACGACGGTCTGAAGTTCACCTGCGGCCAGGGCTCCAACCCCGAGACCGCCCTCGACTGGGTCAAGACCAACGGCGGTCTCGCCGATCCGGACTGCTGGCCCTACTCCCCGCCCCCCTCCACCGTTCCCGCCGACCGCCGCGATGCCTGGCGCGCCGAGTACACGCCCAGCTGGGACCGGTCCGGCCGCACCGTCCGGATCACCGACTACGTCCGCCTCGGCGACGTCGAGCAGCAGAAGGTCTGGCTCGACACCGTCGGGCCGCTGACCGCCTGCTTCGACGTGTACGACGACTTCTTCGGCCTCGGCTCGGGTGTCTACCACCGCACCAGCGACCGCCTCGCGGGCGGCCACTGCGTGCTGATCGTCGGCTACGACGACGCCGCCGGCTGCTGGCTGTTCAAGAACTCCTGGGGGCCGGGCTACCACGTCGGCGGGTACGGGCGCATCGCCTACGGCGAGGTCAACATCGACCACTGGGCCAAGTGCGGCCTGCGCGGCACCAACATCGACCCGTGGAGCAAGCGCCGTCTGCACACCGGCAACGTCTACGAGAGCGGCAACGGCCGCGCCCACCGCAACTTCGAGATGCTCGCCACCGCAGGCGGCGGCCGCCTCCAGCACTGGTGGCGCGAGGGCGACGCCCCCTTCCCGTGGGCCCGCGCCCAGTCGTACGCGAACGACGCCTCCGGCCAGCCCGCCTTCACCGGGACCACCTACAACCGCAACATGGAGTCCCTGCACGTGACCACCGGCGGCCGGCTGCGCCACTGGTACTACGAGCAGTCCGCGGGCGTCTGGCGCGACGGCGGCGCCTTCGGGCCGGGCGACGCGGCGATCGGCTCGACCCCGGCGTTCATCCAGAGCGACTACGGCAAGCCGGGCAACTTCGAGGCGGTCGTCCGCACCGCCGACGGCCGCCTGAACCACTGGTGGCGGATCAACGGCGCCCCCTGGACCTGGAACGACGGCGGCCGTTTCGCCTCGGGCATCGCCCATTTCGGGCCCGCCCTCGTCCAGACCCGCAGCCGCCACCTCGACCTCGTCGCCACCCGTACGGACGGCCGCATGCAGCTGTGGTGGCGCGACGACCCGAACGGGTTCGCCTGGCGCCCCGGGGAGGTCTTCGGCAGCGGGATCACCTCCGCGCCCTGCCTGATCGAGGCGCAGTACGGAGCGGCCGACGAGGACACCGCCGGGAACTACGAGCTGTGCGCGGTCGTGGCCGGCGGCCGCATCGAGCACTGGTGGCGGGGCAACGCGTCCGGCTCCGCCTGGAGCCGCAGCGCCGTGTTCGGTCACGACGCGCTCGCCGTCACCGGGATGCTCCAGGGCAGTTTCGGGTTCAACCTGGAGGTCATCGTCCTGCGCACGGACCGGCAGCTGCAGCACTACTGGCGGGACGGCGCGGGCTGGCACGAGGGGCCGGTGATCGGCCCCGCCTGAGCGGGGAGGTCGTCGCGGGTGGAAGTGCGCAAGGTCGCCCTCGGCGCCGGTGAGTCGTACGAGCTGCGGCTCACCGGGCGCGGGGCGCGCGGGTACGTGTGGACCTGGCAGGTCACGGGGGACGCGGACGCCGTCTCCGTGAGCGAGGTCAGCGAGGCCCCGCCGCCCGCGGAGGTCCTCCCCGGCGCCCCGCTGGAGCGCACGTACGCCGTCCGGGGCCGCTGCCCGGGCGGGCGGGCCCGGATCCGCTTCGCGCAGATCCGGCCGCCGTACCCGCAGGAGGCCCCGTACGACGAGTTCGTGCTGGAGGTGGAGGTCACGAGCGCGGCCCACGCGGGCTGAGCGCCCAGTGCTGTACGGCCTCCAGCGGGCCCCGGTCGAAGCGGCGCAGCCAGAGCCGGGAGCCGGCGGCCAGGACGAGGCTCACCGCCGCCCACAGGCCCATCACCCACCAGGGCCCGCTCCCGCCCAGCCGGTCGGCGAGGCCCAGCCCGATGCCGTAGCAGAGCAGCATGCAGAGCAGGTTCTGGCCGACGTAGCAGGACAGCGCGGTCCGCCCGACGCCGCCCAGGGCCCCGGCCCCGGGGACCCGGAACCGGTCCAGGGCGCAGCCGATCAGGCCGATGTACCCGACGGCGATCAGCGGGGCGATGCCGTACCGGCCCAGGGCGAAGAAGTCGGCGCCCCCGAGCGCCGCGGCGGCGCCCAGCGGCAGTCCGAGGCCGAGCCCCCATCCGGCCATCCGGACCCGGATCCGGCGCCCCTCGGCGCTCTGCCCGAAGGCCCCGGCGCGGTACAGCCGGACCCCCAGCAGGAACAGGAAGACCAGGAGCCCGAAGGAGAAGACGGGCTCGATGCGCAGGGCGAGGGCGTGGCCGAGCCGGAACGCGATCTGCTCGGGGTAGCCGCCGTGGGCGTACAGCCGGACCGCGGCCGGATCCGGGGCCTGCGGCGGCCCGGATTCCGGCTCGGCCAGGTTCCCGAGCGTCAGGAGGCCGATCAGCGTCAGGTGCACCCCGCCCGCGGTCCACATCGCCACGCGCCGCACCTTCTCGGAGCGGGCCAGCAGCCAGGCCACCAGCAGGGCGGTGACGGCGTACCCCATCAGCACGTCCCAGGCGAAGATCAGGACGAAGTGAACGGTCCCCTCCAGGAAGAGGAACGCGGCCCGCCGCGGGTAGCGCCCGGGCCACGGCTCGCCACGGCGCACGGCGGAGTCGTACTGGATGGCCAGGCCCACCCCGAACAGGATCGTCAGGAGGGACAGGAACTTCCCGTCGGCGAGGAACCGGAACACGGTCTCGGCGATGGTGGCGGCGACCGGGTCGGCGACCGGGTCGGGCAGGTCCAGGCCGCCCTGGAGCACGCCCCATTCGGAACCGGGGGAGGCGAAGATCCAGACGTTGGTCATGAGCGTGCCGAGGATGGCGGCGCCGCGCAGGACGTCGAGGAGCGGGAGCCGGGTCGAGGTCGCCGCGGGGGCGACGAGGGTCGTGTGGGCCATGACTTCAGCGTCCCGGCGCGCGGGGCCCCGTACGTCCTGCGGGTGGACGAAGCCCGGGTACATCCTTCGATGCAGCGGTCCGGGGCGGCCGTCCACATCCCGGACGGGGCGACCGGTGCACCCCTCACGTATCTATCCTGTGCGCATGCCGCCAGCCGCGCCCGCCGCCCCACCCGCTGCCACTGCCGCAGAACGCGTCTACCGACACGTCAAGCAGGCCGTACTGATGGACCGCCGCTACGAGGGCGGCACCCTCCTCACCGAGGGCGAACTCGCCGACGCCGTCGGGGTGTCGCGTACGCCGGTCCGCGAGGCGCTGCTGCGGCTGGAGACCGAGGGGCTGCTGAAGCTGTACCCGAAGAAGGGCGCGCTGGTGCTGCCGGTCTCCGCGCAGGAGATCACCGACGTCATCGAAACCCGGCTGCTGGTCGAGGAGTTCACCGTACGCAGGGCCGTGCCAGCGCCGCCCGGCCTGCTGGAGCGGCTCGCCGAACTGCTGGAGGAGCAGCGCCGGCACGCGGCCGAGGGCGACCTCGCCGCGATGATGGCCGCCGACCGGGGCTTCCACGCCGAGATCGTGCAGAGCGCCGGGAACGCGATCCTCTCCCGCCTCTACGACCAGCTCCGCGACCGCCAGCTGCGGATGGGCGTGGCCCTGCTGCACGCACACCCCGAGCGCGTGGAGCGGACGCTGGCCGAGCACGCGGAGATCCTGGCGGCGCTGCGGGCCGGGGACGCGGAGACCGCGGCCGCCGCCGTACGGGGCCACGTGGGCCGGGTCGAGGCGCTGGTGCGGGGCGCGGGCACGAGCCGTCATGACCGGTGATCCGCGGGGCGGCCGCGCGGCGGTGGCGGTCTGGTCCATAGGCGTCGCGGTCTACTTCGTCGCGGTGATCTTCCGTACCAGCCTGGGCGTGGCCGGCCTGGAGGCGGCGGACCGCTTCCACGTCAACGCCTCCGCCCTCTCGACGTTCTCTCTCCTCCAGCTCCTGGTCTACGCGGGCATGCAGATCCCGGTCGGCCTGCTGGTGGACCGGCTCGGCACCAAGAAGGTGCTGACGCTGGGCGCGGTCCTCTTCACGGCCGGCCAGATCGGCTTCGCGCTCGCGCCGTCGTACGGGATGGCCCTCGCCGCGCGCGCCCTGCTCGGCTGCGGCGACGCGATGACCTTCATCTCCGTGCTGCGGCTGGGCACCCGGTGGTTCCCGGCCCGGCGCGGCCCGCTGATGGCGCAGCTGGCGGGCCTGGTCGGCATGGCCGGCAACCTGGTCTCCACGCTGGTGCTGGCCCCCGTCCTGCACGGGGTCGGCTGGGTCCCGGCGTTCGCGGGCAGCGCGGTGGCGGGCGTGGCGGTCCTGATCCCCCTCGTCCTCTTCCTCAAGGACCACCCGGAGGGCCACGAACCGGCGTCGGCACCGTCCGGGGACGGGGGCTTCGTACGGCGCCAGATACGGGACTCCTGGAAGGAACCCGGGACCCGGCTGGGCCTGTGGGTGCACTTCACGACCCAGTTCCCGGCGATGGTGTTCCTGCTGCTGTGGGGGATGCCGTTCCTGGTCGAGGACCAAGGGCTGGCGCGGACCACCGCGGCCGGGCTGCTGACGCTGGTGGTGGCCTCGAACATGTGCTTCGGGCTCCTCTACGGCCAGCTGATCGGCCGCCGCCAGTCGGCCAGGATCCCCCTGGCGCTCGGCACGATCGCCTTGACGGCGGTGCTGTGGGCCTCGGTCCTGGCCTACCCCGCCCCCCACGCCCCGATGTGGCTCCTCGTCACGCTGTGCGCGGTCCTGGGCACGTGCGGCCCGGCGTCGATGATCGGCTTCGACTTCGCCCGCCCGGCGAACCCGGCGGAACGCCAGGGCACCGCGTCGGGCATCACCAACATGGGCGGCTTCCTGGCGTCGATGACCACCCTGCTGGCGGTCGGCCTCCTGCTGGACGCCACCGGCGACGACTACCGGATCGCCTTCTCGTCGGTCTTCGCGGTCCAACTGCTGGGCCTGACCCAAATCCTCCGCCTCCACCCGGCGGCCCTGCGAGCGGAACGCACGGGCCTGCAGACGGCTCCGCCCACGACGGAACTCACCGAATCCAGCCCCGCCGGCGTTTGAGGCGCGGGTCCGGGGCGGAGCCCCGGAAGCCCGGCGCAGCCGGGGCCGCTTGCGCGGCGGCGCCGCACCCGAAGCCCGCCCAGCCCCCGGCAGGGCCTGGCGGGACAGACCCCCGTCCAATCCCGCCCGGCCCGGGCCATGCCGACCCTACGGCCGCACGACGCCCCCGGGTGTGCCTGGTGCGCAGGGCTCGTTGATGTTGCGCGCAAGCGCAAGCGCGAGCGCGTCCTGAACCGCCTGGTGCCGGAACTCGGTGGGGCTCGTTCCGTACGCCTCCCGGAACGCCCTGCTGAACACGGACGCGTTGGTGAACCCCCACCGCCGCGCCACGGTGTGGACGGGACTGCCGAACAGCCCGGGGTTCGCGAGATCGGCCCGGCACCGCTCCAGCCGGCGCCGCCGGATCCCGGCCGCCACCGTTTCGCCCCGGTCCCGGAACAGCTGCTGCAGACGGCGCAGCGAGATGCCGTGCCGGGCTGCGACGGCCGACGGCGTCAGCTCCGGATCGCCGAGGTTGTGGTCGACGAAGACCTCGATCCGCTCCAGCAGGGCACGGGTGCGGGCTTCGGGCGACAGCTCGTCCTGCACGCCGAGCTGCCCGGCCAGGCAGGCGCCGACCAGGTCGTGGGCGACCGTGCCCAGCCGGGCCAGCTCCGCCGGCCCGCAGTCGGCCGCGTGCGCCGCCAGCGACTTCATGTACTGGGCGAGGATCGCCCCCATGCCGTACCCGCCCGCGATCCGCTGCGCCAGCAGCCGTTCGACCCGGGCACCGCGGAGCGGCATCGCCTCGCGCGGGAAGGACAGGATGATCGCCCGGACCCGGCCCGCCTCCACGTCCGGGACGGCCACCGACTCCATCGGCAGTGAGGTGTCCCAGAGCACCAGGTCCCCGGTGAACAGACCCGACTCGCCCCGGTTCTGCGCGAGCGACATCGCCCCGGTGGTCACGAGCCCCAGCTGGTACTGCTCGGGATCGCTGCGCCGTACGTGGGCCGCGGTGCGCTGCGAGCGCAGCGAGCTGAACTCGAACGACGACACCTGCACCCCGCCCAGGTCCAGGACGGACGCCTCGGCCCAGAAGTCCCGGACGCGTTCACTGCGGATCGCCGTGGGCACGAGCTCCTGCGCGATCACATCGGTGAACCAGTCGAGCCGCTCCGGCGCCGGTACCGCCGCAGCCGACATCCTTGACCACACCCCCGGAAACCCCTTTCTCCCGCTCTGCGTTGTCCCGCCCATGACAGGGACGTGACATCGACAGGAGCGGTTCTCGGCCGCCGCGAGGCGCGAGCGGGGGGTGCCGTGGACGCTCTCTAGGGGGTGACGGCGAAGTTCGCCAGGATGGCCGCGGCCAGCTCCGGGTCGCCCTCCGTCTTCACCCGGTCCGCGACGGCGCCCGGCCGGACGCGCCCCGCCGCGAGGCGGACGTACGTCTCCCAGTCCATCGTCAGCGTCACCGCCGGGCCCAGCGACGGCGTCCCGTCCACCGTCCCGCGCCCCTCCGCGTCCACCCGTACCGTCCGCATGAACTCCACCGGGCCGTGGACGTCGATCACCACCGCGGAGTTCGCCGGCGCACCCGCCAGCTTCGCGACCACCTTCGGCAGCCCGGCCAGCAGGATGTCCCGCGCCACGTACGCCCCCGGCGAGTCCCAGTTCCCCGGCGCGCCCAGCGCCGCCCGCAGGTCCTGCTCGTGGATCCACACGTCGAACGCCCGCAGCCGCAGCGCGAGCTCCAGCGTCACCTGGTCGCCCAGCGGCCCCCGCACCATGGTGTCCGGATCCCGCTTCTCGTTGCGCAGCTGTCGCGACCGCCGGATGATCGTGTACTCGAGCTCCGAGGTCATCTCCGGCGCGGTGTGGTGGCGCCGGACGTCGACCTGCACCTCCATGTACCGGGTGAACTCGTCGACCACGTGCCGCAGGTCCCGCGCCACGGTGTGGATCGGCCGCGGGTCCCCGAGCTGCTCGCACTCGATGCCGATGATGTGTGACACCACATCACGGACGGACCAGCCGGGGCACGGCGTCGCCCGGTTCCACTCGCCCTCCGTCAGGGGGAGGACCAGCTCGGATATCGCCTCGATGGAGTGCGTCCACGCGTCGGCATAGGGCTGGAGGCTGGGATGCGGCTGGACGGTCAACGGGACCCCTCGCGTGCTGTTCAGTGGCGCGTTTTCTGGAAGCGTGTGGACAGCTTCCAAAACTACGCTGCCGGTGAGCACCCCGGCAGTGCTTTCGTGTGACGATCGTAGGCCCGAGTTGACGGCTTGAATGCCAGGACGGTGGTACTGTGCGCGCCTCGCTGATCCAAATCGCGGTGACCGACGGGGAGTCGGTCGCCTCCCGACGTGCCCGGGTGGCCGATCTCGTACGGGATCAGGCCGGCTCGGATCTGGTCGTCCTGCCCGAACTGTGGACGGTGGGTGCCTTCGCGTACGAGCAGTTCGAGACCGAGGCCGAGCCGCTGGACGGCCCGACGTACGAGGTGATGTCCAAGGCGGCTCGCGACGCCGGGGTCTGGCTGCACGCCGGATCGGTCGTGGAGCGCGCGGGCGACGGCTCGCTCTACAACACCGCCCTCGTCCTCTCCCCGTCCGGCGAGCTGGCCGCCACGTACCGCAAGATCCACCGCTTCGGCTTCGACCAGGGCGAGGCCGTGCTGATGACGGCCGGCGACTCCCTGACCACCGTGACCCTGCCGGAGCAGACCCTCGGCATCGCCACCTGCTACGACCTGCGCTTCCCCGAGCTGTTCCGCGGCCTGGTCGACGCCGGGGCCACGACGATGGTCGTGGCCGCGGGCTGGCCGGCCCGCCGCCGCGCCCACTGGACCCTGCTGAACCGGGCGCGGGCCGTGGAGGACCAGTCGTACGTCCTGGCCTGCGGGCTGGCCGGTACGCACGCCGGCGTCGAGCAGGCCGGGCACAGCCTGGTGGTGGACCCCTGGGGCGAGGTCCTGGCCGAGGCGGGCCCCGGCGAGGACGTCCTCACGGTCGACCTGGACCCGGCAAAGGTCACCGAGACCCGCGACCAGTTCCCGGCCCTGAAGGACCGCCGCCTGGGACGCTGAGTCGTCCCCGAGGGCCGGCATTTTGTCCCGGACCAGGTATTTCGTGCCCGCATCGACGCCCGCGATAGGTTGCGGCCATGCCCCTGCTCTATGTGACCGACCTGGCGTACCCGGCACGCGGCCGCCGGTACTGCGACGAGGACATCCTCCTCACCTCCCGCCTGCGCGAGCACTTCCCGCTGGCCCTGTGCCATCCGCTGGACGCGGCGGGCATGATGACGGGCTTCGACGCGGTGATCGTCCGCAACAGCGGCCCGGTCCTGCACTACCAGGAGGCGTACGACTCCTTCCGCGCCGCCGCCCTCGCCGCCGGCACCCGCGTCTACAACCCGCTCACCGGTCGCGGCGACATGGCCGGCAAGCAGTACCTCCTCGACCTCACGGCCGCCGGCTACCCGGTGATCCCCACGATCGACGACCCCGCGGACCTCGCGCTGCTCCCCGCGTCGCCCTCGTACGCGGTGAAGCCCAAGCAGGGCGCCGACTCCATAGGCCTGACCTTCACCCCGCACCCGGCCGGCCCGGCGGGCGAGAACCTCATCCAGCCGCGCATCGACTTCGCGTACGAGGTCTCCTTCTACTTCGTCGACCACGCCTTCCAGTACGCCCTCTACGCCCCGGACCCGGCCCGCCGCTGGGAGCTGAAGCCGTACGAGGCCACGCCGGCGGACCTCGACTTCGCCCGCGGCTTCATCGAGTGGAACACCCTCTCGCACGGCATCCAGCGGGTGGACGCCTGCCGCGCCCCCTCGGGCGAGCTGCTCCTGGTCGAGCTCGAGGACCTGAACCCGTACCTCTCCCTGGACCTGGTGTCCGCGGCGGTGCGGGAGGCCTTCGTCACCGCTCTCACAGAATCCCTTCACTCCTTCGTCACCGTCTGATGTCAGAGGCAGATGCCACGCTTCCCCCATGGACAAGCAGACGTTCTGGAAGCTGATCGACACGGCCCGGTCCGAGGCCGGACCGGACGAGGTGGCGGCGCGCGCCGCGGAGTTGCTGGCGCGCTGCCCCGAGGCCGAGATAGCCGCCGCCCAGCAGGTCCTGTGGGACCTGCTGGCGGAGTCGTACCGCAGCCCGCTCTGGGCCGCGGCGTACGTGATCAACGGCGGCTGCTCGGACGACGGCTTCGACTACTTCCGCGGCTGGCTCCTGACCCAGGGCGAGGAGGCCTTCGCCCGCGCCCTGGCCGACCCCGACTCCCTGGCGGACCACCCCGCGGTGCGCGAGGCGGCGGCGGAGGGCCTGGAGCTGTGGGACGAGGAGGCCCTCTCGATCGCCTGGACGGCGTACGAATCGGCCACGGGCCGCGAACTCCCGTCGGACTCCTTCACGATCAGCTACCCGCCGCTGGACCCGGCCTGGGACTTCGACTTCGACGACCCCACCCAGACCGCCCCCCGCCTCCCCCGCCTGAGCGCCCTCTTCGACTAGAGCCCGCAGCGGGTGCCGTCGTACGGCCGTGATCGGGCGTTCATGCGCGGATGGCAAGCTTGAAGGATGAACGATGCCGTCCCGGCGCCCACCCCCGCGCCCGCGCCCCGCCGTGCCCGTCTCCGTGCCCCCGAGCTGATCGGCAAGGGTGGCTGGCTGAATACAGGTGGGAAGGATCTGAACCTCGCTGACCTGCGGGGACGGATTACGATTCTCGATTTTTGGACCTTTTGCTGCATCAACTGCCTGCATGTCCTGGACGAGCTGAGGGAGCTCGAGGAGAAGCACCGCGACACCGTCGTGATCATCGGGGTCCACTCGCCGAAGTTCGTGCACGAGGCCGAGCACGCGGCCGTCGTCGATGCCGTCGAGCGGTACGAGGTGCACCACCCCGTGCTGGACGATCCCGAGCTCGCGACCTGGAAGCAGTACGCCGTACGGGCCTGGCCGACGCTCGTCGTGATCGACCCCGAGGGGTACATCGTCGCGCAGCACGCCGGTGAAGGGCATGCGCACGCCCTTGCGCGACTCGTGGAGGAGCTCGAGGCAGAGCACGAGGCCAAGGGGACGCTGCGGCGCGGCGACGGGCCGTACGTGGCGCCCGAGCCGGTGGCGACCGACCTGAGGTTCCCCGGGAAGGCGCTCGTGCTGCCGTCCGGGAACCTGCTCGTGTCGGACTCGACGCGGCACCAGCTCGTG
This sequence comes from Streptomyces sp. R33, assembly GCF_041200175.1. Classification (NCBI taxonomy): domain Bacteria; kingdom Bacillati; phylum Actinomycetota; class Actinomycetes; order Kitasatosporales; family Streptomycetaceae; genus Streptomyces; species Streptomyces sp. R33. The sequence continues at coordinate 4,357,642 of NZ_CP165727.1, read as the reverse complement.
GAGCTCGGCCCCGACGGCGAGAGCGTCGTGCGGCGCATCGGCAGCGGCGAGCGCGGCTTCGGACCGGGCGCCTTCAGCGAGCCCCAGGGCCTGGCCCTGCTGCCCGACGGTTCCGTCGTCGTCGCCGACACCGTCAACCACGCGCTGCGCCGCTTCGACCCTGCGACCGGCGCCGTCGAGACCGTCGCCGGCACCGGGCGGCAGTGGTGGCAGGGGTCCCCGGCCTCCGGGCCGGCCCTGGAGGTGGACCTGTCGTCCCCGTGGGACGTGGCCTGGTGGCAGGGCAAGGTGTGGATCGCCATGGCGGGCGTGCACCAGCTGTGGACCTGGGACCCGGAGGCGGGGACCGTGGCCGTCGCCGCGGGCACGACCAGCGAGGGCCTGCACGACGGACCCGCCCTCGAGGCCTGGCTCGCGCAGCCGTCCGGGCTCGCGGCCGCCGGGGACCGGCTGTGGATCGCCGACTCCGAGAACAGCGCCCTGCGGTACGTGGAGCCCGACGGTGACGGGTACGCCGTACGGACCGCCGTCGGGACCGGCCTGTTCGACTTCGGGCACCGCGACGGCGACGCCGGCCAGGCCCTGCTCCAGCACCCGCTCGGGGTGACCGCACTGGCCGACGGCTCGGTCGCGGTGTGCGACACGTACAACCACGCGCTGCGCCGCTTCGACCCGGCGACCGGCCAGGTCTCCACGCTGGCCACCGATCTGCGGGAGCCCAGCGACGCCGTGCTGGTCGGCGAGGACATCGTGGTCGTCGAGTCGGCCCGGCACCGGCTGACCCGGCTGCGGCTGCCGGAGGAGGCCGTACGGGTCGACGCCGTCGCGCACCGCACCCAGCGGGCCGCCACCGAGGTCGCCCCGGGCACGCTGCGGCTCGACGTGGTGTTCCAGGCGCCGACCGGGCAGAAGCTCGACACCCGCTACGGGCCGTCGACGCGGCTGCTGGTCTCCTCGACCCCGCCGGAGCTGCTGGTGGCGGGCGAAGGGGCCGGGACGGACCTGTTCCGGGAGCTGGCCCTGAACCCGGACGTCACCGAGGGCGTGCTGCACGTGTCCGCCATGGCGGCGTCGTGCGACGACGACCCGGCCAACGAGTACCCGGCCTGCCACGTGCACCAGCAGGACTGGGGCGTACCGGTGACCGTCACGGCGGACGGCACGAGCCGCCTCCCGCTCGTCCTGGCCGGCATGGACTCCTAGCCGGTGTCCGGCTCGGGCCCCGCTGCGGGGCCCTAGCCGGACGGGCTCAGCCTTCGTGCTTCCCGTGCCCGCGCCGCCGACCCGGCGTCCCGGCAGGCGGCGCAGTGCGCGCCTCCGTACGGCGGCGCGGTGGCGTCAGCCCTCCAGGAAGGCCAGCAGCGCGTTCGCGAGCAGGTGCGGGTCGTCCGCACCGCACAGTTCGCGGGCGCTGTGCATCGAGAGGATCGCCACGCCGATGTCCACCGTCTGGATCCCGTGGCGGGCGGCCGTGATCGGGCCGATCGTCGTGCCGCAGGGCATCGAGTTGTTCGAGACGAAGGTCTGCCACGGCACGCCGGCCCGCTCGCACGCCGCCGCGAACACCGCGCGCCCGCTGCCGTCCGTCGCGTACCGCTGGTTGACGTTGACCTTCAGGATCGGGCCGCCGTTGGCGCGCGGGTGGTGCGAGGGGTCGTGCCGCTCCGCGTAGTTGGGGTGCACGGCGTGGCCGGTGTCCGCGGACAGGCAGACGGTGCTCGCGAAGGCCCGCGCGCGGTCCTCGTACGTGCCTCCGCGCGAGAAGACGGAACGTTCCAGCACGTTCCCCAGCAGCGGGCCGTCCGCTCCCGTGTCCGACTGCGAGCCGGTCTCCTCGTGGTCGAAGGCGGCCAGCACCGGGATGTGGTCCAGCTTGTCGGCGGCCGAGGCGGCGGCCAGCGCCGCGACGCCCGCGTGCACCGAGAGCAGGTTGTCCATGCGCGGGCCGGCGACGAGCTCCCGGTCGCGTCCCAGGTACGACGGCGGCTCGACCGAGTGGACCATCAGGTCCCAGCCGGCCACCGAGCCCTGCGGCAGGCCCTCTTCCTCCTCCAGGAAGGCGATGAGGTCGCCCTCCTGGACCTCGCCCAGGCCCCAGATCGGCTGCATGTGGCGCTGCTTGTCGAGCTTGAGGCCGTCGCTGTTGACCGACCGGTCCAGGTGGACGGCCAGTTGCGGGACGCGCAGCAGTGCGCGGTCCACGTTCACCAGCCGCTCGCTGCCGTCGCGCAGGCTCAGCCGGCCCGCCAGGCCCAGGTCCCGGTCCAGCCAGGTGTTGAGCAGGGGGCCGCCGTAGATCTCGACGGCGATCTGCCGCCAGCCCTGTGATCCCGTGTCAGGCAGCGGCTTGACGCGGAGGTTGGGGGAGTCGGTGTGCGCGCCGATGATCCGGAACGGGGTGTGCGCGGCCGCGCCCTCCGGGACGAACCAGGCGATGAGCGCTCCGCCGCGGAGGACGAACCGGCCCCCGCTGCCCGAGTCCCAGGCGTCCGTTTCCGACAACTGCCTGAAGCCTGCCTTTTCCAGCCGCTCGGCCGCGTTGGCCACGGCGTGGTACGGCGACGGACTGGCCGTCAGGAAGGTCATCAGATCGTCGGTGTGTCCGCGGTCGAAGCGGGCGGGAGAGCTCATGTGGTTCACCTTAACGACGGTCGTGTTCGCCATGGTCGGACTGCGGCGGATAGCCGGAGCGCCGGGGCCGCGGGCTGTGTGGTCCACTTCCCGGCGGCTTTTCAGCCCGGCGGGCGCTCGAATCGGCGCTGCAGCTGCCGTCGCTCGCCCCGGCGGATGCGCGGGAGCATCTCCGGGGTCGTCGCGGAGCGCTGCGCGCGTCTCTTGCGTCCGGCGCAGAAGATACAGGCCTCACCGGGCGGCGCGTCCGGATCGATGGGTGCGCCGGGGTGCTCGGAGCAGCCGGAGGCGTTGCGGGGGCGGGACAGTTCGCGGGCCACGATGAACGCCCGGTGGAGATCGTCCGCGATCCGTACGAACTCCTCGGCGGGGGAGGAGAAGCCCAGGTGGAAGCGGCGGTCCTCGACGGTGCGGAGGTGGTCGCGCAGGGCCTGCAGGGTGTACGGGGGGTCGGGCACGGGATAGCCCAGCCGGCGCTGTTCCCCGGCGGGCGGGGCGGCGGAGGCCGCACGGACGCCGCGGGCGCCCTGGGAGCGCAGTCCGAGGCGGCGCCGGTCGTTGCAGATCAGGCAGCGGCCCCAGCCGTCGGGCGCCTCGGGGTCGAGGGCCCCGTTGGGGTGCTCGGAGCAGCCGGTGTAGCTCTTGGCGGGGGCGAGCCCGGCGGCGGTCTGGAACGCGGTGTAGAGGGCGTCGGCGACGGCCTCGTACTCGGCGGGGTGGGCGCCGTCGTACAGCTCCCGCAGATGGTCGCCGAGGCTGCCCAGGGCGGCCTGCAGCTCCTTGAGGGCGTACGGCCGCCCGGTCGGGACGGAGTACCCCCTGCTGTTGCCGTGCTGCTCTGCTGGGCTCATGTCTACGAGCGTCCCACGAACCACCGACAACCTGTGAATGCCGCCGGTGGCCGCCCGTACGCGGGCCCGTACGTGGCCCGTGCGCGGCCGGTACGCCGACGGCCGGACCCCTGCAGGGGTCCGGCCGTCGGCGTACCAGTGCGTGCGGCGGCGCAGCCGGGTGACTAGAACGCGGCCTCGTCGAGCTCCATCAGGGAGTTGTCGACGCCCTCGGCCAGCGCGCGGGCGACCGAGACGTTCGGCAGGACCTGCGAGGCGAAGAACTTCGCGGCCGCGATCTTGCCGGTGTAGAACGTGACGTCCTTCGCGGAGGCGCCCGCCAGCTTCTCGGCGGCCACGGCGGCGCCCTTGAGCAGCAGGTATCCGACGACCACGTCACCGGACGCCATCAGCAGGCGGGTGGTGTTCTGGCCGACCTTGTAGATGTTCTTGACGTCCTCGCCGGTGGCGGTGAGGTCGACGATCATCTGGCCGACGATGGCCTCCAGGTCGACCGCGGCCTTGGCGAGCGCGTCGCGGGCGCCGGCCAGCTCCTCGCCGCCGGCGGCCTCGGCCAGGAACTTCTTGATCGTCTCGGAGAGGACGTTCAGCGAGGCGCCCTGGTCGCGGACGATCTTCCGGAAGAAGAAGTCCTGGCCCTGGATCGCCGTGGTGCCCTCGTAGAGGGTGTCGATCTTGGCGTCCCGGATGTACTGCTCGATCGGGTATTCCTGGAGGTAACCGGAACCGCCGAAGGTCTGCAGCGACTGCGCGAGCTGCTCGTACGAGCGCTCCGAGCCGTAGCCCTTCACGATCGGCAGGAGCAGGTCGTTCAGGCCGATCTCGGCGGAGGCGTCCTCGCCCGCGGCCTGCTTGAGCTGGATCGCGTCCTGGACGGAGGCGGTGTACAGGACCAGGGCGCGCATGCCCTCGGCGTACGCCTTCTGCGTCATGAGCGAGCGGCGCACGTCGGGGTGGTGCGTGATGGTGACCTTGGGCGCGGTCTTGTCCATGAAGTTGGCCAGGTCCGGACCCTGCACGCGCTCCTTGGCGTACTCCAGGGCGTTCAGGTAGCCGGTGGAGAGCGTCGCGATGGCCTTCGTGCCGACCATCATGCGGGCGAACTCGATGATCATGAACATCTGGCGGATGCCGTCGTGCTTGTCGCCGATCAGCCAGCCCTTGGCGGGGTGCTGGTCGCCGAAGGTCATCTCGCACGTGTTGGAGGCCTTGAGGCCCATCTTGTGCTCGACGTTCGTCGCGTACACGCCGTTGCGCTCGCCCAGCTCGCCGGTCTCCCAGTCGAAGTGGAACTTCGGGACGAGGAAGAGGGACAGGCCCTTGGTGCCCGGGCCGTGGCCCTCGGGGCGGGCGAGGACGTAGTGGAGGATGTTCTCCTCCATGTCGTGCTCACCGGACGTGATGAAGCGCTTGACGCCCTCGATGTGCCAGGAGCCGTCCTCCTGCTGGATGGCCTTGGTGCGGCCGGCGCCGACGTCCGAACCGGCGTCCGGCTCGGTGAGGACCATGGTGGAGCCCCAGCGCTTCTCGACCGCTATCTGCGCGACCTTCTTCTGCGCCTCGTTGCCCTCTTCGAAGAGGATGCCGGCGAACGCCGGGCCGGAGGAGTACATCCAGATGGCCGGGTTCGAGCCGAGCAGCAGCTCCGCGTAGGCCCAGATCAGGGAGCGGGGCGAGGTGGTGCCGCCGATCTCCTCGGGCAGGCCCAGGCGCCAGTACTCGGAGTCCATGAAGGCTTCGTAGCTCTTCTTGAAGGACGCCGGTACGGGCGCGGTGTTGGTGGCCGGGTCGAAGACCGGCGGGTTGCGGTCGGCGTCCGCGAAGGATTCGGCCAGCTCGTTCTCGGCGAGGCGGGCGATCTCGGACAGGACGCTCTTCGCGGTGTCGGTGTCCATCTCACCGAACGGTCCGGTGCCGTACAGCTTGTCGCGGCCGAGCACCTCGAAGAGGTTGAACTCGATGTCGCGGAGATTCGACTTGTAGTGCCCCATGGCGACGGCTCCGTTAAGGCTCGGGAAGACAGGTTCCTCGTACATACCAATCGGTAATGTCATGATGCTACCCGCGGGTAATAAGACGCAACCCCCTGCCCGTCGACTGTGACCAGGGTCAAGCCGCAACCCTGGCGGGAATGCGCGTCCACGGGGCCCGGGGCGCTCGGTAGGCTTCGCCCTATGTACGGCTACGACCAGAACGTGAGCGCAGGGCAGCAGTACGCCGCCCCGCAGCAGATGGCCGGCGGGTACGGCGAGCAGCCGCTGTACCCCGAGCCCTCGCCGCCGTCGCTCGCCGACGCGGTGCGGGCCTTCACGACCGGGTCGCTGTCCGCCGAGGACTTCCAGCAGATCTTCGCCACGTCGAAGGTCTACTGCCCGCGCGGCGAGACCCCGGGCTTCCTGGCGCTGCACAACACGCAGCAGCCGGTGATCCCCATGTTCACCACGCTCAAGGAGCTCCGCCGGTACGCCGGCAAGGAGTCCAAGTACTTCGTGATCACCGGCGCCGAGGTGATCGACCTGCTGCCGACCGGCTACGGCTTCGTCCTCGACATGGAGGGCGACCACCGCATGGTCTTCGACGCGAAGGCCGTGGAGCAGATGGTCGACTTCGCGATGCGCCGCATGTACGGCTAGCAGCGCGTACGGCTGGGACGGGCGCCGTAGGCGCAGGTGAACGGCTTCGGGCCCCGGGGAAATATCCCCGGGGCCCCTTCTGTTCTGTGGGGTGTGGCAGAAAGTTCGAGTTTCAACTAAACTCGACGCAGAAGGAGGTTCCGACCATGCCTGCAGTGACTGTGGAGAACCCGTTGACGCTCCCCCGCGTCGCCGAGCCCGCCCCGGAGACCGCCGCCCGCAAGGTGCTGGCCGTCACGACCGCTCCCGGTGGGTTCGAGGGCGAGGGGTTCCCGGTGCGCCGCGCGTTCGCCGGGATCAACTACCAGTACCTCGACCCGTTCATCATGATGGATCAGATGGGCGAGGTGGAGTACGCGCCGGGCGAGCCCAAGGGCACCCCCTGGCACCCCCACCGCGGCTTCGAGACCGTCACGTACCTGATCGACGGAACCTTCGTCCACCAGGACAGCAACGGCGGCGGCGGAGTCATCAACGGCGGTGACACCCAGTGGATGACCGCCGGCTCGGGCCTCCTGCACATCGAGGCCCCGCCGGAGTCCCTCGTCGTGTCCGGCGGCCTCTTCCACGGCCTCCAGCTGTGGGTGAACCTCCCGGCCTCCGACAAGATGATGCCCCCGCGCTACCAGGACATCGGCGGCGGCCAGGTCCAGCTGCTGTCCACCCCCGACGGCGGAGCCCTGCTCCGCGTGATCGCCGGTGACCTGGACGGCCACGCCGGCCCCGGCATCACCCACACCCCGATCACGATGATCCACGCGACCGTCACCCCGGGCGCGCAGGTCACCCTCCCGTGGCGCGAGGACTTCAACGCCCTCGTGTACGTCATGGCCGGGCGCGGCAGCGTCGGCGCCGACCGGCGGCCCCTCCACACCGGGCAGACGGCGGTCTTCGGCGAGGGCGGCTCGATCACGGTGCGGGCGGACGAGTCCCAGGACTCGAACACCCCGGACCTGGAGGTCATCCTCCTCGGCGGGCGCCCGATCCGGGAGCCGATGGCGCACTACGGGCCGTTCGTCATGAACAGCCGGCAGGAGCTCCAGCAGGCCTTCGACGACTTCCAGGCGGGCCGGCTGGGGACCATCCCCACCACCGCCCGGGAGCGCACGAAGTCGGCGGACCAGCACTCCTGACCCCGGCTCTCTCGGCAGACCCGGGCTGACCGCGCCCGGCGGCGCCTAGGGGGTGTCGTCAAAGTCCCGTCTGGCCGGCGGGGTCTGGCACGCGCGCTCGCGGCGTTGTCGTCGGTCGACGACGCGAGCGTCGCCTCCCTCCTCCGCCTTGCGATCACACGCACCAGACCCCGCCGGCCCCGCCCTCACGGGCGGACGACGCTACTTTGACGACACCCCCTAGCGGCGCAGGGCCTCCGCCGGCTGCGTACGGGAGGCCCGCCAGGCCGGATACAGGCCGGCCAGCACCCCGGTGACCAGTCCGATCAGCGGCGCCACGGCGACGGTGAGCGGCGACATCACCGGGGTCCAGTCGCGCAGCGCCGACACCCCGACCACGGTCAGGGTGCCGAGCGTGGTGCCCACCAGGCCGCCCACCGCACCCTGGGCGGCGGACTCGGCCAGGAACTGGGCGGTGATGTGCCGCCCGCGCGCCCCCAGGGCCCGGCGCAGCCCGATCTCCCCGGTCCGCTCCAGCACCGCGACGAGCGTCGTGTTGGCGATCCCGACCGCGCCGATGACCAGGCAGATCGCCGCCAGCAGCAGGAACAGCTGGTCGAGGTCGGAGGTCACCCCCGCCCGCAGGGACTTCGGGTCCGGCGGCGGCGCGGGCGTCAGCCAGTCGGGATGGTCCGGGCGCAGTGCGAGCGGGAGTTCCGCGGCCACTTGCCGGGCCGCGCCGAGCTCGGTCACCACCAGCATCCGGGCCCGCTGGGCGTTGTCCGGCGGCCCCCACAGCTTTTCGGCGGTGCCCCGGGGCACGATCACCGACAGCAGCAGGTCCGGCTTGCGGTCCGCCCCGCTCGCGATGCCGATCACGGTGAACGGGTGCTCGCCGATGAACACCGCCGGGCGGCTCTCCAGCGTGGTGATGCCGAGGCGCGCCGCCATCGCCGAGCCCACCACCGCGACCTGCTCGGTGCGCCCGTCGTGGAAGGCGTCGTACGCCCGGCCCGCGCCCAGCGTGAGCCCGGCCGCGCGCAGCATCCCCGGGGAGGCCGCGACCACCGGGATCCGCTCGCCGGCCGCCCCCGCGACCGGGGCGGACCGTACGGTGGTCTCGCCCAGCGGCACCGGCCAGAACACCCCTGCGGCGCGCACCCCGTTGAGCGTGGCCGCCCGGGCGTCCGCGTCACCGGGGAAGGCGAGGGGCACCTGCCGGGCGAGCTGGGGATCGCCGCCGCCCGCGGTGTCCTGGACGCCGACCTCGGTCGCCGTCAGCGCGTTGAAGCGGCTGTCGATCTGCGAGGAGGCGGTGGCCGTCAGGCCCAGGATCGCCACGAAGGTGCCCACGCCCAGGACGGTGCCGAGGCCGGTCAGCGCCGAGCGGGCGGGCCGCTGGAGCATCCCGGCCAGGGCCTCGGAGAGCAGGTCGCGCAGGGACAGCCGGGAGGGGGTGATCGCGGTGTCGGCCCGCCTCCTTCGCCCGGTGCTTGCGATGCTCCTCATGCGGGCACTGATGTTCCTCATGCCGGGACGACCTCGCTCAGGACCCCGTCGCGGATGGACACCGTCCGCCGGCCGCGGGCGGCCACGTGGGGGTCGTGCGTGATGACCAGCAGGGTCAGCCCGTCGGCGTGCAGGGCGTCCAGCAGGGCCAGTACGGCGCCCGCCGTGGCGGTGTCCAGGTTCCCGGTGGGCTCGTCGCACAGCAGCAGCGAGGGTTCGGCGACCAGGGCGCGGGCGATGGCCACGCGCTGGCGCTCGCCGCCCGACATGCGGGTCGGGAGATGGCCGGTGCGGTGGCCGAGGCCGACCCGCTCCAGCGCCGTACGGGCCCGGTCGTCGCGCTCCGCGCGCGGGACGCCGTTGTAGACCATGGCGAGGCGGACGTTCTCCAGGGCGCTGCGGTGCGGCAGGAGGTGGAAGGACTGGAAGACGAAGCCGATGCGCTGCCCGCGCAGGGCGGTCCGGTCGCGGTCGCGCAGGGAGCCGGTGTCGATGCCGTCGAGCAGGTACCGGCCGGTGGTCGGGGCGTCGATGAGCCCGGCGACGTTCAGGAAGGTGGACTTCCCGGAGCCGGACGGGCCGACCACGGTCACGTACTCGCCGCGTTCCACGGTCAGTTCGCAGGGCCGCAGCGCCTGGACGGGCGGCGGTCCGGGGTAGGTGAGGCCGACGCCCTCGAAGCGGACGACCGGGGCGGGACCGGGCGCGGCGGCCGGCGCGGCGTCCGAGCAGGCCTCCGCGGCGGCCTTCGCAGCCGGGTGGTCGGCGGTCACGGCTTCGCCTGCGCGACGAGCACCCGGTCGCCGTCGGCGAGCGTGCCACCGCCGACCGGTTCGACCTGGACCATCCCGTCGGCGGACATCCCGGCCCGGACCTCGACCCGGCGCCGGGCGTCCGCGGCGGCGGGGTCCTTGCCCAGCACCGTGACGGTGGTCCGGCCGTCGGCACCCGCGGAGACGGCGGAGAGCGGGACGACGAGCACCGGCTCCCCGGAGGAGGCGGCGGTCACGGTGAGCCGTACGCCCTGGCCGGAGAGCCGGGGGTCGAGGGTCTGGTCGGGCTTGACGGTCAGTGCGTAGCCGCCGGAGTCCTGCGCGGTGGCCGGCGGGTTCTCCCCGGAGCCCGGGCCGGAACCCGAGCCGGAGCCGGAGCCGCCGCCCGTCGGCGAGCCTGCCGCGGCCGGGGTCGGGTCGGTGGCGACCGAGCCGACGGTCCCGGTGGCGGTGAGCCCGGTGGCCTCGGACAGCACTTCGACCTTCATCCCGGCCTTGACCAGGTCTTTCTGGTGCGCCGGGAGCGAGGCCCGGATCACCGGGGCGCCCGCCGAAAGGGTCAGCAGCCCGTCCGGGACGGGTTCGCCGACTGCGGCCTTGACCGCCTCCACGCGGGCCGGGAACCCCTTGACGAAGACGAGCTCGTCCGCCGGGACCATCGGGCCGGCCGCCGCCCGGGCCGCCTCCAGGCGGGTGGTGGCCTTGGCCAGGTCCTGCTGGGCGAAGGTGAGTTGCTGCTGCGCCTCGGCGGTGTCGCCGCCACCGGCCGTCTTGGCCTTGGCGAGGGCGGTCTTGGCGGTGGTGACCTGCCGCTGGGCCGTGTCGGCGGCGTCCTCCGCGGCCTGGAGCTTCTCGGCGTCGCCTGGGTCGGCCGGCCGGGGGGTGTAGCCGAGCGCGGCGTAGAGCGCGGTGACGGCGGCCTTCGTACCGGCGCCGTAGGTGCCCGCCGGATCCTTGCCGGTGGCGTGGCCCAGCGCCTTGAGTCCCTCCTGGAGCTGCCCGACGTCCTTGCCGGTGGCCCCGGGCTTCAGGTCCCGGTAGACGGGCAGGGCCCCGGCCAGCGCGAACACCGGCCGGCCCGAAACCTCGACCAGTACCTCGCCGGCCTGTACGGCGGCCCCGGGCTGTTTGCCGACCCGGGTGACCACGGGTTTCCCGCCCGTCCCGGTGGCAGCGGCGGCCCCGGCCCCCGGGGACACCGTCAGCGACTGCTCGGCGGTGACCGTGCCCCGTACGACCACGGACGAGGTGAGCACCCGCCGTTCGACCCGGTCGGCCAGGACGGAGGCGGGCGGCGCCGCGGCATCGGCCGCGACCTGGGCGGGGGAGCGGATGGCGCCGGCGAGGACCACCCCGGCCCCGGTGAGGGCGACGGCGCCCGCGACGACCCAGATCAGGATCCGGCGCCGCCGGCCGAGCGAGGCCCGTACGTCCTCGGTCCCGCCCGCGGCGTCCTTCTCGGCGGCGTCGGTCTCGGCGGCGTCCGACTCCTCGGGGGCGACGGCCTCTTGATGTTTCACGTGAAACCCACTTCTTCGTTCAGCAGTTCTCGCCGAGCACCTCGAGCGAACTCACCTTCCACGGCGCGCCCTCCTTCTCGCGGGTCAGCGTGAAGGCGCCCATCTGGGTCGGCTTGTCCTGGAGCTGGTCGACGGGCTGACCGGTCTTGGCGTCATGGATGAGCCAGCGGTCCAGATCGACGCAGTCGTGCAGGATCCGGGTCTGCGCGCCGGGGGTTTCCACGCCGTCGATGCGGTGGCCCACCTCGCCGAGCAGTACCTGGCCACCGGTCTTCGAGTGGGCGAGGTTGTCGCGGAGCTCCTGCAGCTGCTGCCCGGTGGCCACCCGTTCGACGGCCGGATCCTGGGGATCGGGCGCCCGGTTCGCTGCGAGCCAGGTGGTCCAGTACGTGTCGTACGCCTGCTGCACGTCCGGGCTCGGCGGCTCCAGCGCCGACCGGGTGCTCGCACCCGCCGGGGAGGCGGAGGGGCCCGCGGACTGCGCGGTGCACCCCGTGGCCAGGAGGAGCGCCAGAGCCGCCGCGACGGCCGGCAGCAGGCCGGAAACCGCGGCCCGCGGGCCGGCCGGGGCCCTCACGCCGAGCCGTCCTTCAGGACCTTCTCCGCATATTTGACCTGCTCGTCCAGGCGTTTCTTCTCCTGGTCCAGGTCCTGCTTGCGCCGTTCGATCAGGCCTTTCTGGTAGGCCGTCAGGACCGCGCTCCAGGTGTCCGTGAGCTTCGTCTTCTGCTTGCAGGACACGTCCGTGGTCGCGGCGGTGATCTCCTCGGAGGTGATGGGCCCGGTCCACCGGGTGCCCTCCATCTGCTGGAGCTCCCAGGGCGTCTTCACCTGGAACCCCGCGTCGCGCATGCAGGTGCTCCACTGCGTGATGCCCGCGACGATCCGGCTGTCGCCGCGCGCCCGGTCACCGGCCTGCTGCGTGAGCTGGTCGACCAGGCTGTTGCCGGCCGGGGCCGCGGAGGGGCCCGTGGTGCTCCTCGGGTACAGCTTGCGGTCGGCCTCGCCCGAGCAGCCGCCCTCCGGGGCGCCCGGATGGGCGGGTCCGCCGTCCTGCGGGCCGAACAGGGCAGCCGTCTCGTTCGGGTCGCGCTTCTTCTCGCCGGCCGCGTCGCGGTCCGGTAACGCGCCGGTCCGGTACCCGTACTTCTTCGCGGATTCGGCGTCGACCAGGCCGATTCCGGTGGTGGCCCGGTGCGCACCGGCGCTGGTGACGTAGGTGCTCGCGTTCTTGAAGGAGGCGAAACCGATGCGGCGCATACAGGCCTCGGTGAGCAGGTCCTGCGCCTGCCGGAGCACCTTCGCCTGGTTCTGGTCGAAGGCGTAGGCGTCGAGCGGGAGTACGGCGTTCGCCGGGTCCGCCTGAGGCGTGACGCTCACCTGTGGTTCGGCCGTGGGACCGTCCGATCCCTCCTGTTTCGCCGCCGGTTCGGCGGTGCAGGCGCCGAGCGCCAGGACCGCGACGGCACCGGCCAGCAGCAGGGGCAGCCGTTGGCGTGCGTGGAGCACGATCAGCCTTTCCGTGGTGGTCTGGTGGTCGTACACTGCCCGGCAGCCCGGGGCCGGGACCGATTCCAGCGGTCCCGGCCCCGGGCTGCTCCGAGCGCCCGATCAGCAGTGATTGGCCGCCCACTTGGTGAGCAGGGTCATCGAGCTGTAGCCGGTGACGCCGGTGTTGTTGTTCTTGTGCCGGTCCCACCACTGGTTGCCGTTGATCACGGTGCCCGACTGGTAGCAGATGGGCGTGATGGTGTGGCTCCGGTAGCCGAGGCCGTTGACGGAGGACGAGGTGGTGGAGTTGGAACGGATCCGGACCCCGTCCTCGGTGTAGTCGCCGGCGTGGGCCACGGACACGGAGCCCATGACGATCGTCGCGGCGGAGAGTGCCACTGCGGTGAACCTTGCTGCCTTGCGCACGCTGTCTCCTCTTGGATATCGGACACGTCGTGGTGCAGCCGAGAGGAAAGCTCCGCGGCACAAGCGCTGCAGCGGCCCCCCGGTCCGGTGAATGACGATGGCACGAAGACGAATGCCGTACCAGGGGGATCCGGGGGTGCGGCGGAGACCGGCTTGAATGCTGCGTTTCGGGGCGCCTGGCCGGTTACACGGACTCTTCAGATCCTTTTGGGCATTTCCGCAGGAGGGGGCGGCGGCCGGAAAACGGACCCCTCGGGTTCTCCGCGAACGGATGATCGAGGACCGCTTCGCGGTTGTCCTGAAACCCTCGTTACTCCGGCTCCTCGTGTTCCTCGGGGCTCTCGGCCCCCGCGAAGCGCCCCCGAAGCTCCGACACCACGCCGAACGCGGCCGCGGTCAGCGGCACGGCCAGCAGCATGCCCAGGATCCCGGCGACGCTGGCGCCCGCGGTGATGGCGAGCAGGACCACGGCCGGGTGCATCTGCACGGTGCGGCTCTGGATCGCCGGCTGCAGGATGTGCCCCTCCAACACCTGTACGGCGAGCACCACGCCCACGGCCCACAGGCCGATGACCCATCCCCGCTCGGCGAAGGCGACGAGGACGGCCACCGCGCCCGAGATGAAGGCGCCGAGGTACGGGATGTACGCGCCGACGAACACCAGGGCGCCGAGGCCGACGGCCCCGGGCACGCGCAGGACGAGCAGGCCGATCGTGATGCAGACGGCATCGATCAGCGCGATGAAGGTGGTTCCGCGCATGAAGCCCTCGACGGCCGCGTAAGCGCGGCGGGCCATGGCCTCGACGGTGTCCCTGGTGGCGCGCGGCGCCAGCGAGCGCAGCGCTGCGGCGGCGCGGTGGGAGTCGCGGAGGAAGAAGAACATCAGCAGCAGGGCGAGGACGGCGGTGGCGAGCATCTCGCCGACGACGCTGAGGCCGGTGATGACGCCGGAGGCGGCCGTACCGCCGAACTTGGCCAGTAGGTCCTTGGCGTTGGAGGCCAGGTCCTCGAGGGAGGTCCCGGCGGCCCCGAAGTGCCTGGCGAGACCCTGCCCGGCCTGCTTGAGGGAGCCGGCGATCTGGTCGCCGGTGCTGATCAGGGCGTGGACGACGACGTACGTGGCGCCGCCGAACACCACGAGCACGGTGAGGCAGGTGAGCGCGGCGGCGAGGGAGCGGGGCACGCCCGCCCTCACGAGCCGCCGGTGCATCGGCCCGAGCAGGGCCGCTCCGAGCAGCGCGAGCAGTACGGGCGTCACGGCGGTCTTGAAGGTGATGCACAGCCACACGCCGACGGCGACCACGCCGGTGACCAGCAGCGCGACCGTGCACCAGGCGGCCAGCCGCCTGACCGGCGGGGGAAGCAGAGTCAGCACGGGGAGTCGTCCTTCGCCTGTTCGTACATCTCGAACCAGATCGACTTGCCCTCGCCGCGCGGGTCCACGCCCCAGCTGTCCGCCAGCATCTCCATCAGCAGGACGCCCCGGCCGCTCGACGCCATCTCGCCCGGATGCCGCTTGTGCGGCAGCTCGTCGCTGGCGTCCGCCACCTCGATGCGCAGCCGCCGCGTCCCCAGCTCGCCCATCGCCTCCGCGACCAGCAGGGCGTCGCCGTCCGTGTGCAGGAGGACGTTCGTGACCATCTCGGAGACCATGAGCACCGCCGAATCCACCTGTTCCTCGTCCGCCCAGTCGTGCAGCAGCTCCCGGATCTGCCGGCGCGCGCCCGCGATCCGCTCCGGCTCCGCCTGCGCCACGGTCAGCACCGTGCGGCGCGCCGGGCGGGTCAGCTGCGCCGCCGGGGCGCCGCAGCCGCAGCCCGCGCCGTCCCGGCACAGCAGGACGACGGCTATGTCGTCCTCGCGCCGGTCGGCCAGCGGGCCGGTGGTGTGGTGCGAGGAGGGCCCGTGCACGGCCTGGACCAGCAGGTCGGCGAGCTTCTCCAGGTCGTCGGACCCGTGGGTCCCGGGATCGTGCGTCTCGGATTCGAGGATCGCCCGCAGCCGCGCCCAGCCCGTGTCCAGGTCGTGCCCGCCGGTCTCGATGAGCCCGTCGGTGCACAGCATCATCGTCTCGCCGGGCTCCAGCGTGAACCGGGTCGTCGGGTAGTCCGTGTCGGGGACTATGCCGAGCGGGAGGCCGCCGGCGGTCGGGCGCATCAGCACCGTGCCGTCCGTCATCCGGATGACGGGGTCGGGGTGGCCGGCGCGGGCCACCTCCAGCAGCCCGGTCTCCGGGTCGCACTCCACGTACAGACAGGTCGCGAAGCGCGGGCTGCCGAAGTCGGACTCCTCGTACGAGTTGGGCCCCTTCGAGGAGGACAGCCCGGCCAGGAAGCGGGAGGTGCGGGAGAGCACCGCATCCGGCCGGTGGCCCTCGGAGGCGTACGCGCGCACCGCGATCCGCAGCTGGCCCATCAGCCCGGCGGCCCGCACGTCGTGCCCCTGGACGTCCCCGATGACCAGCGCGAACCGTCCCGAGGGCAGCGGGATCATGTCGTACCAGTCGCCGCCGACCTCGAGTCCGCCACCGGTGGGGACGTACCGCGCGGCGATCTGCATGCCCGGGATGTCGGGGCCCAGCGTCGGCATCATCGACCGTTGCAGGCCGGTGGTGAGTTCCCGCTCGGATTCGGCCACACCTGCCCGCTGGAGGGCCTGGGCCAGCATCCGGGCCACCGTCGTGAGGACGGACCGCTCGTCCGGGGAGAAGGACACCGGGTGCTTGAACGCGGCCATCCAGGCCCCCATGGTGCGCCCGGCGACGATCAGGGGGAGGAAGGCCCAGGAGATCCGGCCGAAGCGCTGGGCGAGCGGCCAGGTGGCCGGAAAGCGCCGTTTGTAGTCCTCGGGGGACGGCAGGTAGATCGCCCGCCCGGTCCGGACGACCTCGGCGGCCGGGTAGTCCGTGTCCAGCCGCATGTCCGTGAAGGGGTCCTCGTCCCCCGGACCGTGCCCGTGGTGCCCGATGATCGACAGTCGGTCCCCGGCCACGCCGAAGACCGCCAGCCCGTCGGGGCTGAAGCCGGGCATCGAGAGCGACGCGGCGACCCGCAGCACCTCGGCCGTGGACCGGGCCTCGGCGAGCGCCCGCCCCGCGTCCAGCAGGAAGGCCTCGCGCGAACGCCGCCAGTCGCCGGTGATCGGGGTGTGCACGGCGGTGGTGCCGGGCTGCGGCTCGGCGATCTCCTGGATGGTGCCGATCAGCTCGTAGTCGACGCGGCCCTCGTCCGAGCGGTTCTCGACGGGCTTGGAGCGGCTGCGTACGGTGCGCAGCACCCGCCCGTCCTCGTCCATGATCCGCAGCCGGGCCTCCGCGAGGGTGTCCTCGGCCACCGCGAGATTGACGATCCCGTTGATCTCGTTCCAGTCCACCGGGTGAAACCGCGACCGTACGGCGACCTCCGGCAGGACGACGGGCTCCGCGGGCAGCCCCAGGAGCCGGGCGGCCTCGCTGTCGAGAGTGACCGTCCCGGAGGCGTTGTCCCATCGCCACAGGCCCGTCGCGATGGCGGCCAGGACGTCCTCGGTGCGCACCCGGTCATCTTTACAGGTCATCCCCCCGGCGTGCCTGTTCACAGGGGCTGCCGGGCACTCCCGCACGGTCCCCGGCCCGGACGGTAACCTTGTGAGGGTTGAATCCACCCTGGTATCGCGAAGAACTGGATGACTGATGCATCGGTACAGGTCCCACACCTGCGGCGAGCTCCGCGCCTCTGACGTCAACGCCGACGTCCGGCTGAGCGGCTGGCTGCACAACCGTCGAGACCTGGGCGGCATCCTCTTCATCGATCTGCGCGACCACTACGGCATCACGCAGCTCGTCGCCCGCCCCGGCACCGCCGCGGCCGCCGTCCTGGACAAGCTCTCCAAGGAGACCGTCGTCCGCGTCGACGGCAAGGTCGTCTCGCGCGGCGCCGAGAACATCAACGCCGACCTGCCCACCGGCGAGATCGAGATCGAGGCCGCCGAGGTCGAGGTGCTCGGCGCGGCCGCCCCGCTGCCCTTCACCATCAACACCGACGACGGTGTGAACGAGGAGCGGCGCCTGGAGTACCGCTTCCTCGACCTGCGCCGCGAGCGCATGCACCGCAACATCATGCTGCGCTCGGCCGTCATCGCGTCGATCCGCTCCAAGATGGTGGCCCTCGGCTTCAACGAGATGGCGACCCCGATCCTCACCGCGACCTCGCCCGAGGGCGCGCGTGACTTCGTCGTCCCGTCCCGCCTGAACCCGGGCAAGTTCTACGCCCTGCCGCAGGCCCCGCAGCAGTTCAAGCAGCTGCTCATGATCTCGGGCTTCGACCGGTACTTCCAGATCGCGCCGTGCTTCCGCGACGAGGACGCCCGCGCCGACCGCTCGCCGGGCGAGTTCTACCAGCTCGACGTCGAGATGTCCTTCGTCGAGCAGGAGGACGTCTTCCAGCCGATCGAGCGCCTCATGACCGAGCTCTTCACCGAGTTCGGCAACGGCCGCGAGGTCACCTCGCCGTTCCCGCGGATCCCGTTCCGCGAGTCGATGCTGAAGTACGGCAACGACAAGCCCGACCTGCGCGCCAAGCTGGAGCTCGTCGACATCACCGACGTCTTCGAGGGCTCGGAGTTCAAGGCGTTCGCCGGCAAGCACGTGCGTGCGCTGGCCGTCCCGGACACCGCCGCGCAGCCGCGCAAGTTCTTCGACGGCCTCGGCGAGTACGCCATCTCGCTGGGCGCCAAGGGCCTGGCGTGGGTCCGCGTGGGCGAGGACGGTTCGCTGACCGGCCCGATCGCCAAGTTCCTCACCGAGGAGAACGTCAAGGTCCTCACCGAGCGCCTGGGCCTGGTCCCCGGCCACGCCGTGTTCTTCGGCGCGGGCGAGTTCGACGAGGTCTCCAAGATCATGGGCCCGGTCCGGGTCGAGGCCGCCAAGCGCGCCGGCCAGTTCGAGGAGAACGTCTTCCGGTTCTGCTGGATCGTCGACTTCCCGATGTACGAGAAGGACGAGGAGACCGGCCGGATCGACTTCTCGCACAACCCCTTCTCCATGCCGCAGGGCGGGATGAAGGACCTCGAGGAGAAGGACCCGCTCGACATCCTGGCCTGGCAGTACGACATCGTCTGCAACGGCATCGAGCTGTCCTCCGGCGCCATCCGCAACCACGAGCCCGAGGTCATGCTGAAGGCCTTCGCGATCGCCGGTTACGAGGCCGAGACCGTCGAGCGCGAGTTCGCCGGCATGCTGCGTGCCTTCCGCCTCGGCGCCCCGCCGCACGGTGGCATCGCCCCGGGCGTGGACCGCATCGTGATGCTGCTGGCCGACGAGCCGAACATCCGCGAGACCATCGCCTTCCCGCTGAACGGCAACGCGCAGGACCTGATGATGGGCGCGCCCACCGTCCTCGAGGAGTCCCGCCTGCGCGAGCTGAACATCGCGCTGCGCAAGCCGGTGGAGACGAAGCCGGCGGAGGCCAAGCCGGTCTCCGAGGCCGTCCACCCGGACGCCGCGCGGTAACCGCCCGCACGTACGGCGAAGGGCCCGGGATCCATCGGATCCCGGGCCCTTCGCCGTACGTGGCTGCGGGGGCTCAGAAGCTCTGGAGCAGGCCCTTGACCAGTGCGGTGGAGGTCAGCTCGGCGGGGGCGGGACCGGCGTGGAAGAAGCCGGCGTTCTCGGCGTCCAGCTTGCGCAGGAAGTCGAAGGCCTTTGCGTCGTGGTCGCCGAAGGCGACGAACTGCCAGTGGACGCCGGGCGCGGAGGCGGCGGCGTCGGCGAGCGCCTGCTTGGCGGGCCGGACGCTGTCCGGGGCACCGTCGGTCTGGAACACCACGAGGGCGGGGTGGTCGCCGCCGTCCTTCTGGTAGCGCTCGATGACCTGCTCCACGGCGCGGTGGTAGCTGGTGCGGCCCATGTGGCCGAGCTCGGCGTGGCGGGCCTCGACCCAGTCGCCGTCGTGGGCGTCGAGGGTCAGGTCGGCGGTGCCGTCCACGTCCGTGGAGAAGAACACGGTGTGCACGGTCGCCTCGTCGTCCAGGTGGGCGGCGAGGGCGAGGGCGTGGTCCGCGAGGTGCTGGGCGCTGCCGTCCTTGTAGAACGGGCGCATCGACCCGGACCGGTCCAGGACCAGGTACACCTTGGCCCGCGCACCGGCCTTGTCCTTGCCCCGGAGCACCTGCCCGGCGGCCTTGTAGGCCCCGGCCACCCCGGGCGCCTGCCGCTTCACGGCAGCCAGGGCATGAGCGGGCCCGTCGGCGCCGACCTCGGCGACCGGCTCGGCGACCGGCTCGGCGACGACGTCCTCGACCTCGACGACCGGTTCCACCGCGGGGGCCTCGGCCTCGGCTGCGACGACCTCGACCTCGGGCTCGACTGCGACCTCGGGCTCGGCCGCGACCTCGGGCTCGGCTTCGGCCACGGGCTCGGCCGCGACCTCGGGCTCGGCTTCGGCCACGGGCTCGGCCGCGACCTCGGGCTCGGCTTCGGCTGCGATGACCTCGGGCTCGGCCTCGGCGACCGCCTCGTCAACGGTCTCCGGCGCGGGGGCCTCGGCCTCAGCGGCCACCGGCTCGGCCACGGCCTCTTCGGCCGCTTCCTCCGCTTCCTCGGCCGCAACGACCTCGGCGGCGTCCGCTTCCGGCTCCGGCTCGACGACCGGCTCCGCCTCGGTGCTCTCGGCCTCGGCCGCGACTTCGGCCACGGGGGCCTCGGCCTCGGGCTGTACCTCGGCCACCGGCTCGGCGACGACCTCGACAACGGCCTCCGGCGCGGGGGCCTCGGCCTCGGCTTCGGCCTCGGCCTCGACTTCGGCCACAACCTCGGCTTCGGCCTCTGCCGCAGGCTCGACCGCCGCCTCAGCAGCGGCCTCGACCGCAGGCTCGGCTTCGACCACTGCTTCGGCCTCGACCGCGGGCTCGGCCTCGACTGCCTCGGCCACCGGCTCGGCGGTGACTTCCTCCGGCTCGGCCTCGGCCGCGACGGGCTCCCGCTCGGCGACCGGCTTCGCCGCAGCCGGGGGGTCCTGATGAACCGACCCCGGCATGGGGCGGCGTGCCTCCGGGACCGTGGGGTCCGGCGCCGGGGCGGTGAGAAGGGTCCCCGGTTCGCGGTCCCGCGGAGCGGACTGCGGGGGAACCGTCGGATTGTCGAAGGACGCCGCGACCAGTTCGGCCGCCACGTCCAGGGGGGTGCGTTCCGCCTGGCTCGGGACGGCTGCCGATCCGCCGTCCGTCGTCTCCGGAACCGGCTCGGCAGACCGTCCGAACACCTTGCGCAACAAGCTCCGAATACCCATGGGCCAGGCCTTTCGCATGAGTGCGTGCGTCATTTGTCCGTGCTGCGCGGTTGATCCCTGCCCAGAGTGGACACGTAAGGTTATCGGCCGCTTGGCTGGAACTTCGGCAGGGGCGCCCTTCGTGGCGCCCGGCCCACCCAGCACACACCCCATCTTGCCGAACTCCCGCACCGACGTGCTCGGTTCACCGGGCGTTCATCCCGTCGCCGCCGCATCGGCGCAACTCGCGCCTACCGTCACGGCTGGATTCGACCGACATGACGTCGGCGCCCGTGCATCTACGGAGGACATTCGTGCGCAAGCTTCTGCCGCTCATAGGCAACCCGCATGGGGGCGGCCGTTCCGCCCTCACCTGTCGCTACCGCTGTGGTGACGCCTGCTTCCACGAGGTGCCGAACAAGAGCGGCAACGAGTACGTCGGCGACGTCATCGCCCGCGCCTACTCCCGCCGCTCGATGCTGCGCTCCGCCGCCGTCGTCACGGTCGCCACCGCCGCCGGTACCGCCGTCACCCTCAGCGGCAACGGCTCCTCGGCCACCGCCGCCCCCGCCGTCGACGCCCAGGGGGCCGGCGCGGACGCCGCCAACGCCGCCGGCGCCCGCGGTCTGCGCTTCAAGGCCGTCGCGCCGAACACCGACGACCGGGTCACCGTCCCCGAGGGCTACGAGCAGAACGTGGTCATCCGCTGGGGCGAGCCCATCATCAAGGGTGCTCCGGGGTTCAACGCCGACAAGCAGACCGCTGCCGCCCAGGCCGGCCAGTTCGGCTACAACAACGACTTCCTCTCGCTGCTCCCGCTCGGCGGCGACTACGAGCGCCAGCAGCTCCTCGTGGCCAACCACGAGTACACCGACGAGATCCTCATGTTCAAGGGCTACGACCCGGCGAACCCGACCCGCGAGCAGGTCGAGATCGCCTGGGCCGCCCACGGCCTCGGCGTCGTCGTGGTCCAGGAGGACCACCGCAGCGGCAAGCTGACCGCGGTCAACCGCCACCAGCTCAACCGCCGCCTCACCGCGACCAGCGAGTTCAAGCTCACCGGCCCGGCCGCGGGCAGCGCCCTGGTGAAGACCTCCGTCGACGCGACCGGCACCAAGGTCCTCGGCACGCTCAACAACTGCTCCGGCGGCACCACCCCGTGGGGCACCACGCTGCACGGCGAGGAGAACTTCAACCAGTACTTCGCCAACGCCGGCCAGGTCACCGACGCCACCCAGGCCGCCCGCCTGAAGCGCTACGGCGTCACCAGCGGCGCCACCGAGCGCAAGTGGGAGCGCTTCGACAAGCGCTTCGACGTGCTCCAGGAGCCCAACGAGCCGCACCGCTTCGGCTGGGTCGTCGAGCTCGACCCGTACGACCCGAACTCCACCCCGCGCAAGCGCACCGCTCTGGGCCGCTTCAAGCACGAGGGCGCCCAGCCCCGCCTGACCGAGGACGGCCGTCCGGTCGTCTACATGGGCGACGACGAGAAGTTCGACTACTTCTACAAGTTCGTCTCGTCGAAGCAGATGAAGAAGGGCAATTCGCGCGCGGCCAAGGAGCACAACCTCACGCTGCTCGACGAGGGCACCCTGTACGTCGCCAAGCTGACCGGTGACTCCCCGGCCGCGGAGATCGACGGCTCCGGCAAGCACCCCTCCGACGGCCAGTTCGACGGCTCCGGCGTGTGGATCAAGCTCCTCACCTCCTCCCCCTCCGGCAACGTCTCGCACGTCGAGGGCATGACCGCCGAAGAGGTGGCCGTCTTCACGCGTGAGGCCGGCGACAAGGTGGGCGCGACCAAGATGGACCGCCCCGAGGACATCGAGCCCTCGCCGCGCACCGGCCGCGTGTACGTGGTCCTCACCAACAACAGCGACCGCGGCAAGGCCGGCAAGGCCGGTGCGGACGAGGCCAACCCGCGCAACCTGAACAAGCACGGCCAGATCCTGGAGCTCGCCGAGAACTTCGACGACCCGGCCGGTGACGGCTTCGCCTGGCGCCTGTTCCTGGTCGCCGGTGACCCGAAGGACCCGTCCACGTTCTTCGCGGGCTTCCCGAAGGACAAGGTCAGCCCGATCTCCTGCCCGGACAACGTGACCTTCGACCCGCACGGCAACCTGTGGATCTCCACGGACGGCAACCAGCTCGGCTCGCACGACGGCCTGTTCGGTGTCGCCACCGCCGGTGACCGCCGCGGTGAGCTGAAGCAGTTCCTGACCGTCCCCCGCGGCGCCGAGACCTGCGGCCCGCTGGTCCAGGACAAGCGCGTCCTGGTGGCCGTCCAGCACCCGGGCGAGATCGACGGTGCGTCCGTGGAGAAGCCCCAGTCGGTGTGGCCCGACGGCCCCGGCAAGATCGTCCGTCCGGCGGTCGTGTCCGTCTGGCGCAAGGACGGCAAGAACATCGGCGTCTGATCCGGCCGGTACGCGCGGTCGGTTGACCGTTGAATCCACCCCGGGCGGGCGGTGTTTCACGTGAAACACCGCCCGCCCGGGGTGTTTTAGGTGGATGTTCCCTCCGTCAGGCGGCCCACGGGGAGCCTGAGCGTGGTCACCGCCCCGCCGTCGGGTGCGTTGGCGAAGCCCAGGGTGATCTCCAGGACCGCCGCCTGGCCGGCCGCGATCGTCAGGCCCAGCCCGTGACCCCGGCCGCGGCCCGGGTCCCCGGTGCGGAACCGCTGCGGGCCCTGCTCGACCAGCTCGGGCGGGTAGCCGGACCCGTGGTCGCGCACGACCACCACCGGGCCCTCGACGGTGACCTCGACCGGTGGTTCCCCGTGTTTGTCGGCGTTGACCAGCAGATTGGCCAGGATCCGGTCCAGCCGCCGCCGGTCGGTGAGCACCACCGCGTCCCGGACCACCCGTACCGAGGCCTCCAGGCGGGTCGCCGCGACGGCCCGCTGCACCGCCCGGCCGAGTTCCACCCGGGTCAGGTCGGCCCGCTCGACGCCCGACTCCAGCCGGGAGATCTCCAGCAGGTCCTCGGTGAGCAGGTGCAGGGCTTTGAGCCGGTCGTTGATCATCTCCTTGGGGCGGCCCTCCGGCAGCAGGGCGGCCGCGGCCAGCGAGCCGGTGAGCGGGGTGCGCAGCTCGTGCGCGACGTCCGCGGTGAAGCGCTTCTCCGCCTCGATCCGCTTCTGCAGGGACTCGGCCATCGAGTCGAGCGCCTGCGCCACGTCCCCCACCTCGTCGCGGTGGCGCGGCAGTCGCCGGCCGCCGCTGTCCGTGCCGTGCGGACCGTCCTCCTCGGCGGGGAACCCCACGCGCGCGTCCAGGTCGCCGGCGCTGATCCGGCGGGCCACGGCGGCCGTGGTCGTCAGCCGCCGGCTGATCCGGTGGGCGAGGAACACGCCGGCCAGCGCGACCACTCCGGCCGCCACCGCCGAGGAGGCGAGGATCGCCGTGTCGATGTCCTGCAGCCGGTGGCGGGTGCTCTCGTACGGGATCCAGACGGTGAGGGCCTTGCCGTCGGCGGGTGCGGCGGCCCACATGACGGGTGTGGCGTCGTGCTCGCCGACCATGCTGCCGGTCAGGCCGCGTGACACCAGCTTCCGCAGCGGACCCGGCAGGCCGGGCGGGTCGAGGGCGAGGTTCACGTCGCCGTGTGCGGTGCCGTACTGGTAGTGGGCGAGGGCGTGCTCCAGCTCCCGGTCCGCGTCCTTGCGCACCTCCCCGACGATCTGCTGCGCGACCACGTTGTGCACGAGGATCCCCAGCGCCGCCGCGACCGCGCAGGACACCGCCGCGACGGTCAGGGCGATCTTCCAGCGCAGGCTGCTCATGACCCGCATCGCGGCCCGTCCCCCTCAGACCCTGCTCGTCGAGCACGGGATGCCGCTGTCCTTCGTGCCGGCGCATTCGTCGAGCGTGAGCTGGGTGAGGTTCATGATCCCGGCCTTCGGGTCCCACACGTAGTCGGAGACGGAGACCTTGTCCGGGTTCGAGGTGGGCTCGCGGACCGCCAGGTGTTCGGCGGCCACCTCCACGCCCTCGAGCACCCCGCGCCGGGACAGGATCCGCGCGATGGACCCGTCGTCGCGGACGGTGTAGACGCGCAGTTCGCTGACCCGGCCGTCGACGTCCAGGGCGGTGATCAGCTCGTCCCGGCCGTCGCCCGTCACGTCGCGCAGGACCGCGGGCCGCACCGGGCAGTACGGACCTCCGTCCACAGCCTGTGTACACAGCCCGAGCCGCTGCACCGCCCGGGGGTCGACGAGGCGCCCGGTCCCGCCGTCCTCGGCGGTGGCGGCGGTGATGTCGGCCCGTACGACCTCCACCGCGTTCACGCCCTGCATGCTGAGGTTCGCGACCTTGGGCAGCCCTGGCACCACGGCGGCCTTGCCGGGCTGCTGGCCCGGCCCGGGCGGGTCCGGGTGGATGTTCTCCCACAGGGTCTCAGGGGCGTGCGCGGTGCCCAGGTCGCCGTCGTTGCGCAGCCCCTCCACATCGGCGCACCCGGCCGTCGCCGCGAGGACGGCGGCGAGGACCGGGGCCACTGCGCGGCCGCGCGGGGAGGGGCGCCTCATGCACCGATGCTCTCCCGCCCGGGCCGTGCGGGCCCGGCCCCGGGGCCATTCGGGCGACGGTCCCGGTCCGGCGCCGGTGGACGGTCCGTCCGGCCTCAGTGGTCCGCGGAGGCGATCGCGCGGGCCGCCGCCACCTCGTGGCGCACCGGGGCCAGGACGGAGGTCTCGTCCCCGGGCCGCGGGGCCGCGGGCCGCAGCTGGGCAGGGCTCCGGGCGGTGCGCACGCCCTCGGCGAGGGCGTGCAGGTCGGTGATGACGCCGGCCACCTCCTCGTCGCGGGGGGCCTGGGCGCCGTGGTTGACCCGGACCCGGGCGGCGGTGGTCGCGTCCACGATCCGCTCGACGGCGACGACCAGCGGCCACCAGGCGGCGGCCCGCGCCCCCGTCGGCGGCGGCTCGGTCAGAGCCCGCTGGAACTCGTTCCGTACGCCCGACATGTCCCGGTAGATCCGCCGCCGGGCCTGGAGCCGGGCGGTCCGGGCGGCCTGCCGCCCGGCCTCCGTGTCCGGATGGCCCCCGAAGGCCCGCTCCACGTACCGGGCCGCATCGTCCACCGTGTCGGCGAGCCGGTCGCCGATCCGGGTGTGCCAGCTCTCGGGCCACAGCAGATAGCCGAAGACGAGGGTGATGGCGCAGCCGATCAGGCTGTCCAGCAGCCGGGGCCGGATCAGGTCGAAGCCCTGGTGGTTGAGGAGGTCCGAGAGCAGCAGGATCACCGGGGTGATCGCGGCGGTCTGGAAGGCGTACCCCTTGACGGAGAACGCGGGGATCAGGGCGCCGAGCACCACCATCACCGGCACGTCCCACCAGCCGCGCGGCACCTCGGCGAGCACGGCGGCGGCCACGACCAGTCCGGCCGCCGTCCCCAGGGCCCGCAGCAGGGCCCGGGAGAACACCGAGCCGAAGTCGGGCTTGAGGACGAAGGTGACGGTCAGCGCGATCCAGTAGGACCGCTCGACCGGGACCAGGGAGACCAGTGACTGGGCCAGCCCGATGCACAGGGCGAGGCGCAGCCCGTACCGCCAGGAGGCGCCGGACAGCATCATGTCGCGCACCGCCCGCCGGGCCCGGACCGTCAGCGCGGCGGGCCGGCCGAGCCGGTCGTCGACGTTGTGCAGGTCCGGTTCCGGCAGGTGGACGATGGCCGCCGCATGCCGCACGGCAGCGTCGAGGGCCCGTTCGGCGGGTGTGTGCGGCGTGGGCAGCTCCAGTACGGCCTTCCCCGTGCGGCCTTGTTCCACGGCCCGTGCCAGGTCCCGTACGGCCGCCGGGATCTCGGGCGGCAGGGGCCTGCCGCGCAGGTGCATGGCGGGTGCGGCCTCGACCAGGGGGATCACCACGTTCAACTGGGCCAGCATCCGCACGAGGGAGGGGCTGCGGCCGTGCACCCGGGCCCGGCGGCCCAGCACCAGGTCGTAAGCCTGGTTCAGGGCATGCGTGACCTGCCGGCGGCGCTCGTCGTAGTCCGGTCCGCCCGCGGATTCCAGGGCGTCGGCGAGGGCCCGGTAGGTGGCCGCCACGGCGACGCGCTCCGGTTGCCGCCCGCGCAGCGGCCAGCCCAGCAGGGTCAGCAGGAGGACGAAGAGCCCGCCCGCAACGAGCAGCAGCGGGGCCGTCCACCAGGGCCGGGGGAGCGGCAGGCCGGCGCCGACCACGGCGTTGAGGAGCAGCAGCAGTCCGGAGACGGAGGCGACCGTGCCGATCGAGGAGATCATCCCGGAGACGAGGGCGATCAGGGTGAGGACGCCGACGGCGAGCCAGCCGTGGCCGAAGACCAGGGTGCCCAGGGCGACTCCGACCGCGCCGAAGAGCTGCGGCACGGCGATGTTCAGGACCCGCATGCGGTAGGCGTCGGCGGTATCGCCGATGACCCCGGACAGGGCGCCCATCGAGACGAGGGCCCCGTATTCGGGCTCGTTCAGGGCGAAGCCGACGGCGAGCGGGGTGGCCATCGCCACGCCGGCTCGCGCGGCCGCGGCCCAGGGGATCGGGGCGGTGCTCGGCCGCAAGCCGTTGAGCAGCCAGGCGGGCGGGGCCAGCGGACGGTGCCGGGGTCGCCCGGACGGTATCTGTTCGGTGCGTTCGGTGCTCATTCAGCTTCCGTGCGGCCGCTCGGGAATCGGTTCTTCTGCGCTGTTCCGTGGTCTTGCGTTCTTCTTGCGTTCTTCTGGGGCGGTCTGAGTGCGTTGGTACCTTCCGAGCTTATGGGGTGCGACGTAGTCGGCCCGTCAACCAGGCGGCGAGAGCGGCGCCGAGCCCGATCGCCAGGATCACCCAGGCGGTGGTGCGCAGGAACGCGGTGAGCGCGTCGTACACCGCCGCGGCGGCCGCCCGGTCGATGTCGGCCGGCAGATCGTCCAGCGTGAGCCGGCGGCAGACGGCCACCGCGATCCACAGCAGGGCGGCGCCGACGGCGACGCCCAGGCCGGTGGCGATCACGGCGCGGCGCCGGCGGACGGCGACGGCGATCGCCGCCACGGCCAGCACCACGGTCAGCACGGGAAGCCAGATGCCGGCGATCTGCAGCATGCGGAAGCCCTTCCGGAGCGCGCCGAGGTTGTCGTACTCCATGACCTTGACCGATACGTGGGTCACGGGGATGCGGTCGGCGAACGGCACTCCGTCGGCGACGAGTTCCCCTTTGATCTGCTCGATGACGGGTGCGAGGTCGATGGTGACCGCGTTGCCGTCGCCGGTGGTGAGGGCCTGGAGGAAGGCGGCGTGCGCGGCGCGGTTGGCCGCGTCCCAGGCGGTGCGGTAGGCGGGGGTGCCGGCGAAGGAGCGCAGGGCCTCTCCGAGGAGGGCGTCGACCCCGCCCTGGAACGGGCCGGCGTCGATCTGCCCGGCGAGGGCGCGGCGCGCCTGGGTGACGACGACGCCCTGGACGGCCGTGTTCCCGGCCAGCGGGGACATGGCGGCGGTGTACCGGTCGGCGTTGCCCAGCTCGCGGTCGGCCCAGTACGCGACGGCGCCGGCGGGCACGAGGACGGTCACGAGGACGACGAGTACCGCCGAGAGGAAGGTGCGCACGTCACCAGGGAAAGCCGCGGCGGTGCGGGGCGCGAGCGGTGCTGCTGCGGGCGGGTGGCGGCCGTCGGCCTCGGCCCCGCCGACGTTGTCCGCCTCGGCTGATCCACTTGCCGGTCGGGGGCGGCGGGTGTGCCCTGGAGGATGGGAGAGAGGAGCCCTGTCATGGCACATGCGGCACCCACCGCCCAGAGGCGGCACCTGCAGACGGGTGGCATGGACGAAGCGAGCAGGGGCCAGCTGACGCGGGCGCTGCTCCTCGGACTGGTCTACGGCGTCTGGGCGGCCTTCATGCAACGCCAGACGGGACCCGTCGATGCGGGCAACGTCTTCTACGGAATCCTGTGCGGCGCCCTCTTCGCCGGCATCATGTTCGCCCTCGCCCGCGTCGGCCCCCGGCTGAAGCGGGAGGTGCACGCCGCGGCGTACGGCGTCTTCGCCGGTATCGCCGTGGGCTACCTGAACAGCCTCACCGACCACTCGGTCCTGCGCTCGAGCTGGATTGGCCTGATCACCGGCGCCGGTGTCGGACTGGTGGCGTTCTACCGCTTCTACCAACGCGAGGCCTGAGCCGGGAGCCGAGACAGGCGCCGGTCCCCGTACGGGAACCGGCGCCTGCCAGCATCCCGCGGGTCAGTCCTCCGGCGAGGACTCGGAGCCGGTGGCGGAGGTGGCCACCGCGGCCACGGAGGCGGCGGAGGCGGCGGAGGTGTCCTCGCTCTCGCTTCCACGGCTCGGCGGCTTCGGGGCCGGCGGGGTGCAGCGGGTGACCTCGGCGCGGAGCATGGCGTTCAGGGCGGCGTAAGGGTCGATGGGCATGCCGGAAACCTCACGGTGTTCGGGGGTGTGTGGGGTACGCGCTGCTGCTCGGCCCGCTCAGCAGCGCAGGACCACACTCCGCACCGTTCCCGCGGACGGCGTCGGCCCGGCCGTCCCGTACGAATCGGCGCGCATCGTCTGACCGGCGTGTTTCACGTGAAACACGGGCCGCGGCAGCTGCCGTACACCGGGCAGTCCGCGCACGACGAGGCGTACGGCGGGGCGCACTTCGGGATCCGTGGCCGGATCGGACTCGCCCTCGACGGGGGTGCCCGGCTCGCTCGGCGCGCCGGATTCGGTGCGCTCGACGGCGGCGGCTGACGCTGCGGCCGTCGTGACGGCGGGACCGGACGCGAACAGGCACAGCAGCACGACACAGGCCGCCGAAAGGGCCCTGGCCAGTGCCGTGCGTGCATGCCGTGTCCCGCTCATGCGAGGGGTCTGCCCCGACACGCCGGACGACTCCCCGACCGGGCCCCGGAAGCCCCCGACCGGGGGACGAAGACACCCCCCTCGGATGACAGGAAGCCGGGGCGGGAGCTCGTACGCGGGGCGGTCGGGGGGCGTTCGGGGGGCGTTTCGGGGAGCGGGGCCGGCGGGGTCAGCGGGTGCGGTGCCGGCCGGTCAGCCGCGCCAGGACCGTGGTCTCGCCGCCGACTAGCCGCAGTTGGGCCCGCCCCGGCCGCTGCCCGCGACCGCTGACCCCGGGTGAGACCCGGTCGACGGTGAAGACGGCGGTACGGCCGTCCGCACGCGCGATCTCGACGGTCAGCCCGCGTCGCAGCTCGCCGAGGCGCAGGTCGGCGGCCGTGACCACGGCGGTGCCGGCCGAGCCCGGGGCCGGGGTGTCCTGGTCCCAGGAGGCCTCGTCCCCGTCCCCGCCCAGCGCCAGGTCGACCCCGAGACTCGGGATGTGCAGCCTCTGCGGCCGGCTCGCCCGCAGTGGTGTGATGGCGGCGGCCCGCGCGGGTCGGGGCCCCTTTGCGGGGGCGTGCTGCCCGGAGTGCTCCAGCTGCTCGACGAGCCGGCGGTGACCGGACAGGCCCAGCGCCCGCGAGGGCAGCGCGTCGGCGGCCGTGGCCGCGGTGGGCCGCGCGCCCTCGGTGCTGCGCAACATCCCTATGCCGGTGCCCAGCAGAGCCACTGTCAGCACGCCGACCACCCACTTGGCGCGGGGCATGGAATTTCCTCCTGGTCCGATCCCCCCGGCTCCGGCGGCCGGGTCTCCTGAGAGCAGTGGAACCCCTCCCTGCCCGTCAGTACCGGTTACAACGCCGGAGACTGACGCCACGTCACAGGCGTGTCGCCACTCCACCCCTGGCGTCTTCCCAGCTGGTGCCGGGTACACCGCCCCCGTCCCGAGGATTGCGCAGGATACGGCCGAACGAGTGGGACACGCCCCGCGCGGGTGGGCACGACCCGATGGGCCCGGGACGTGAGGGAACGGGGGCGCGGGAGTTCACACGAGGACGAAAGCGACCGCCGCCGCCCCCATGAGGGCGGCGGCGAGGTGGATGGCCGGGTGGCCGTGGTCGCCGAACCAGAGGTGGCGGGCCAGGCCGCCGAGGGCGGCCAGGGCCGTGATGATGCCGACCTGGGCCAGCAGCGTGGCGGCGGTGAAAGGGGCCAGGAGCAGCAGAACGGTGTTGAGCCAGAACGGGACGGCGCCCGTCCAGCCGCGCCATTCCCAGATCGCCGTCTGCATGTACTACCGGCCCCCTCATCGTCAGCTCGCGGGCTGTACAGCCTCCTGGGGTGCGGCGGCCGGGACAAGGGCCCGTTCGGCAAGAAAACCGAAGGCCAGGCCGAAAGTCGTCCACATCGCGACCTGGATGGCCACGGTCGCGAGGCGGAACTGCCAGACCAGGGTGGCCGGGAAATCCGCCGGGACCTCGTTGATGCCGGGCAGCGCCGCGTAGGCGATGGCGACCACCGCGACGAAGCCGACCGAGGCGACGATCGAGGCGTTCCAGTTCCCGAGCCTGGGTGCCAGACGCCGGCCCAGGATGAGCGCGCCCGCGGACAGCAGCGCGCTCAACGCGATCATCAGGATGTAGAGGGTGGTCCTCCGGACGACGGTGTCGGGGTCACCGACGGCCGGCGGGTTGGAGGGGTACTTGAGGAACGGCACCAGGTTGAAGGCGACGAACAGGCCGCCCGAGACCAGCAGGGCCGTGGCCCGCGGGCCGAAGCGGCCGATGCGGCCCAGGGCGTAGCAGAAGACGAGCGCGGCGATGCCGCCGAGCGCGATCCCGTACAGGAGCGTGCCGGTGCCGAGGCCTGCCGTGGCCTGGAGGGCCCGGCTGACCGGGGCCGCCTCCTCGCCGTGGTCGTGGGCGGCGTGACCCGCCTCCTCGATGGCGATCGCCGCGTCGACCTTGGACTCGCCGAGGACGTACGCGACGAGAAACGCGGCCAGGCCTGCGAGCAGACCTGCCAGCATGCCCCGGACCAATAGGACGCGGGGGGAAATGGAGTTCATGGTTCGGTACTTCCCTTGCTGCTGAGGTGGAGATCAGTGGCAGGGGAAGCCGAGGAGGTGGCGACCGTCGTGCATCCACTCGTGGACGGTGTCGCCCTCGAAGAGCGCGGTGGCGCCCTGCTCGGCACCGACGAGGTAGAGCAGGACCAGCATCAGGACGCCGGCGAACAGGGCCCAGGGGGCGAGAGCGGAGAGCGAGATCGGGGTGACGGCAGGGGCCGTCGTGGGCACGGCGGAGTGAGCCATGGCAGAACCTCCAGAGGGAACACGCGTCCCGGTCAGTGGTGCTAGCGACGACATGGCGGGTCTGACTTCTCCTCCCCCTCCGGGAGGATTCACAGTGGCGCGACCGTGCCGGATTTTCACCGGTGCTTCCGTCATACCGTCGTCTTTTTTTAGGTTGTCGTCCGAGACCGTACCGCGTTTACGCTCCCCTTATGAAGAGCGCCGTAGTACGAGTTCAGTTCGTGAGACGTCCATTCGAGGACGCTTCACGGCAGGTTCGCTTCGGCCACGGCGACCCTTGCCCGCAGTACGCGGGCCTGCAAGGCCCGGACGCGGGGGAGTGGGCCGGGCGGACCCTGGACGAGGTCGCCGCCGAGGATCCGGCCGCCGTCCGGAGCTGGCTGACGGACCCGGACTACGCGCCGCCCGGCGGGGAGTCCGTCACCGCGCTGATCGCCCGCGTCGGCGCCGCCCTCGCCGCTCTGCCCGCGGGTACGCATCGCGCCGTCGTCGACCAGGCCGTCGTCAGGGCGGCCGTCGTGTCCGCGCTGGAGCTGCCGGCCACCGCCTTCTGGCGCCTCGACGTACGCCCGGACACGGTGACCAGCCTCACCGGGCGGCTCGGGCGGTGGAACCTCCAGCTCGGGCAGCCGGCCGAGAAGTAGCGGCGTAGCGGCTCAGGCGACGATCCAGTCGCTCGTCGCGATCACCGGCTGCACGCCGTCGCGGTGCACGGTGCCCTCGATCAGGCCGTACATCCGGTCCGCCGCGAAGTAGACCTCGTTGTCGTTCTTGAGGCCGAAGGGCTCCAGGTCGACGAGGAAGTGGTGCTTGTTGGGGAGGTTCAGGCGTACCTCGTTGACCCGCGGGCAGTGGTCGAGCACCCGCTCGGCCATCTGGTTGAGGGTCTGCTGCAGCGAGTACGAGTAGGTCTCGGCGAACGCTTCCAGCATGTTCTTGCGGACCTTCTTGTACGACTGGTCCCAGTCGTACGAGGCGTCGTCGGCGGCCAGCGCCGAGTGCGCCCAGCGCGCGGTGACCTTCGTCGCCAGGATGCGGTCGTACGCCTCCTTGAGCGTCGTGTACTTGTCCTTGATGTAGCCGTGGAACTCGGAGTTCGTCGAGTTCATCACCGTCAGGTCCTTCAGACCCGAGATGACCTGCAGACCGGTCGTCTCGCTGTACGTGATCTGCGCGGTGCGCACCTCCTGGCCCTTGCGGACGAAGGAGTGCTGCTCCTTGCGCGTCGGGACCGGGATCCGCTCCCAGGCGTACTCCTCGATCCGGATCTGCGCCTCGCGGATCGGCGACTGGGAGGAGACGAAGTGCTTCGCGAGCAGGATGCCGAAGGCCTCGGGGGAGGCGATGCCGTGCTCCTTGCCGAAGGCGTACACCGTGTTCTTGGTGGTGTCCGTCGGCAGGCAGTTGGCGTTGTCGCCGGTCAGGTGGACGTCGCGGAACTCGCCGCGGAGCGCCACCGAGACGTTGAGGTCGCGGATCTCGTGCCAGGACCCGTCGCCGCCCTTGCGGGTGACCTTGACGATGCGGTTCTCGGCCTTGCCGTACTGGTTCTGCGCCAGGACGTGCTTGCTCATGGTGTCTTCCTTCGGTGCCTCGGGAACACGGAGTCCGGTGGTCTGGATCCCGTACGCCCGGCGTCCAGCGCCCGCCCCCGACCGCAGGACGTCCCGCTCCCCGCCGTTCGGCCCCGAGGGGCCGCCCCGGGACTGACGTGCATCCCGGTCCGTAGGTGCTGCTTCGGATTGCAACATGCGCGAAGGGCGTTGTTACCCGTACAGATCATCCGAACACCGGCACCCACGGCTTGGGCGACCGCACAGCGCAGCAGGTCAGACCGTGTGCGTATCCGCGACCGACAGCGCCTCGTCGAGGATGGCGAGGCCCTTGGCCACGTCCCGCGGGCTGATGTTGCAGGGCGGGGCGACATGGATGCGGTTGCCTGCGGTCAGCGGCCACAGCCCGCCCTTCTTACAGGCGGCCGCGAACTCGACCATCGGGGCGTTGTCCGCTCCGGAGGCGTTGTACGGGACGAGCGGTTCGCGCGTCTGCCGGTCCCGTACGAGCTCCAGCGCCCAGAACGTGCCCAGACCGCGGACCTCCCCGACCGACGGGTGCTTCTCGGCGAGGGCGCGCAGGCCCGGCCCCAGCAGCTCCGCGCCGGTGCGGGCGGACTGCTCGACGATGCCCTCCTCCTCCATGACGTTGATCGTCGCCACGGCGGCCCCACAGGCCAGCACGTGCCCGGAGTACGTCAGCCCGCCCGGGTAGGGCCTGCGGGCGAAGGTCTCGGCGATGGCTGCCGAGATGGCGACCCCGCCGAGCGGGACGTATCCGCTGGTCACGCCCTTGGCGAAGCAGATCAGGTCGGGGGTGACTCCCCAGTGCTCGGAGGCGAACCACCGCCCGGTGCGGCCGAAGCCGACCATGATCTCGTCGAGGACGAACACGATGCCGAAGCGGTCGCAGAGTTCGCGCACACCGGCGAGATAGCCGTCCGGGTGCACGAGCACGCCCGGGGCGCCGCCGACGGTCTCCAGAATGATCGCGGCGATCGACTGCGGGCCCTCGAAGACGATCGTGTCCTCGAGGTGGCGCAGGGCGCGCTCGCACTCCTCGGCCTCGGTGGCCGCGTAGAAGGGCGAGCGGTAGGCGAAGGGCCCCCAGAAGTGCACGACACCGGCGGTCGCGGTGTCGTTGCCGAAGCGGCGGGCGTCACCGGTCAGGTTGATCGCCGTGGAGGTGGCCCCGTGGTACGAGCGGTACGCGGACAGCACCTTGGGCCGGCCGGTGTGCAGCCGGGCCATCCGTACGGCGTTCTCGACGGCCTCGGCGCCCGCGTTGGTGAAGAAGATCTTGTCGAGGTCGCCCGGGGTGCGCTCGGCGATCAGCCGGGCCGCCTCCGAGCGGACGTCGACGGCGAAGCCGGGCGCGACGGTGCAGAGCTTCGCCGCCTGCTCCTGGATGGCCGCCGTCACCTTGGGGTGCTGGTAGCCGATGTTGGTGTAGACGAGGGCGCTCGAGAAGTCGAGGTAGCGGTTGCCCTGGTAGTCCCAGAAGTACGAGCCTTCGGCCCCGGCCACGGCGAGCGGGTCGATGAGCTCCTGCGCCGACCAGGAATGGAAAACGTGCTTCCGGTCGGCGTCTTTCACGGCGGCGAGCGCGTCGGCAGCTTCTGCGTTCATGTCCCGAGCGTAGTTGTCCACGATGCGGACCCCCGGGAGGGTCGGAAGCCTGTCGGCCAACCCGGGAGGGCGGTGTTTCACGTGAAACAACGCTCCGTGTCCGACCTGTCAGCGGCTTGTCAGCGGGTGCCCGCAGGTGTCAGCGGTCGCTCAAGGGGCTGTCAGCGGGGGCGTTCATGGTGACGGCGTCAGGAAGACGCGACCACGAAACGGGCGAACGACATGACCTCACACTCTGGCCTGCCGGCCATCACGGCCACCGGGCTGCGCAAGGCGTACGGGGACAAGACCGTCCTCGACGGAATCGACCTGCACGTCCCGACAGGGACCATCTTCTCGCTGCTCGGCCCGAACGGGGCCGGCAAGACCACCACCGTGCAGATCCTGTCCACCCTGATCGGCACCGACGCCGGGCACGTGCGGATCGCCGGGTACGACCTGGCCACGCACCCCGACGCCGTTCGGGCGGCCATCGGCGTCACCGGACAGTTCTCGGCGGTGGACAAGCTGCTCACCGCCGAGGAGAACC
This sequence comes from Streptomyces sp. R33, assembly GCF_041200175.1. Lineage (NCBI taxonomy): Bacteria > Bacillati > Actinomycetota > Actinomycetes > Kitasatosporales > Streptomycetaceae > Streptomyces > Streptomyces sp. R33. Next base: position 4,322,639 of record NZ_CP165727.1, on the reverse strand, counting down.
TGCTCCTGATGGCCGACCTGCGCCACCTCGGCAAGGCCGAGGGCCGCCGTCGGGCCGCCGAACTGCTGGAGGCCTTCGATCTCGTCGACGTGGCCCGCAAGGTGGCGCTCACCTTCTCCGGCGGCATGCTGAGGCGCCTCGACCTGGCGATGACCCTGATGGGCAGCCCGCAGGTCATCTTCCTCGACGAGCCGACCACCGGTCTCGACCCCCGCAGCCGCCGCGCGATGTGGCAGATCATCCGTGAGCTCGTCGCCGACGGCGTCACCATCTTCCTCACCACCCAGTACCTGGAGGAGGCCGATCAGCTCGCCGACCGGATCGCCGTCCTCGACCACGGGAAGCTGGTCGCCGAGGGCACCGCGTACGAGCTCAAGCGGCTGGTCCCCGGCGGGAACATCAACCTCCGGTTCGCCGAGCGCGGCGGGTACGAGCGCGCCGCCCGCAGCTTCGGCGAGGCGTCGCGCGATGCGGAAGCCCTCACCCTCCAGATCCCCAGCGACGGCGGCGTGCAGTCGCTGCGGGCACTGATCGACCGGCTCGATGCCGAGTCCATCGAGGTCAGTGGCCTGACCGTGCACACCCCCGATCTCGACGACGTCTTCCTCGCCCTGACCGGGCGGCCCGTCACGCCCGTCGCCCCCGGCACCTCCACCGCCCCCGTCGTCGCCCCCGTCCAGACCGCCAAGGAGTCCGCACGATGAGCACCTTCACCGCCCCCGTCCCCGCCGCCACCCCCGCCCCGCTGCGCGACGCGGCGACGATGCTGCGCCGCAACCTCAGGCACGCGCTGCGCTACCCCGGGCTCTCCCTCGGCACCATGGCCGTGCCCGTCATCTTCCTGCTGCTCTTCGTATACGTCCTCGGCCGGCCGCTCGCCGCGGGCATCGGAACCGGCGCCGCCTACATCAACTACCTCGTCCCCGGCATCCTCCTGATGACCGTGACCGCCGCCTCCACGTCCACCGCGGTGTCCGTCTGCACCGACCTCACCGAGGGGATCGTGGCCCGCTTCCGCACCATGGCCATCTCCCGCCCGTCGATCCTCGTCGGCCGTGTGATCAGCAGCGTGCTCCAGACCCTGGTCAGCGTCGGCCTCGTCATCGGCATCGCCCTGCTGATGGGCTTCCGGCCCTCCGCCGGGCTCACCGAATGGATCGCCGCCCTCGGCCTGATCACCCTGCTCACCTTCGCCGTGACCTGGCTGGCCGTCGCCCTCGGCACCGTCAGCAAGACCCCGGAGGGCGCCAGCAACATCGTCCTGCCGCTGGCCTTCCTGCCCTTCATCGGCAGCGCGTTCGTCCCCACCGACTCGATGCCCACCGTGGTCCGCGTCTTCGCCGAGCACCAGCCCTTCACCCCGATCATCGAGACCGTCCGGGGCCTGCTGATGGGCACCCCGATCGGCGACAACGGGATCGTCGCCGTCGCCTGGTGCCTCGGGCTCACGGTGGCCGGGTACTTCTGGGCCACCCGGGTGTTCAACCGCCAGGCCGGCTGAGGGCGGGCGCCGCCAGCTCCCGTACGGCCTCCACGCTCGATGCCACGCCCGACGCCGCGCCCGACGCCGCACCGCATCGCGCCGCCTCGGTGAACCCCTCACCGAGCGCGGCGCGCGCCGCGTTCTCCACCCGCGCCGCGTCCGGACGCCCGTGGTCCGGCCCGCCCCGTACCGCCAGCGCCGCCGCCAGCAGCCGGGCCGCCTGCTCCGGCCGGTCCTCCCGTACGGCCTGGTCCGCGACGCCGATCAGGACCTGGGCCACCGTCGGCGCGTGCCCGGAGCCCAGCGCCAGGTCCAGCGCCTCCGCGCGGTGGGCCCGCGCCCTGTCCAGCTCGCCCTCCGCCGCGTCCAGATGGGCTCGCGTGTCGAGGGCCATCGCGCGGAACACCGGATGGGCACAGATCCCGGCGATCGCCTCCTCGGCCCGCGCCAGTTCGGCCCGCGCCTCCGGGAACCTCCCGGTCCACCAGGCCAGTTCGGCCTTGCCGTGCGCCAGTACCGCGATCGACTCCGGCCAGCCCGCCGCGGCGGCGTCCTGCTCCGCCCGCGCCAGGGCCGCGGCGCTGCCCGCCGGGTCGCCGGCCAGCCAGGACAGCTGCGCCAGCCGGATCAGCGCGTGCAGCCGGTCCTCCAGCACCCCGATCTCGCCGACCACCTCGACCGCCTGCTCGTAGTGGCCGAGCGCCGCCGCGAAATCGCCTCGCCGCGCCACCAGGTCCGCCAGCACGGTCAGCGCGAAGGAGGCACCCCACCGCTCGCCGAGAGCCCGGAACCCGGCCAGCGCCTCCTCGATGGCCTGCTCGGCCTGAGCAGGCGGGCCGCCGGCGCCGAGCAGGGTCCGGGCGCCCTCCAGCCGGCCCTGCGCCCGTACCCACGGGTCCGCGTCGGCCAGCAGTTCGTCCCAGGTGTCCGCCGGCGCCGCCCGGCCCGCGGCGGCACTGCGCAGCATCCGGTCGACAGGCCCGAGGAACCGCACCACCGGATGCCGGCTGTCCGTCCGCTCGGCGAGCCGCAGCGCCTCGCCGAGCAGCGCTGCCAGCTTCTTCTCGTCGCCGACCCCGGCCGTCGCGAACAGGACGGAGAGCGCGTACGCGACGACCAGGTCCTCTTCCTCCGCCGCCCCGCCCGGCAGCGCCAGTGCGGCCGCCGCCAGTTCGGCGCCCTCCGCCTTGTGGCCGCTGAGCCACCAGTACCAGCCGGCCGCCGAGACCAGGCCCACGGCGGCCCGCGCGTCGCCCGCCGCGATCGTGCCGCGCAGCGCCGCCTTCAGGTTGTCGTGCTCGACGGCCAGCCGCGCGAGCCACTCCAGCTGGTCGGCCCGGCGCAGATGCGGATCCGCGGTCCGGGCCAGCCCGGTGAAGTACGCGGTCTGCGCCCGGCGGACCGGCTCCTGCTCGCCGGCCTCGGCCAGCCGCTCCAGGCCGTACGCCCTGATGGTCTGGAGCATCCGGTAGCGGCCGTCGCCGGCGGTCACCAGCAGCGACTTCTCGGTCAGCGAGGTCATGAGGTCGAGTACGTCCCGTACGTCGACCACGTCGGCCACGTCCCGTACGTCGACCACGTCCCGTACGCCGGCTACGTCGGCCGGCTCGATGCCGGTGGACCCGCCCGTCGCGGTGTCCGCGCACGCGCGCTCCGCCGCCTCCAGCGTCACGCCGCCCGGGAACGCCGCCAGCCGGCGCAACAGGGCCTGTTCCGGTCCGGTCAGCAGCTCCCAGCTCCAGTCCACGACCGCCCGCAGCGTCCGGTGCTGGCGCGGGGCCGTGCGGGCGCCGCCGGTCAGCAGCCGGAACCGGTCGTCGAGCCCCGCCGCCAGCTGCTCGGCGCTCATCGTGCGCAGCCGTGCCGCGGCCAGTTCGATGGCCAGGGGCATCCCGTCCAGCGCGCGGACGATCCGGGTCACGGCGGCTGCCGTGTCCTCGCCGACGGCGAAGCCCGACCGGGCCGCGGCCGCCCGGTCGCCCAGCAGCCGGACCGCCGCGTACGACATGGCCTCGGCGGCTCCCGCGTCCTGCGGCGGGAGGGCCAGCGCCTCGACCGGCCAGAGCGCCTCGCCGGTGAGGCCGAGCGGCTCCCGGCTCGTCGCGAGGATCCGCACCCCGGGGCAGGCGCCGAGCAGCCGGTCGGCCAGGGCTGCGGCCGCCTCGATCAGGTGCTCGCAGTTGTCGAGGACCAGCAGGGCGGTCCGGGTGCGCAGCGCCGTGACGAGCCGGTCCAGGGGCTCGCCCGGCGCCGAAGCCTGCTCGCGCAGGCCGAGTGCGGACAGTACGGCCTGCGGTACGTCGGCCTCCGCGCTCAGCGGTGCGAGCTCGACCTGCCAGACGCCGTCGGGGAACCGGCCGAGCAGCGGACGGGCCGCCTCGACCGACAGCCGGGTCTTGCCGGCGCCGCCGGGCCCGGTGAGGGTGGTGAGCCGGTGTTCCCCGATCAGCGCGGCGACCCGGGCGAGGTCGGCGTCGCGGCCGACGAAACTGGCCAGCGGGGCGCGGAGGTTGGTCGCGGGCGCGGGAGGGGCGGAGTCGGCCGCCGACGCCCCCGCCGGAGCGGGCTGCGGTACGGGCTGTGCCGGACGTACGGGCTCCTGCCCGGGCTGCTGCGCACGTACGGGCTGTACGGGCTGTACGGACGGCAGGGACCCTGCGGACGGCACCGGCTCGGTACCCCCGGCGACCTCGCCGCGCAGTACTGCGGTGTGCAGCGCGGCCAGCTCCGGCGACGGGTCGGCGCCGAGTTCCTCGGCGAGGGCCTCGCGGGCCCGGCCGTACGCGGCGAGCGCCTCGGCGGGCCGGCCGGCCGCGACGAGCGCCCGCATCAGCGCTCCGACCAGCCCTTCCCGCAGCGGGTGTTCGGCGACGAGGGAGGCCAGCTCCCCGGTGAGCTCCCGGCCGAGGCCCCGGCGCAGATCGGCCTCGATGCGGTCCTCGAGCGCGGCCGCCCGCAGCTCCGTCAGCCGGGTCACCGGCGCCCGGAAGAAGTCGGAGCCCGCCACGTCCAGCAGGGCCGGTCCGCGCCACAGCTCCAGCGCCTCGCGCAGGGTCCGGGCGGCGGTGGCGGGCTCGCGGGCCAAGGCCGCCCGCCCGGCCGCGGCGAGCCGTTCGAACCGGACCGCGTCGACGGCGTCGGGCTCGACGAGGAGCCGGTACCCGGCCGGATGCGAGGCGATCTCCACCCCCGGCAGCGCCCGGCGCAACCGCGACACGAGCGCCTGGAGGGCGTTCGGCGCGCCCATCGGCGGGTCCCGGTCCCAGATCCCGTCGATCAGCAGCTCGGAGGAGACCACCCGGCCGGGTTCGAGCGCGAGCAGCACCAGCAGCGCGCGCAGCCGCGCCCCGCCGACACCCACGACGCCCCCGTCCCCGTCCCCGTCCCCGGTCCGAACTTCCAGTGGCCCCAATATCGCGATCCGCATGATCGCCATTGTGCGGCCCGCACGCGGCCCACTTCGAGCCCTCGGCGACGGTTGCGACGGTGGCCGGGAACGGCGCGGGCAGAGCATCGGGCCGCAATCCATGCGCACATGACGCACCACCCGGTTACCGTCCATGCGTGGACTTACGATCAACGACGCTAGGACGTGACAGGTGAGCGAACAGGACGCCCTGGCGCGGCGCTTCGAGGAGTACCGCCCCCATCTGCGGGCCGTGGCCTACCGGATGCTCGGCTCGATCAGCGAGTCGGAGGACGCCGTGCAGGAGGCCTGGCTGAAGCTGAGCCGCTCGGAGGTCACCGCCGTGGAGAACCTGGGCGGCTGGCTGACCACCGTCGTCGGCCGGGTGTGCCTGGACATGCTGCGCTCGCGCATCACGCGGCGCGAGGATCCGCTGCAGGACCGGGACGGGTACGTCCGGCTGCCCGACCCGGTCGTCACGGGGCTCGCAGCCATCGATCCGGAACACGAGGTCCTCGTCGCCGATTCCGTGGGCATCGCGCTGCTGGTGGTCCTGGAGACCCTGGCTCCCGCCGAGCGGCTCGCCTTCGTCCTGCACGACCTGTTCGCGGTCCCCTTCGACGAGATCGCCCCGGTCCTCGGCCGTACGGCGGCCTCGACCCGGCAGCTCGCCAGCCGCGCCCGTCGCCGGGTCCAGGGGGCCGCGCCCGCCCCCGACGCCGACCTGGTGCGCACCCGGGAGGTCGTGGAGGCCTTCCTCAGCGCCTCGCGCGGCGGGAACCTCGACGCGCTCGTCGACCTCCTCGACCCCGATGTGGTGGCCCGCTCCGACGGCGGCGCGCTGCGCCCCAGCGCGGTCCGCCGCGGCGCGGGGGACGTCGCCTCGAACGCCGTCATGTTCGCCCGGTTCGCCGCGGCCGCACACCCGGTTTTCGTCAACGGATTTCCCGGGGTGCTCGCCATGGCGGAAGGCAAGCCGATGTCGCTCATGGCGTTCACCGTCAAGGACGGAAAGATCGCCGCGCTCGACATCCTGACCGATCCGGAGCGCCTCGCCAGGATCGACCTGGGGTCCGTACTGGGCGACTGACCGCACCCGCCGAACCGCCCGTCCCGGTTCCGGTCTTGTCGAGGATCACCAGCGAATCCTCGGTGGACCGAGAAGGCTTGCATTGATTCGAATATCAATAACCGGGTCGATCGTCGGTATCTTCGCTCGAACCCTTGCGCTTCCTGGGCGGTTTGGGCAGGATCTGGTTCCTGTTCAGCCGCCCGGTCGTGCGAACCGCAACCGGGCCGCCTCAGGAAGGGCCGGGAACGCCACCGCGAAGCCCCCCGCTTTTCCGACGCGCCGGGAATCCCCGAGCATTTTCCCCGGCCCCGTTTGCCTTCCCCATTACCTCCCCCTCTCCCGCCTCCCCCTTTCCCTCCCCCTTTCCGTCCTCATTCCCTCCCCCTTTCCCTTGGTACGCCTCCAGGAAAGACGTGATCGTGAGCAAGCACTCTGGTGCCGGAGGGAGTCTGCGGGCCGACGCGCTGGGCACGTTCGACTCCGTCGTGATGGCCGTGGCGGGCTGCGGCCCGGCCTACACCATCGCGGGCACCTTCCCCGCACTGATAGCCGCCGTCGGCGTCGCCGGCCCGGCCGTCCTCCTGTACTGCGCCCTCCCCGTCGTCGGGATCGCCCTCGCCTTCCGTCACCTGGGCCGCCTCGACCCGAACGCCGGTGCCTCGTACGCCTGGACGGGCCGGTCGCTGCACCCCTTCCTCGGCTTCCTCAGCGGCTGGGCGCTCGTCGTCTCCGCCACCGTGTTCATGGCCTCCACCGCCCTTCCGGCCGGCGCCGCGACGCTGTCCCTCTTCGGCACCCCGGCGGCCGGCCACACCGCCCTGGCCACGGCCGTCGGCGCGCTCTGGTTCCTGCTCATGGCCGGCGTCGTGATGCACGGCGCCCGGATCAGCGCCCACGCCCAGACCGCCGTCACCGGGACGCAGCTCGTCCTGCTCCTGGCCTTCGCCGTCGCCGCCCTGTCCAAGGACGGCAACGTGGCGGACTTCTCGCCCTCCTGGTTCGGCTTCGGCCACTTCGACGGCCAGCACCACTTCGTGACCGGCGCGTTGATCGCCGTCTTCGCCTACTGGGGCTGGGACGTGACCAGCAACCTCGGCGAGGAGACCCGGGGCGGCCGCCGCGGCTCGGGGTTCGGCGGGGTGATCGGCGTCGTGACGTGCTTCGCCCTGTTCGTCGTCTTCACGATCTCCGTCAACATCCTCGTCGGCACCGACGTCGTACGGCAGAACCCCGAGTCCTTCCTCACCGTCCTCGGGGACGCGGTCTGGCCCGGCTGGGGCGGCCGGCTGCTCGTCCTCGCGGTGCTGCTGTCCACCGTCGCCACGCTCGAGACCTCGCTGCTCCAGGCCACCCGCACCCTCTTCGCCATGGGCCGCGACCGCACCCTCCCTCCGGCGTTCGGCCGCATCCACCCGGGCCGGCAGACCCCGTGGACCGCCACCGCGGTCGTCGCGGGCGTCGCGCTCGCTCTCACCGTCGCCGCCAACCTGGGCTCAGGTGCGGGCTCCGGCTCCGGATTGCGGCTGCTCGCCGACGCGGTCAGCGGCGTGGGCCTGCTGATCTGCTTCTACTACGGCCTCGCCGCGTTCTCCGCCGTCGTGGTCCACCGCAGGCAGCTCTTCGCGTCCGTGGGGAACCTGCTCCTCATCGGCCTGTGGCCGCTGGGCGGCGGGCTGTTCATGGTGTGGATCTTCGTCCGGTCCCTGACCGAGCTGAACGCCCTCGCCCTCGGCATCGGGCTCGGCACGCTCGTGCTGGGCGTCGTACCGATGCTGAGGTACCGGCAGCACGGCCGCTCGTACTACGAGGCGGTCCCGCTGGACCCCGCACGCGCCCGGGCCGTGGACGCCTCGTACGGGGTCACAGACCTCGACCCCTCCTCGCGGGCCGGCACGGGCCGCTCCGACGAACTCCTCACCGACTTCTGAGCCGTCGGCCCTTCGTCCGCAGTCCCGCAGGACCCCAGAGGGTTGGGTCCGCCGATCCGAGGAGGGTCCCGTCCGCATGGCCATGGCCTGGAAACGCCGCCGCTCCCCCGCGGCACCGCAGTACGATCCCGCGTTCGGCGACAAGGCCCTGTCGGAGGCCTGCCAGGACGTCGCCGCCGGCCGCTGGCAGGGCCTGCGCGACCTGCTCGCCGCCGGTGCGCCCCGTGACTGGGACCGGCGCAGCCACCGCATCCGGCTGCTGGCCGACGCGGCCGCGGACCGGCGGGTGGCAGAGGCCTGGCAGGCCTCCGAGCCCGACAGCCCCGACGCGCTCGTGCTGCGCGCGGACATCGAGGTGATGCGGATGTTCGCGGTCGCCCGCCGCGGGACCATGCCGGCCGTGAACCGCCTCGACTGGACCGCCCGGATCTGCCTGCAGGCCTCCGAGGCGGCCCCGGAGGACCCGCATCCGTGGGTCTCGCTGGTGACCCTGGCGCGGCTGTACGAGGGCGGCCACGCCGCCATGGGCCGGTGGTGGCAGGAGCTCTGCGCCCGCGATCCGTACCACCGGGAGGCGCACCACCAGGGGCTGCGCTACATGTCCGCACGCTGGCACGGCTCGCACGGCCAGGCCTACAACTTCGCGCGGGACCGCGCGGCAGCCGCCCCACTGGGTTCGCCCCTGGCGGTCCTGCCGCAGGTGGCCCGGGCGGAGCAGTACCGGCACCGGGCCGAGAGCGAGGGCAGGAACAGCCTGGACCTGCTGCACCACTGGAGCGGCGACGCGGGGCGCTGGGACCTGCGGACGACGATGGAGCGCTGGATCGGCTCCCGTACGGCCCCGCAGGCCCAGGACGTGGCCGACCTCAACCACCTGGCCCACGGCCTGGTCCACGCCGACATGCTCGCGGAGGCGGCCACGGTCTTCGACCTCCTGGACGGCCGCGCCACCCGCGTCCCGTGGGCGTACACCGGCGACCCGGAGCAGCAGTACGTCCGCTGGCGCGCCCGCACCCGCACCGCCGGCCGCTGACCGGGCGGCGACGGGAGGAGGACGGGAGGACGCCCCTCCTCCCCGTCCCCGACGGGTGAGCCGGCTGCGGGCTCAGGGCGCCCAGGCGGCTGCCCCGGAGCCGGATTCGGCATCGGACTCGGCGTCCGCCAGGATCGCCTTGCCCATCTCGGCCGAGATCGCGGCGAGCAGGGCCGCCTTGCGGGCGGCGAAGAAGCCGTCGAAGTCGTCGGACCGCATGAGGGCGGGCCCGGCCACGTGCGTGCGGACGTGCGCGTCCAGCTCCTCCGGGCCGATCTCGGCGGTCTTGGCCAGCTGCGCGAGGTAGGCGGAGGGGGCCTGGCTGCCGATGATCCGGTTCGTGCGCGCCGTCAGGGGAGTCTTGTTGACGATGGAGTTGTAGACCTCCGGCTTGAACCCGTTCTGCTCGCACCACGCCTTCGGGAAGACGTGGTGGATGTCGACGGCCTCGTCGAAGTAGTCGGTCACCTTCACCGGTTCGCCCGTCCGCCAGTCGGCCGCCCCGGCCTTGAGCAGCAGGGCGTAGATGCCCTTGTACGCGGCGCTCTGGCGGGTGCGCAGGGTCAGCAGCCGGCCCGGCGCGAACTGCGCGGCCGTGATCGTGCGCGGCTCCTGGCCGCTGCCGCGGATCCACTCCACGACGTCCGGCAGGTCCTGGCTGAACCGGGTCTCGGTCGAGCCCCCGTACAACTCCCCGAACACTCCGCACCAGTACCAGCGGGCGAGCTTGCGCTGGGCGCCGGCCGGCTCCGCCGTGCTCCCGGCGGCGGCCAGGACGGCGGCGAGGGGGATGAGCTGGGTGCCGTACGGCAGGAACTTCGTGTCGAAGAAGTGCTGCTGGTGCAGGAACTTCGCGGCCTTCTTGAAGCCCTCGACGACGGCCGGCGCGTGCTCCTCGTAGTCCTTGAGGGAGAGCGCGAGCATGTCCTTGCGCTTGCAGCCGACCCGGGGAAGGCGGTCCTCCTCGGTGACGTGCGCGGCTTCCGTCACCCGCCGCCGGTAGGTGGCGAGCAGGGTCACGGCCTGGAGGAAGTCGGTGTTGGAGACCTCGCGCAGGATGCGGTACTCGGGTGCCTGCCAGGCGGCGCGGCACACGCGTTCCCAGTGGTCGCGGAGATCGAACTCGTCCGCCGCGTAGGTGGCGGTGAGCAGCTCGAAGACGGTGAGCGTGACACCGCCGGTGTTGACCTTCTCGAAGACCTGGCAGACGGCCTGGCGCTCGGTGGCCTTGCCGAGCTCGATGACGGGGACGTGGTAGAGGATGAAGGGCTTGATGAAGGCCTTCTCGAAGTCCTTCCACAGCCGCCACTTGGCCTTGTCGTCCCAGTGCTCGGTGAATCCGTCCTCCCAGTCGTCGGAGTCCAGCACGGAGCTGACGGGGAAGAGGAGGGCCGCGTACTCCTTCTCCCGGGTGGAGAGGTCGATCTGCACCTCGCCACGGAAGTTGACCACCTTGCGGGATGCGGGCAGGAAGCGGATGGCGTCCTCGCGGTCGGTGAAACCGTCCAGGACCTTGCGCATGTCGACGTAGAACCAGCCGGAAACGGCCTGCTTGCGGACGTCCTGGGTGGCTACGGGCCGGTCGAGCTTGAGCGACTGGAAGAGGGAGGTCAGCCGCTGCTGCCCGTCCAGGACCAGCGACTCCGGCTCCCGGGGTCCCGGGAGCGTCGCGCCCTCGATCGGGCGGTACTTGAAGCGGACGTCGCCTCCGGCGCGGAGCGTCATGAGGGTGCCGAGGGGGTAGCCGAGGGATATCGAAGCCAGCAGACTCGCGATGTTGGGGTACGGCCAGACCCAGCCGCGCTGGAACTCGGGCAGCTGCGCCCGGCCGTCCGCGACCTGCGCCAACAGGTCGCGCAGCGGTCGCTTGTCGATGCTGAATGCTTCCTCGGCCACATCGGCTCCTTCGGGCACGGCGCTCTCGCGTCTCACGGCGTGACGCGCCCGACAGTACTGGGAGTGAGCCGGTGCCGGGCGGGCATCGCCGCAGCTGACCGACCGCTGCGCGCCCGCCTGGGCAGGACGGGCCTCAGCCCGCCGCCTTCTCGATGAGCGCGCCGATACGTGCCTCGTCGGCGGCGGTGAGCTCCGTCAGGGCGTAGCTGGTGGGCCACATGGTGCCGTCGTCGAGACCCGCCTGGTCGCTGAAGCCGAGCGTCGCGTACCTCGACTTGAACTTCTGCGCGCTCTGGAAGAAGCAGACGACCTTGCCGTCCCTGGCGTACGCGGGCATCCCGTACCAGAGCTTCGGGGAGAGGCCCGGCGCGCTGGCCTTGACGATGGCGTGGACGCGTTCGGCGAGGACGCGGTCCGCGTCCGGCATCTCGGTGATCTTCGCGAGGACGTCCCCCTCCGCATCCGCCTTGTCCGCGCGCGAACCGCGGCGCGCGGTCGACTTCAGCTCCCTGGCGCGTTCCTTCATCGCGTCGCGCTCTTCGTCCGTGAATCCGTCGTACTTCTTGTCCGCCGCGGTGGTGGTGCTCCGGGTGGACGTCTGCGCCGTGTTCTTCATTGCAGGTTCCTCTCGCGGGTCTCGGAAGCTGATCGGTGGTGGTCGGGCGGTGCGGACCTGCGGTGGCGGATCTGCCGGTGCCGGGTCTTGCGTCCCGGGTCTGTCGTGCCGGGTCTACGGGGACGGATCAGGGCGTGGGCGCCATCGACGCGGCCTCCCAGGCGAACCCGTCCGGGTCCGTGAAGGAGCCGGCGCCGCTGCCCAGTACGAGCCGGTGGGACCCGGCGCCGTCGGCGGGGACCCCGAGGTCCTTGGCGAGGGCGCGGCGCCCGTACAGCGCCAGCTTGATGCCGCCCGAAGGGGCGCCGAACTGGACGTACTTGCTGCCGAAGCTCTTCTCGACGGCGAGGCCGTGGCCGACGTAGAACCGCTTGCTCGCGGACACGTCCTCCGAGCCCAGCAGGAGCACGATCTCGTCGATCTGCCGGGTGTCCGCGCCGGTGTCCTTCTTCGCCGACGTGGCGACCTTCCAGAGCGTCCCGTCGGGGGCCCGGACGACGCCGCCGTAGCCCCAGAAGGACTTCGAGGCGGGCTTCACCGTCGTGGCGCCGGCGTCGAGGGCGGCGCCGATGAACGCGTTGACGGTGGCGGGCTGGGACACCGTGAGCGCCAGGGCGAAGCCGCGGAAGCCGGCTGTCGGTGCCTCCGAGGCCTGCAGGCGCACCTGGGCGCCCAGGCCGAAGGCGGTGTAGAAGCGGTCGGCGGCGGTGTGGTCGGCCACCTCGAGGGTGACGGATGCGAGGGAGTTCATGCAGATCACGCTAGTTCCGGCCCGGCCGCCGGTGCTTCTCGATTCCTGACGGGTCTGGTGACCTGCTTCGCCACGCACGACGGTATGCCGGCCGCCCCGTCCGCAGCGCGGCGCCGGTAGACGCTGGGCGGCATGCCGACCAGCTCGGTGAAACGGGTGCTGAAGGTGCCCAGCGACGAGCAGCCGACCGCGAAGCAGACCTCGGTGACGCTGAGGTCGCCACGGCGCAGCAGCGCCATCGCGCGCTCGATGCGCCGCGTCATCAGGTACGAGTACGGCGACTCGCCGTAGGCCAGCCGGAACTGGCGGCTGAGGTGCCCGGCCGACATGTTCACGCCGCGGGCGAGCGCCTCGACGTCGAGAGGCTGCTCGTACTCCCGGTCGATCCGGTCGCGCACGCGGCGCAGCCGGGCGAGGTCGCTCAGGCGCTGCGCGGCGGTAAGTGCGCTCATCCAGGCAGGATGGCACATGGGGCAACTCCGTTCATCGATGTTCGCGATCACCGCCGCCGCCTGCAACTGGCACGCGGGGGAGGGGTGTTCGGAGGTGAGAGGGAGTGGACGGCAGCCGGGGTCAGCGCAGCTCCTGGATGCGGACCAGGTTGCCCGCGGGGTCGCGGAAGGCGCAGTCGCGCACGCCGTACGGCTGCTCGGTCGGCTCCTGGACGACCTCGGCGTCGGTGGCCTGCACCTTCTCGAAAGTGCCGTCGAGGTCCCGGGTGGCCAGCAGGATCCAGCCGTAGGTGCCCTTGGCCATCATCTCGACGATGGTGCGGCGCTCGTCCTCGGTGATCCCGGGGTCGGCGGCCGGCGGCGCCAGGAGGATGGACGTGCCGGGCTGGTCGACGGGGCCGACCGTGATCCAGCGCATCTTGCCCTGGCCGACGTCGCTGCGGACCTCGAAGCCGAGGGCGTCGCGGTAGAAGGCGACGGCGGCGTCCGGGTCGTCGTGCGGGAGGGCGGTCGTGTGAATGGTGATGTCCATGACCATCACGCTAGCCGCGGCGCGGCGACCGGGCTTCTCGAATCCTGATCCGTCGAGGCCGCGGGTCACGCAGCCGGGTCACGCCGCCGGGTCACGCCACCGGAGCGGCGGACCATTCGACGAGCGGTGGCCGCACCTGGGCGCACAGGGGCCGCCCGCAGGCATCGGTGAGGCGCAGTCGCGCGAGCAGACGCCCGTCATCGGACCACCGGACGACATCGGGGCCGTGCGCAAGGCGGCGCGCCCGCCACACTCAAGCGGCTGACCCCGCAGTACCGTCACCGGCCGATGGCGTAGGCCGCTTGTGCCAGCGCCGCCTCGGCCTCCCGTACCGTCCGGCGCACGATCTCGCCGGCCGGCAGGACCTCGTGCACGAGGGCGGCCGACTGGCCGGTGAAGGGCAGGTACTCCTCGCCGCCGCCGGACCGGATCGCGGCCATCACGCGGGGCACGATCTCCTCGGGGTCGACCTGCTCGGGGTGCTCGCGCAGGGCGTCCAGCAGCGGAGTGCGAAGGCAGCGCGGTACCCCGGCACTGCCGGGGCGGTTGAACGGCGGCAGGATCCGCTCGCTGCCCACGGCCTTCACCGCGTCCGCGGCGGCGGACTCGACGATCCGGCTCTTCCACGCCTGCGACACGTTCATCTCCGACGATGCGAGGAAGCGCGTCCCCATGAGCACACCCTGCGCGCCCAGTACCAGGGCCGCGGCCAGGCCGCGGCCGTCGGCGATCCCACCGGCCGCGAGGACGGGTACGTCGTCCGCCAGGTCCACGACGTCCGGGACCATCACCATCGTGCCGACGTCCCCGCCGTGTCCGCCGCCCTCGCCGCCCTGCGCGACGAGCACATCCGCTCCGGCCCGCAGTGCCTCGTCGGCCTGACGGATGTCCGTGACCAGCTGGATCCAGAGGATGCCGGCGTCGTGCGCCCGGGCGATCAGGTCGGGCGCCACCGCGAGGTGGAAGGAGATCGCTGCCGGCCGCTCCTCGATCGTGGCCTGGAACGCCTCCTCGTTGAGGGGGCGGGTCGTGTGGTTGATCGCGAAGGGCCGGTCCGTCAGCTGCCGCAGTCGGGCCCACTGCTCCTTCAGGTCCGGCAGGGGCCGTACGGCGGTGCCCAGACTGCCCAGCCCGCCCGCCCGGCACACCGCCGCGGCGAGATCGACCTCGTCCCAGGGGCCGAAGGCCGCGCAGACGACCGGGGCGTCGATACCGAGAAGTCGGCATACAGGGGTGGTCAGCATCCGGCACCTCCAGCAGCTGCGGCCCTGCCATCGCATGCTCCTGCGTCCATCGTCCCGCGACCGGCCGCACATGTCCCCCTGGGCGCGCGCCGTCAGCGGCCCGAGGTGCTCCAGCGGGTCTCGCCGTCGACCAGCGTGCCGGATGCGGTCAGGCCGAGGGCGCGGGCGACCCCTGCGGACGCGGCGTGATCCGGGTGGATGGAGGCGGCCAGGGCCGACACCTCACGGGTACGCAGCCATGCGGCCATGGCCAGGGCCCCCTCGCGGGCGTAGCCCTTCCCCTGGTGCTCGACCCCTGTCACCCAGGCGAGCGAGGCTTCGACTCCGCCGTCCCCGGTCCGGTACAAGGTCGCCTGAACCGTTCCGACCAGCAGGCCGTCCTCCGTCCGGCGCAGCATCCAGTTCAGCCAGCCCTGGCTCCCGTCCGGCGACCGGCCCGCGGCCTGGCGGGCGTACCTGGCCCGGAGCTCTTCGAGCGAGCTCGGCTCCCCGCCGGTCCAGGTGTGCAGCCGGGCGTCGTCGAAGAGCGGGAAGGCCTCCGACGCGTGCTCGGTGCGCAGCGGTTCGAGAGAAAGCCGGGGGGTCGTCAAACGATCCGCGACCGGCCAAAGAGCGGACGGAGTCATCCGCGAACACTAGCTGCGTTCACAGCTCCCCGCGGATCGCCGGGGCGGGCGGCGGCCACGGAGGTCGAGGCATGGGTTGGGGACGACGGACGCCCTCGAGGGGCTGGCACGGTACCCACCAGGTCACACGCAGCGCTGGCGCCGGGGCGGACCTGGCGGAGGCGTCCGCGCCCGAATGCACTCTTTCGACGACCGAGGGCCGCCGATCCCGACGGGCGCGCTCGGTTCAGGCCGAGGGCGGCGGCGCGGATGATTCGGCGGCGCGACGGTATTCGGCGTTGATGCGTTGGGCTTCCTCGAGCTGGTCCTCGAGGATGATGATGCGGCAGGCGGCCTCGATGGGGGTGCCCTGGTCGACGAGTTCCCGGGCGCGGGCTGCGATGCGCAGCTGGTAACGGGAGTAGCGGCGGTGGCCGCCCGCGGAGCGGAGGGGAGTGATCAGGCGGGCCTCTCCGAGGGCGCGGAGGAATCCCTGGGTGGTGCCGAGCATGTCTGCTGCCCGGCCCATGGTGTAGGCGGGGTAATCGTCGTCGTCGAGACGGCCGAACGAGTCGTCTGCTGTCATTGAACCTCTCTCATGGAACGCGTGGAGGGGCCCTGGTGCCGTACGGCACCAGGGCCCCGAAGGAACTACTACACCATCTGTCGGCCCTGATACTGCGCCGACCCTGTGTTTCCGCCGACCCGACCGAGATGCTGCCGGGAGTGCGGGGATCGCGGTTGCTTGACCGGAGACCACCTCACTATCGATGTCCTGCGGTACCCGGGCTCAGCCTTTCGGCCCGGGCGATCCTGATGGTGCTCGGCTCCTCCGTTCTTCCCTCGGTGATCAACTGCTTACTGCTGGTACTGCTGGTACTGCTGGTACTGCTGGTACTGCTCTACTGCGTACTGCTGGTGGCCTGCGTCAGCGCCACTCTCCGGCAGCCAGCCCCGTTGCCCGTCCTGCGTCTGCTCTGGCTTAGAACCCCACTGCCGAACTTCCCGGTGCGCGCGTCCGCAGCCGACGCCTTCACCGAGGTGCTGCTCACTTACTTCACTGCTGGGTACTGCGCACTGCACTTACGGGTACTGCCACTGCGTTAACTGCGGTACTGCTTGCGGCGGCCCCTGATGGCTGCGGGCCACCCGGTCCGGTCGTCAGCCCCGTCGCCGTCCTGCAACCGCTCTGGCTTCGGAACTCCACCACCGCACCGTTCTGCAAACTGCAACTGCTTGTACTGCTGCCCGGCAGTTCGTCTCTGCCAGGCCCTGCTGTTCTCTCTGGGCTACGAGAGAAACCATAACCACGCCATCGCCCAATGTCTACTCTGGCCGTCATAGATTTTCGTGCTCGCTGAGGAGAGCTAGGCCTTCGCGGCAGGCCCAGGATGCGCAGAGCAGCCTGCACAGCAGGTCAGGGGCTCGGGAGGTTCGCAGGCGAGCGCGTGGGGGTCCCCCCCCGTCTTCGTCAGCCGGCGATGGCCACGGAGGCCGCAGACACCGTGGCCTTGGCCGTGTCCGAGCTCGACACGAACGCCGTGCGCCACGGCGGGGGCACCTGCACCCGACCGGTAGTCCTCCCGGTCGGGAGAACGGGACGACCGGTGCATAAAATCGGCTCCCATGTCGAAGCCTGACGAGCTGCTCGTTGACGTTGCCACCCTGGTGGAGTCCGGGCAGAGCAATCAGATGTCCCTGACCGTTGTCACCGGTGGCGCTGTCATCACCGGTCGGCTGGCACCCGAAGCCGTGTGGAGGCAGCGGGTGTCGGAGGTCCTGACGGACTCCGCCCGCCTGGGCGAGTTCGCCGCCATCTTCACCACGACGACACCGCGAGAGGGGCCGCCCACCCATCTGCACTTCCATGTGGCCCGCATCCTTCAGGGCACGGTGGGGATCCCGGAGACGGGTGGGATGTATCGCGTCTCGATCGCAGATGTCAGCGCCTGGACCATGGGCGACTTCAGCTACTCCGACCACTGACCCGACATTCGCGTAATCCCCGGTATGCGGGAGGGCCCGACCGGCGCGTGCCGGTCGGGCCCTCCTCGCTGTTCGGGTGTCGGCTTGCGCCGGTCCTGTCCGTCAGACGGTCACCGGGATGCCGAGCATCGCGGAAGCCTGCTGGAGCGGGCTGAGGACGCGCGTGGGCACGGCGGCCCGGGGGAGGCCGCGGCAGGTGAACCCGAGCTGGGTCATGGCCCGCAGGACTTCACCGGTGCTGAAGTCGCGCCGGTCCTGCCGAGTGATGACCTGGCCGACCTGCTTGACGGGGTAGGTACGGCGCCCGATGATCACGGACTCGCCGATGACCTGCTCGGGCTTGACGCCCTTCATCGACTCCAGGACACCGCTCTTGGTCAGGTCGAACGGGAAACGGGCGATGACACAGCGCATGTTGCCTCACAGGAAGAAGAAAGGGGGACGGCCGTGCCGCGGTAAGGCGGTTCAGCGGGCAAGGGCGAGGAAGCCCAGAGCACTGCCCTGGTCATCGACGACCGGCAGGGCATCGAGCCCGCGGTAGCGCATCGCGTGCTCGGCTTCGGCCATCGTGGTCACGGGCGAGGTGACCGGCCCGCGGTCCCCCAGGAGGTCGCGGAGACGGACCTGGTCCGTGTACGCCGCGCTGTCGCGGATGGCGGCGAGCCGGCCCTGGGTGACCAGCCCGGTGCACAGGCCGTCCTCGTCGCAGACGAGCAGATGACCCGCGCGGGCGCCGGCCATGACGGCCAGGGCCACCTCGACCGTCATGTCATCACAGACCTGTGGACCGGCCGCCTCCATCGCGTCGTCCACCGTCCGGTGCACAGGGTTGGCGTTGGCAGAGCGGGGCTCCATCTGGACCAGCGTCAAAACGTACCTCCTGCAGAGATGGGTCAGTTTCCCGATCACGTGCTTCTCAGGCCGCCGCATCGAAGGCGGACTGCCGCACGCTCACGCGCCGGGCCGTCGAAGCGGGCCGGCGCCTGCCCCGGGAAGCGGCGCTGCGCTTGGCGCGTTCGACGACCGGTGCGGTGATGACGACGGGGACGCCGGAGGGTGCCTGGGCGCCGGTGATGCGGTTCAGGGCCTCTTCGCCGGAGCGGACCTGGGTGGTCTGCGGGGTGATGCCGGCGGCCTGCATGAGGCGGGTCATGTCGCGTCGCTGGTTGGGGGTGACGAGGGTGACGACGCTGCCGGACTCGCCCGCGCGGGCGGTGCGTCCGCCGCGGTGGAGGTAGTCCTTGGGGTCGGTCGGCGGGTCGACGTTCACGACGAGGTCGAGGTTGTCGACGTGGATGCCGCGCGCGGCCACGTTGGTCGCCACCAGCACGGTCACGTGTCCGGTCTTGAACTGGGCGAGCGTGCGGGTGCGCTGCGGCTGGGACTTCCCGCCGTGCAGGGCTGCGGCGCGGACGCCGCTGTTGAGGAGGTCCTGGGTGAGGCGGTCAACGGCGTGCTTGGTGTCCAGGAACATCATCACCCGGCCCTCGCGCGCTGCGATCTCCGTCGTGGTGCGGTGCTTGTCGGCGCCGTGGACGTGGAGCACGTGGTGCTCCATCGTCGTCACCGCACCGGCAGAGGGATCCACCGAGTGCACGACCGGGTCGGTCAGGTACCGGCGAACCAGGAGATCGACATTGCGGTCCAGGGTGGCGGAGAACAGCATCCGCTGCCCCTCGGGACGCACTTGGTCCAGCAGCGCGGTGACCTGCGGCATGAAGCCCATGTCGGCCATCTGGTCGGCTTCGTCGAGGACGGTGATCGCGACCTGGTTCAGCCGACAGTCACCCCGGTCGATGAGGTCCTTCAACCGGCCGGGCGTGGCTACGACGACCTCCGTGCCTCCGCGCAGCGATCCGGCCTGCTTGCCGATCGACATGCCGCCGACGACCGTGGTCAGGCGCAGCTTCACGGCGCGGGCGTAGGGGGTGAGGGCGTCGGTCACCTGCTGGGCCAGCTCGCGGGTGGGGACGAGGACCAGGGCGAGCGGCTGGCGGGGCTCGGCGCGCTGCCCGGCGGTACGAGCCAGCAGCGCGAGGCCGAAGGCGAGGGTCTTGCCGGAGCCGGTGCGCCCGCGGCCGAGCACGTCACGGCCCGCAAGGGTGTTGGGCAGGGTGGCGCCCTGGATCGGGAAGGGCACGGTCACGCCCTGCGCGACGAGGGCGGCCAGCAGTTCGGCCGGCATGTCGAGGTCGGCGAAGGCGTCGACGGCGGGCAGCGCCGGAGTGATGGTCTTCGGCAGGGCGAACTCGCCCTGGACCGCGGCGGGTCGGCGGCCGTAGCCGCCGGAGCGGCTCGGACCTCCGGAGCGGCTCGGACCTCCGGAGCGGCTCGGGGCCGACGAGCCGAAGCGGCTGCCCCGCTCCGAACCGGCGGCAGCGCCGAAAGCGGGGCCGCCGGTGCGGCTGCGGGTCCGAGAGGAACGGTCGTTCGTACGTGTGCGGTTCATTCAGAACCTTCCTTGATGCGGCACATATCAAGGAATTCCCGCAGCAGAAACACAGCGCGGGGAATCACAAGAACGGGCCGAATGGAATGCGAAAGCGACTCTGGCCTAAAGGGATTCTGTACGGGCGCATGCGCTGAGATGGGGTGGCGTCATGCGGACGCGAACCAAGAAAAATCGAGGGGTGAAGCGCCGAGCAGGCTGTAACCCTGAATACTTCGTCACGCAGGTGACACCACTGCGGGAGATGCGTGCAGCTGGGGCCCGCACCCCGAGGGATGCGGGCCCCAGCTACGAAATGCGCGTCAGCGTCAGGCGGGAACGATGTTCTCGGCCGTCGGGCCCTTCTGGCCCTGCGCGATGTCGAAGGTGACCTTCTGGCCTTCCAGCAGCTCGCGGAAGCCCTGGGTGGCGATGTTCGAGAAGTGGGCGAAGACATCGTCGCCGCCACCGTCCTGCTCGATGAAGCCGAAACCCTTGGCCGCGTTGAACCACTTCACGGTGCCAGATGCCACGTCATGTCTCCTTTGGGGCAGTACACCGGCATCCGCACTGTACGGACACCGTGTCGCCGCGATGATGCCCCGCCGGAAAATGACCCGGAAATATGAAGCACTCGAATGTGGCGCGGAGGCCGACTGGAGCGCTTGAAGTTTTTGGGTACCAAAACTGCAACCGAGATCGACAGTAGCACGCTGCAGCGGTTTGTGTGCGTTAAATATCTCCATCGTGTGTGGTGTGGAAAAACCCTCCCTGCGGGGTCCATTAAACTCTCTGACCGCGGGGATAGATATTGATTCCCCGCGAGTGCAGCGTTTCGTGAGCAAGGGCCCGGCGACCATCAGTGCGGCGCCGAGGCGGCGTGACCACCCGTGGACGCGTCCCCACTCTCCCCGTGGTCAGGAGAGACGGTTGGGTTTGCGGGGTGGCGGGATGGCGCGGAGGAGTTCCCACAGGGGGTGGGAGCCGCCGGCCCACTGGGCGAGGAGGTGACGGTCCACCAGGTGGAGGTGCTGCGACTTGGCGAAGTCGAGGGCGGGCCGGGAGAAACGGCCGTTGGTGAGCATGACGAGGACGTCGCCGCCGTGTATCTGGCGGCCGGTGCCGTTGAGGACCTGGAGGTCGGGGGTGCCGACTGCGGATCCGTGCCAGCCGTCCTTGCGGTGCTTGCACTGGATCACCCAGCGGCGGCCGTAGGGGTCGGTGGCTTTCACATCGGCGCCGTTGTCGCCTCGTCCGCCGACCTTCTGCGCGTCGGAGCAGCCGTCGCGGTGCATGAGGTCCCGTACGGCGAATTCGAAGTCGTTGTGGTGGAGGCTGTCGAGGTGCTCGACGGCGTAGCGCAGGCCCTGCGCCCGCACCTGTTCCCAGCGGGCCGCCTCCTGTCGTCGCCATAGCCAGAGGCCGCCCGCGCCGGCTGCGGCCAGAAGGAGGAGGGCCACGACCCATGGGTGGGCGGCCAGCCAGTTCAGGAGCGCCGCGATCAGGCTGACGGCCACCAGTCCGACGAGTCCGAGGAGGATCAGGCCTTCCGAGCCCGGGTTCCCTCGGCGGCGCGTCGGGCCACTGCGCCTGCGTCGCCTCACGGGCGGGCGCCGGGTCACCGCCCGCTTCCCGTGCTGGGGAAGACGATGGGATAGGAGACGGTGGGTGTCGGCTGGGGCTGCGTCTGCTTCTCCCAGGCCGGCCACTTGATCGGGTAGACCACCGTCGACTGCGGCCGGGGTAACTCCTGCCCGGTCCCGGCGCCCGCCCCAGCAGTCGTGGTGCCGCCGCCGAGGACGAACGCCCCGATCACGAACAGGCCCAGCAGTGTGGTCTCGCGTCGTGCGCCGACCGGGAGCCGGACGTGTCCTCTTACCGGAGTGCCGTCCGACCGCACGTAGCCATTGATCCAGGGCACAGCTGCATCCCCCTCACCAGACGCGTTACGCCTCCCTGCGTAACCGCCGCCATGAAAGCACCTGCCACTGACAACACGTCACCGATTGATCGCTATTCGTGTCTCCAGCCATGGACGTTGCGGGAGTTGGTTGGGGGGCGCCGGAGGTCCAGACAAAGGCGAAGGCCCAGGTCGTTGACCTGGGCCTTCGTATCCGAATGGACGCGTAAAGGGCGCCTGACCTGCGGGAACGCCGGTTCACGATCGCCATCTCGTCGTTCCCTAGAACCCCTTGTTGTCCGCTGTTTACCGCCTCTACCGGCACGTTGTGGCACGCCCTTCCCCGTGGCGCGAGCACGGGGTGCCCCAGAGTGCGTGTGATCCAGCACACGCCGCCGGGAGCAATGACTTCGCCTCTTGCCGTCGGTCATACAAGTGAAACCACCGACTGAAGGAAGGCCCGCCATGCCGCACACGCCGACCGCCCCGCACGACATCGTCTCCATCCCGCCCGCATCGCGCCCGGCGGCGCGGTGGGCGGTGACCGGCGGCATGGTGGCGGGCCCGCTGTTCCTGGCGGTTGGACTCGCCCAGGGCTTTGCGCGGGACGGCTTCGACTTCACCCGTAACGCGATCAGCCAGCTCGCCCTTGGCGAGGCGGGCTGGGTCCAGACGGTGAACTTCCTGCTCACCGGCGCGCTGTTGATCGCCGGCGCGGCGGGACTGCGACGGGTGCTGCGCGGCGGCGCGGGCGGCACGTGGGGCCCGGTCCTGGTCGGCGTGTTCGCCGTGTCCTTCTGGGTCGCCGCGGTCTTCCCGGCCGACGCCGGGGCGGGCTTTCCCGTCGGCGCCCCCGACGCGACCGTGATGAGTGGGCACGGCGCCGTCCACATGTTCGGCGGGATGGTCGGCTATCTCGCCCTGTGCGCCGCGTTCGTCGTCCTGGCCCGTCCGCTCGCCGCCCTGGGCCTGCGGGGCTGGGCCGTCGCCACCCGCCTCGTACCGGTCGTCGTCCTCGCGGGCTTCATGGCCTCGGCCGTCTCCGTCCTGGCTTTCACCGCCGGCGCGGGACTCGGCCTGCTGTGGCTGACCGGGGTGACGGCCCGGCTGGCCGGAACCCCGGCGAACCGCTGGCGCTCCGGCTGGCGGCAGATCATGTGACGTCTTCAAGGAACCGATGGAGTACGTGCCGCAGGACGTCCGTCCGCTCCAGATGAACGTCGTGCCCCGTCCCGGCCACACTCAAGGCCACGGTCTCCGGCCGTCGCCGGAGCATCTCGTCGATCTCCGCAGGCGCGATGATGCCGGTCTGGCCGAGGACGGCCAGGGTCGGGCACGTCACGTTCGACCACTCGTCCCAGAAGGACCGCTGGGCGATGTCCGCCAGCGACTCGACCATCACGTCGCGGTCGAAGTGCGGCCACCAGCCGCCATCGCGTTCCACCAGGCCGGCCGCCCAGCCCTCGCCGACCGGGCCGCCGCCGAGGAATTCGACGGCAGCTCCCCGCGACGGGAACGGCCTGGGCCACGAATCGAGCCAACCCCCGATCTCCGCCTGCACCTGACGGTTTGGCCCACCCGGACCCGCCTCCACCAGGACGAGCGCACGGAAGAACCCGGGGTGCGCGGCAGCGGCGAGCATGGCGGTGTGGCCGCCCAGCGATTGGCCCACCAGGACGGGTTGTTGGAGGCCGAGCTGTTCGACCACGGCGACGGCGTCCGCAACGTACGCAGCCCGGGAGACGTCCGCCGGACGGCGCTCGCTGGCACCGTGGCCGCGCTGGTCGACAGCGACGACCCTGTAGCGGGGGCTCAGGTCTTGGGCGATGGAGTCCCATTCGCCGGCGTGGCCGGCCAGCCCGTGCAGCAGGACGACAGGTGCCCCTGATCCACCCCAGTCACGGCAGGAAATGCGGACGTTCTCACGGACGACGGTGCGCTCTGACCAGGTCATACAGGGTCCTTCAGGCGTTCAACGGAGGAGTCCGGGTCGATACGTGCGGGCAGGCCGAAGAGGGGGAACAAGCGCTCGGTGTCGCGGAAGGCGTTGATGCCGGTGATGCGGTTGCCGGAGAATTCGATGACCTGGAGTGCCCAGGGTTCGTAACCCGTTCCGTCTGGGCTCGGCCGGTACTGGCCGAAGGCGGGGGTGCCGTTCGCCGTGGTCGGGATCAGACGGGAGCCGCGGCAGCCGACGGCGGGGCCGGTCAGCCACGCCTGGATGTCGGGGACGCCGCGCATCCACTTCGCGTACGGGGGCAGGCACAGGGTGGCGTCGACGTGGAGCAGCATGTTCAGCTCCTCCATGTCGTAGCGGGAGAAGGCCATCGCGTACCGCTCGGCCAGCATCCGGCGGACGGCGTCGGGGGGCCGGGTGCCGGAGTCGTCGAGGTGGCCACGGTGTGCGGCGAGTGTGGCTCGGGCCCGCTGGAGAGCGCTGTTGACCGAGGCAACGGTCGAGCTGTGCAGCTCGGCCACCTCGCGGGCCGAGAAGGCCATCACGTCCCGGAGGATGAGCGTGGCCCGCTGCTTGGGCGGCAGGTGCTGGAGCAGGGCGATGAACGCCAGTCGTACCGACTCGCCCGCCGTCGCCGCCGCCTCGGGGCCCCCGCCGGGACAGGGCCCGATCCACAGGGCGGCGTCCTCCGGGTCTCCTGGGGACGAGGCTCCGGACGAAGGCTCCAAGAGGTCCATCGGTAGAGCCCGCCGCCTGCCCGCTGCCAAGGCGTCCAGGCACACGTTGGTCGCGATGCGGTAGACCCACGACCGCAACGACGAACGTCCCTCGAACCGCTCGATGTTCTGCCAGGCCCGGATCATCGTCTCCTGCACGGCGTCCTCGGCGCGGCCTCGTGCGGTCGGCTCCTCGCTGAGGCTGCGGCAACGATACGCACGACGAAGGACCAGATCTCACCGACCTGGTCCTTCGTTCACGGGCGGATGGCATCCGCACCCTCGGGCGACCATCGGGGCGTGCGCCGGAAGGTGCCGGTGGTCCTGAAGGTGATCGCGGCAGTGGCCGGGGTGGGGATCCTGTTGTTCGGTGTGCTCGGCTCGCCCAGCGTGCGCTGACGAGGTCGTCCGACACCATCGGCGAGCGGGAGATGGTTCGCATCACCGGCCCGTCCCACAAGACGGTCGAGGTGCTGGCGCTGATCGACACGGGTGCCACGGCCTCGTCGATGGACACCGCGCTGGCAAAGGACCTTGGTTTCGATCTCGCTGCGACGCCCCAGTTGTCGACCCAGCCGAACAGGACCCACACGGTGGCACCCGACACGGCGATCAGGGTGAGGTCGGCGATGACTCGGTACGAACGGCCCCGCACGGAGGTCAGTTGCCGTTGCGGTAGTAGTCCATCGAGATCGTCACCGGACCGCTGTCGGCCACCGTGATCACTCGCACGATCGCGATGTCGTGAGTGCTCCGTGAGCGCACACAGAAGGCTCGTCCGGCCGGCAGGTCGCCGAAGGCGAGGGCCGTCGCCGGTTGCCGGTCGATGGCCGCCCCACACTCGGCCGGGGTCGGCCGGCCGCTGGGGGTGATGGAGGCGTCGCTGTCCGGGGGGCTCAGGAACCCGTCGGCGTCGTGCCCCACGGCCCACGGGGTGGACCGTGCGGGTGTGAGCGTGCCGGTGGTGATGTCGAAGTCGTACGAGTCGTCGGGTGCGGTCAGGACCGTCTCGGTGTACGCCGCGGCGTACGTGACCGTGCTCGCCGCCGCGCCGGGGCTGGTGTCGTCGGACGATTCCGTGTCTTCGAGGGTCTGGTCGGCTGTGCTGACGAGAAGCATGCCGCCGACCGCGCCGCCGAGCGCCATCACCAGCGCCACCACGAGCACCGTCTTCCAGGACGCGCCCTTGCGGCGACGGCGGCGGGGCTTGGCCTGCTCGGGTGGCGCCGGAGCGGCAACGGTCGCCGGCGGTGTGGGCAGCGGGGCGGTCGACATCCGGGTCGGGGGGTGCGGGGCGCCGAAGGAGCCGGGCGGTGCCTGGGCGGGAACGGAGGTGGGGGAGACGGCCGTGGGAAGGTGCTGCCGCAGGTCGCAGCGGCGGGTGATGTCGGTGCTGACCCCCACGGGCAGCCAGTCGTCGGCGAAGCGCAACTGCCCGCCCACGGCGGGGTGGGTGCGGGCGCCCTCGATGATCTCGGCGGGAGTCGGCCGGTCCTCGGGCCGCTTCGCCAGGCAGCGCAGCAGCAGCGCGCGCAGGTCGCCCGGGACGCGGTCGAGACCGGGTTGCTCGTTCACCACGCGGTACAGCACCGCGGTTTCCGGCCCCTCACCGAACGGCGGGGTGCCGCCCGCTACGTAGGCTGCCAGCGCGCCCAGCGCGAAGACGTCCGTCGCGGGGGTGGCCGGCCGGCCCAGGGCCTGCTCGGGCGCCATGAAGGCGGGGGAGCCGATCCGGAACCCGGTGCCGGTCAGCGCGACGGCGTCGGCCGCGCGGGCGATGCCGAAGTCGATCACGCGCGGTCCGTCGGCCGCGAGCAGCACGTTGGCGGGCTTGAGATCCCGGTGCACCACCCCGACGCCGTGGATCGCCTGCAGTGCCTCCGCGACCCCGCCCATCAGGAGCAGCACCGTGCGCACCGGCAGCGCGCCGTGTTCCCGTACCACCTGCTGCAGCGACGGGCCCGGCACGTACGCGGTGGCCAGCCAGGGCACCTCGGCGTCCGCACCGGAGTCGATCACCTGCGCGGTGTACAGCCCGTGGATCCGCCGGGCGTTGGCCACCTCGTGCGCGAACCGCCGCCGGAACTCCGGGTCAGTTGCGAACTCCGGCCGGACCGTCTTCAGGGCCACCGGCCGGCCGCCGGGTGTGTACGACAGGTAGACCCGCCCCATCCCGCCGGCCCCGAGCCGGGCGTGCAGCCGGTAGCCGCCCACTTCGCCCGGGTCCTCGGGCTGCAACGGCTGGAAGACCGTTCGCGCGAGCGAGGAGTCCGGGATCAGATCGGTGGGCATGCGGAGGGTCTCCAGTGGTACGTAGGAGCCGGGAGGTGGCTGTTCAGCAGGTCTTCCCGTCCGGGACCGGCTTGAGGTCGAGGAGGTAGGCGTCCACGGCGTCGGTGACGCAGGCGCTGCGGCCGTAGGCGGTGTGGCCCGGACCCCGGAAGGTGAGCAGCATGCCGCCGGGCAGCTGGGCGGCGAGGTTCTTCGACCACTCGTAGGGCGTGGCCGGGTCGCCGGTGGTGCCGACGACCAGGGCCGGGGGGAGGCCCTCGGCCTGGACGCGGTGCGGCTTCTGCGGTCCGGCGGGCCAGTCCTTGCAGATGAGCTCGGCGAGGACGCCCGAGGTGCCGAAGGCGCCGGCCTCGCGGTTCGCCCGGTCGAGCAGGTCCCAGTAGGGCTGCGGGTCCCTGGGGTGCGGCTGGTCGAGGCAGTTGACGGCGATGAGGGCGTCGGAGGAGTTGCCCGGGGGCTGGTCGTCGGTGGCGCCGGGACCGGATCCGGAGCTGTCGGAGCTGTCGGAGCTTTCGTCCTGAGCCGATATACCGGGGTCAGCGATCTCGGCGAGTTTCGTCCCGTCGCCCTGCTGTGCGGCGCGAAGCGCCTCGGACAGGGGCTGCCACTGGGACTCGGGCGAGTACATCGACATGCTGACGGCGGTGTGCAGCATGGCCTGGTCGAGCCGCTCTTCGGTGCCCTTGATGCGCAGCGGGCGCTTGGAGACCCGCGCGTACAGGTCGGTGATCACCGTGCGGATGCCGTCCGGGGTGGCGGCGGGGCAGGCGTCCCCGACCACGGAGGCGCATTGCCCGGCGTAGTCCTCCACCGACTTCCGGAAGCCCGTGGCCTGCTGGAGGGCGGCCTCGGACCAGTCGAGTGCGGGGTCGGCCGCGGCGTCGAGGACGAGGGCGCGGACCCGGCGCGGGAACAGCTCGCCGTAGACCGTGCCGAGGTAGGTGCCGTAGGACCAGCCGAGGTAGGTGAGCTTGTCGTCGCCGAGGGCTGCGCGCAGTACGTCCATGTCGCGGGCGGCGTCCAGGGTGCCGACATGCGGCAGGATCGCGCCGCTGCGGTCCTTACAGGCGGCGGCCTGGCGTTCGGCGTCGGTGAGGGCGGCGTGACGTTCGGCGTCGGTCTTCGGATACAGACTCGTCGACGTGTCGCCGGCGCCGGATGTCGGCTGGTCCTCGGCGGCGGAGTCCGAGGACCCGCAGTCGACGGCCGGCTTGCTGCCGGCCACGCCGCGCGGATCGAAGCCGACGATGTCGAAGCGGGCGCGGGCCCGCTCGCTGAAGGACGACAGCCCACCGGATTTCAGCTGGTCGACCCCGGATTCGCCCGGGCCTCCGGGGTTGAAGACGAGCGAACCGATGCGCCCGGCGGGATCCGCCGTGACGGCCTTGGCCAGCGGCAGGGTGAACGTCCGGCCGTCCTCGGGGTGTGCGTAGTCCATGGGGACGGTCAGCGTGGCGCACTGCAGCTCCCCGCATCGCGTCCAGGACAGCTTCTGCCGGTAGAAGCCCTGCAGCTCGTGCTGCCCGGCAGGATCGACGGATTCGGCGCCGGAGGCGGGCGGGCGTGCGTCATCACCGGCCGGGCCGCAGCCGGCGAGTGCCGTCGCGGCGAGTGCGGCCAGGGCCAGGATCAGGCTGCCGCGCTTGAGGACCGGGTGGTTCATGGGAGTACTCCGTCGGGACTGGTCGGCGCCGGTTCACTGCGCGCAGGGCACGGGCGTTCAAGCCGGTGCCGCAGAGCAGGGAGGCGGCCGCCTGCGGCCTGCCCCCCGGACGTGGAGCCGGGTGGGGGTGGGGGGTCCACGCCCGGGGGTGTCTCAAGTCGCCGCGTGTTCGATTCCGCTGTGACCTGGATGGATGGTCCCCGAAGGAACCTGAGGATTTGATGAGGACGAGCCCGGGGTCCAAGGGCCGGGGCCTGCCTGACGGGCGGGCTATCCTGACCGCCGTGCGAGTACTGGTGGTCGAGGACGACGGCGATCTCCGGTTCGCGGTGTCCGCGGCGCTGCGCTCCGAAGGGCTGGCCGTCGACGAGGTCGCTGATCTGCCGGCCGCCGACGAGGCACTTTTCGTCACCGAGTACGACTGTGTGGTGTTCG
Organism: Streptomyces sp. R33; assembly: GCF_041200175.1. Lineage (NCBI taxonomy): Bacteria > Bacillati > Actinomycetota > Actinomycetes > Kitasatosporales > Streptomycetaceae > Streptomyces > Streptomyces sp. R33. The sequence goes on along the minus strand of NZ_CP165727.1, from coordinate 4,294,244 downwards.
ACCGGACCCTGCCCTCCGGAGACGCCATCGACTACGTGGACAAGCTGCGGCGCGCCGGGCGGACCGTTCCGGTGCTGTTCCTCACGGCCCGCGACACCGTCGCCGACCGGGTCGCGGGGTTCGCCGTAGGCGGCGACGACTACCTGGTCAAGCCGTTCGCCGTGCCCGAGCTGGTGGCCCGGGTGCACAACCTGTGCCGGCGGGCGGGGGCAGCCCGGCCACCGGTGCAGCGCATCGCCGACCTGGAGATCGACACCGCCCGTCGGCAGGTGCACCGGGGCGGCGTGCTGCTGATCCTGACCCGCAAGGAGTTCGCGGTGCTGGAACTCCTCGCCGCCCGGGCGGACCAGGCCGTACCGCGCGGCGAGCTGATCGAGAAGTGCTGGGACGAGATGGCCGAGCCGAGCTCCAACGTCGTCGAGGTACTGGTCTCCCAACTCCGCCGCAAGCTCGGCGACCCACCGCTGATCCACACCGTCCGAGGCGTGGGCTACCGCCTGGCACCCCTCACCACCGGCCGCGCATGACGGCCGCCGAGGCCCGCGCCCGGCGGCTGCGCCGACGGCTCACCGCTCTGTTCACCCTGACCAGCGCGGCCGGGCTGATCGCCCTCGCGGCGTTCGCCATCCGCACCGACGACGACTCCTGGCGCAACCGGCTCGACGACGCACTCAACCTCCAGACCAGCCGGGCGATCCCGCTGCTGGGCACCGACGAGAAAGGCAAACTCGACGTCCGGGCCCTGGAAGAAGGGATCGAGACCGAGTGTCCACTGCTCACCGTGGTGGCCACGACGGCGACCAAGCCCACCATCGTCTACCGGCCGCGCCGGGCCTGCGTAGGGCCGCGGAACGAGGACATCGAGGAGGCGGCCGCCGCAGCCGTGAAGGAGGGCGAGGCGATCGCCACGGACGCCCTGAGCGAGGAAGGCCAGGAGATCCGGCTGGTTGCCGAGCCTTACACGGCAGCCGACGGTGCGGCACCGGAGGGCGCGCTGGTCGCCGCAGCGGACATGTCCGCGGACCAGGCCGCGCACCGTCGGCTGACGCTGCTCCTGATCGGCGGCTGCGCCGGCCTGGTGGCGCTGTCCGCCGCGGCCGGACACCTGCTCTCCGGACGCGCGATCCGACCCGCGCTGACGGCACTGCGCCAGCAGGAGGAGTTCCTCGCTGATGCGGCCCATGACCTGCGGACCCCGGCAGCCTCGCTGCGCATCCTCGCGGAGACCGCGCTGCGCGACGACGCCAGCCGGGACGCCGCGCTGGAAAGGACCGTGCGGCTGGCGGACCGGATGGGCGACCTCATCGACGGCCTGCTCACCCGCGCCCGGATGGCGGCGGGCGTCAGCGCCCCGGACCGCCAGCCCATGCGCCTGGACCAGCTCGTCGAAGCCGTCGTCGACGACACCGAGACCGGCGGGCACCGCGTGGCCGTACGCACCGAACCGGTCGTCGTGGTCGCGGACCCCGACCTCCTGCGGCGGGCGGTGGCCAACCTGCTCGGCAACGCCCTCGTCCACGGCCACGCCCCCGGCCGGCCTGCGGAGGTCGAGCTCACCGTGACCGCCGACGGCACGCTGACCGTCGACGACGCAGGGCCGGGGGTACCCCGGGAACTGGCCGACTCGCTCTTCCAGCGTTTCCGCAGCGGCTCCGCCTCCGGCTCCAGCGGCCTCGGCCTCTCCATCGCCTCCTGGGTCGCCCACGCCCACGGCGGCACCCTCGACGTCACCACCAGCCCACACGGCGGCGCCCGCTTCACCCTCCACCTCGAGCCACGGACGAAGTAGCGCGTCCGAATGGCGCGCCAATTCCAGTTCCTCCGAAGGCTGTTCGGAGGCACGAAGAAGACCCAGGTCGCTGACCTGGGCCTTCTTGCAAGAGCGGATGACGGGAATCGAACCCGCGCCATAAGCTTGGGAAAGCTATGGCGCGCGGTGACCGGTACGGCTCCTGACCTGCCGAAGGGCACGGATGGGGCACGGATGGGGCACGGATGGGGCACGGCCCCCCCATGAGGGTGGTCCAGATCGGCAGCCGACGCCCCCGCAACTCTTCGCGGCAACCGTCCGCCCGCCCCGAGCGCGTCGACTGCCGCGGAATCCAACCAAGCCCTACCAGTGACCTGGTTCTGAGGTTTGGCGTTAGGTCGGCAGGAGTCGTCCGGGTCCGCAGATTCCGCCATTGTCGGTAACCGATGCCCAGCGGGCTGCGGCGGAATGTGGCAACGGGTCGCGGCCGTTTGCGCGGTAGCGGCTCCGTGCTTGTGGCCAGAAGAGCCCAGGGCTCTGAGAATGTCGACGTGGGCCGGTGCAAGATCGCGACCGCGTACCGCCTTCGTTGACCGGGAGAGAAGTATGACCATCAAGGACATCGGGCCGGAACCTCAAAGCTTCGACCTTGAGAAGGCGACGCTCGAGAACACGAACTATCGCGCGGTCGCCTGGTCTGGGAAGTACCTTCAGTTGACCCTCATGTCGATCCCGGTGGGTGAGGAAATCGGTTTGGAGGCGCACCCGGAGACTGACCAGTTCCTACGACTCGACGCAGGCCGGGGCCGCGTCCAGATGGGCCGCACGAAGGATCGACTCGACTTCGACAGGGAGGTCGAGGATGGCTGGGCAATCTGCGTGCCCGCCGGCACTTGGCACAACGTCACCAACATCGGTGACGAGACCCTGCAGCTCTACGCCGTATACGCGCCGGTCCACCACGCGTCGGGCAAGATCCATGCGACAGCCGCCGACGCGGAGCGCGACGAGGACTCAGGCAACGACGAGCCGCCAAGCTGGTCGGTCCAGCCTGCCCAGCAGCCATCGGACGAGCACGCCTGACCAGCGAGGGCTTATCGCGACAGTGGTTCCTGGCCCCGAGGCGAGCCGAGAGCTCATTCATGGAATTCGAGGTCCTGATCGGCGCAGGCACCTATGCGGCGTTGCTGGTGATGGACAACCGGGACGCCGCCGGAAGCTGTTCCGCTTCTACGACCTGCGGCACACGGGCAACACCCTCGCCACCGACCACAGGATCGTTCCCCCGCTCGCGGCTCCGGCCGGAGCGGCCCAGCGGAGGTGAGAACAGGGGTGGCGCTAGGGCCTTCGTGTGGCATCTGACCTGCGGAAATGGGCGCCGTCGGCCCCGCCTGGGTGGGCCCGGCGAGCCCTTGCCGACCGCTGGTTACCGCCCCTACTGCACGTTGTGGCACGGCCTCCCGTAGGGCTGACGTCGCGCTCGGGCCGTCCGACTGCGGCCCGGCGGCCCTTGTCTTTCAGTGTCGGCGGTACCTGTTCTTGCCGCGATCGCTCCTCCGAGCGGCGGCATAGCGTCAAACGCGGGCGACGGTTTATGCTCGGGCTGTGCGAGCTACAAGCGACCCCCTGACCGACGCCGAGAATACCGAGCTGGACGAGGCTCTCCAGGCCGTCCGCCGAGCCGAGCAGGCCCTCGTGCGGGCGCAGGCACACCTCAACCGCACGGCGGGCCGCATCGGCTCCGCCGACCGCTACGGGCAGAAGGCCGCGGTAGGCCGCCGCGTCGGCTGGTCCCGCCAGCATGTCACCACCCTCGCCAACGCCTATCGGGCGGGCGAACTGGACCAGGAGGAGAGCGAAGCCGCATGAGCACCGCTCCCGAGCAGTCCGCCGTCCCGCAGCCCCCCGTCCACCCCGAGGCCCGAGACATCGTCGGCGAGATCAGCCGCATTCGCACCGCCGCCGCCGCCGAGGCCGGGCTCCGAACCGCCGACGAGGCCGCCCGGTGACCGACGACCGTTGGGTGTGGGAGTACGCCTTCCACGCCGAGGACGAGGCCGGCAACCGAAAGTTGTGCGTGACGAGGTGAAGGCCGTCGCCGACCAGATCGTCGAACTGGCCGGCCTCGGCATCGACCCGTCCGAACTCGGCGACCCCACCCCCGGTACGGCTCGCCGTCACGGTTCGAGACCCAGGCGCTCCCCCGGATGAGGCCACGCCTCCTCGCAGTGGTCTTGGTCGTGCCGCCACCGCACCTGCTGTGACACTCGTTCGTTGGCGGAGGGCGAGCTAGCGCGGATCGACCAGCGGAGCTCGCGGGCGATCGACCCGGGCATGCCGGGTCGCGCCGCCGGTCCTGTCCGCTCCACAGCGACCATGCCGCTCAGCGCCGCACATGACCGGCGGGCCGTCCAGGAGCCGTCATGACACAGACGCTGCGACGCGGTTCAAGCCACGAGCAGGCGGAGACCTAGATCTGCCGCGTCGAGGTCGGCGAGGTCGCTGTTGCGCTCGGCCCACCGGCCGGAGCCGAGGTCGTCGCTGAGGCTTCGTACCGCCCGTTGCTCGGCCTCCGGTCCGACCCTCGCCCACACCGACATCGCACGGCGCACGTGATCCTCCAGATACGCCCCCGGTCGGCGCCAGTACGCCTCGAACAGGCCGTCAGCGCAGTCCCACGGGATGGGCACCGGCTCAGCACGGGCGCCGATCGCGTCGGCCATCCCGGCAAGCGAGGGAAATTCTGCGAGGACGGCGGCGAACTCGGGCAGATAGTCGCGGGTCAGCCAGAACCGGTCCTGCCATCCGGGCTCGTCGGTATCGAACGTGAGCACCACCACGCGGCGGGCCACGCGCCGCATCTCACGCAGCCCCGCTATCTGGTCCCCCCAGTAGTGAACGGTGGAGACGGCCATCGCGACGTCGAAGGAGTGATCCTCGAACGGCAGGCTCTCCGCGGCGGCGGCCACGCACGGCGCCGAGCCCGCAGGCCGCTGCCCCCGCATGACCGCTGATGGCTCCACCGCGGTCACGTCGCGATCAGCAGGCTCGTAGGAGCCGGTGCCGGCCCCGACGTTCAGCACCGTCTGCGCGTCCCCGAGCGCGTCCCAGATCTGCGCGGCGATCCGCGGCTCGGTACGCCGCGTCGCGGTGTAGGCGCCGCCGATCGCGTCGTACAGGCGTGCACCGAGCATCTCCAGTTGCTCCTCCGGTGTCACCTTCCGTCCCTTCGCCCGTGCCTCAAGTTCCCTGTCGATGGCCGCCACCATGGCGTCAGCGCGATCACGCCGCTCCAGCTGCAGGCCGCGCAATCGGCGCAGGTGCGCGACCGCGTCGGTGGACGGGTCGCCGACCAGTTCCGCAACCTCCCGCAGCCCGAAGCCCAGCCGCCGATAGGCCAGCACCTCCCGCAGCCGCTCCACGTCACCCGCCGAATAGGCCCGGTATCCGGCCACGGTCCGCGCCGACGGCCGGACGAGCCCGATCTCGTCATAGTGATGCAGCGTGCGGACGCTCACGCCGGCCAGCTCGGCCACGCGTCCCACGGTCCAGTGATCCTCCACGGCGTCGACTATGCAGCCTGACGCCACGTTAGGGTCAAGAGCCCCACTCTCGGCAGCAAGAGCCGAACGCGAAGCAGCGGCCCGAGGCGACTCCTGCAAGGCGGAGCGATGGTCTGGTTCGGAGAAGCCGGAGTGTCCGTGCCGGCAGTGTGTGCCGTAGGGACGAGCACAGCCTCCTCCGTGGGCGCGGGGACGGTGTCGTCTGGGTGCCGGATGCTCCCTCGCCGAGGCCGGCCCGACGACGTCGCGGCCCTGGTGGCGTTCCCGCGTTCCTGGTGGGCCCCTCCGCGTCGTTCATCACTGGGGAATCCGTCCACGTCGACGGCGGCTGGCTGATGCACTGAGACCGTCAACAAGCAAGGAGACAGAACGAAATGAAGGAACGAGTCCGCGCCGTCCTCGTCACCGCCGACGACACGATGCTGGTCATCCGCCGAACCAAGCCCGACATCCCCCCGTACTGGGTGCTCCCGGGCGGCGGAGTCGAGCCCGGCGACGAGTCCCGGGAGGCCGCACTCCACCGGGAGATCCACGAGGAGATCGCGGGGAAGGCCGACATCGTCCGACTCCTCCACACGATGGAGACCGACGACGAGCGCCAGCTCTTCTACCTCGCCCGCATCGCGACCTGGTCCTTCGAGGACCGCACCGGCCCCGAGTTCAGCGCCGAAGGCCGGGGCGAGTACGCACTGGAGGAGATCCCGCTGACCGTCGAAGGCCTCGACGGCATCGACCTCAAGCCCGAGGAAATGGCCCACGTCCTGCGGGGCGCCATCAGCGCCGGGACTCTCGCCCTGCTCAGTCACTGAACGACCCGGGTGTGCTTCCGGGGGCACACCTGCTTGCTCCGGAAGGGACATGGCCGCCGCCCTGATGGCGGCGGCCCCGGAGGGCTCCGGCGGGGTTTCGGGCGGGCAGTACCGGTCCCAGGCGTCGGTGAACTGGGTGCGGGTGAAGCCCTTGGCCGGATTCCCTCGGGGAAGCGGCGCGTGGAGGAGCCGATGTCGTAGGGCTTCAGCAGCAACTGCAGGTGACGCGGGCACAGGCCCTGGGCGCCGACGTCTGCCCACGGTGCTTCCTCGTCGCGGTTGGGCATGCCGAGGATCGTCCTGGTCGGCAGGGCGGCCGGATTGCCGCAGGCGGCGAAGACGCGGCGGATGTCGACCAGGATGCGGGTGTGCAGCGAGTTGTCCTGGTCCTGGGCGGCTTCGTACGCGGTCAACACGCGGCAGGCGGTCCGGGCACGCTCGGGCCAGTCCCCTCCGGCGAGGTCGGCGACGATGACCAGAGGCTCCCAGGTGTCCGCGGCCCGGTCCTCCACCGGCACGGCGACGGGCATCAGCCCCATGGCCTCCTTGCCGCGCGGGCGCAGCCACGCGGCGAGGCGGTCGCGTACCGCGCGCAGAGCGGCGATGTCGCCGCGGGCGCGGTTCGTGCGCTCGTGCCCGCGCCACCGGCGCCGCCGTCCGGCCGGGCCGCCCGGGTGAGGTGATCCCCACAAGGGGCGCGACAACAACCTGACGCCCCGTTAGGGCAGTTATGGCACGCGCATGGCACGCGGCCCCAGATGGGTCTAGACAACAAACAAGCCCCAGGTCGTTGACCTGGGGCTTTGTCGTGGAGCGGATGACGGGAATCGAACCCGCGCTATAAGCTTGGGAAGCTCATGTTCTACCATTAAACTACATCCGCATAACGTTCCAGTTGCCTGGATCGGTACCGTTGCACACTCTACCCCATGATCGACCCCCGGTGAATCGGCCGCGGGGTCGTCGTTGTGTGTGGGGTGCACCGAGGGTCGTGGGGGCGGGAGTTGGGGCGTACCGTACGGGTGTGCAGTGGTGCTCGAGGGCCGCTGGAGTGGCGGCTGGAGCAGGTCGCGATCATCCCCTAATGTGGCGATTCGTCGCAGTACAGCAGGTTGGGGAAAGGGACTCGATGGAGAACACCGTCGTCCGTTGTGCCGAAGGGCACGTTTTCAGCACCGCTTCGTTCCCGCTGCAGCACCTCGGTGCCGGCCGGATCGGGCCCGGGCGGCTGCTGCGGTGCCCGCGTTGTGCGCGGCTGCGGCATGCCGTGCCCGTCGGTGCGGCCGTCAAGCGATAGTCCGACAGGCGCGCGGGCGCCCGCTCGCGATTGCGGGAGGCCCGCGCGCACTGCGTATCCTCGGGACGTGCTTCTCTCTGACAAAGACATCCGGGCCGAGATCGACAGCGGACGGGTTCGCATCGACCCGTTCGAGGAATCGATGGTGCAGCCCTCCAGCATCGATGTACGTCTCGACCGCTTCTTCCGGGTGTTCGAGAACCACCGCTACGCCCACATCGACCCCGCCACCGAGCAGCCGGATCTGACCCGGATGGTCGAGCCGGAGGGCGACGAGGCGTTCATCCTGCACCCGGGGGAGTTCGTACTCGCCTCGACGTACGAGGTGATCTCGCTGCCCGAGGACATCGCCTCCAGACTGGAGGGGAAGTCCAGCCTGGGCCGCCTGGGGCTGGTGACGCATTCGACCGCCGGGTTCATCGACCCCGGGTTCTCGGGGCACGTCACGCTCGAGCTGTCGAACCTCGCCACCCTCCCGATCAAGCTGTGGCCCGGGATGAAGATCGGGCAGCTGTGCATGTTCCGGCTCAGCTCGCCCGCCGAGTTCCCGTACGGGAGCGAGCGGTACGGATCGCGGTACCAGGGCCAGCGCGGCCCGACGGCCTCGCGCTCCTTCCAGAACTTCCACCGCACCCAGGTGAGGCACGACGCATGAGTGACGCAGTACGCGAGAACCTGAACTACGAGGGCTTCGGGCGCGCCGTCCGCGAACTCGCGCAGACCATCGCCGACGACGGCTACGAGCCCGACATCATCCTGAGCATCGCCCGCGGTGGCGTCTTCGTCGCCGGCGGTCTGGCGTACGCGCTCGACTGCAAGAACATCCACCTGGTGAACGTGGAGTTCTACACGGGTGTCGGGACCACGCTGGAGATGCCGGTCATGCTGGCGCCCGTGCCCGAGGCGATCGACTTCACCGACAAGAAGGTCCTCATCGCCGATGACGTGGCCGACACCGGCAAGACGCTGAAGCTCGTCCACGACTTCTGCTTGGGCCACGTCGCCGAGGTCCGGTCCGCCGTGATCTACGAGAAGTCGCACTCGCTCGTGAAGTGCGAGTACGTGTGGAAGAAGACCGACGAGTGGATCAACTTCCCGTGGTCGGTCGAGCCGCCCGTCGTGAAGCGTGAGGGTCAGGTTCTCGACGCCTGATTCCGATGGATGCGAGAAGGGGCCCCGGCGCTTTGCGCCGGGGCCCCTTCTCGCATCTCAGTGCCTACAGCGTGCCCAGCTTGATGATCGACAGCAGTGCGACCAGCTGGATCGCGGACGCGCCCAGCGCCTTCGGCCACGGCAGGTCGTGCGACTTGCTGACGAGCGAGGTGAACAGCGCGCCGGCCGCCAGCCAGGTGACCCAGCCCAGCACCTGCACGAACATGTTGTCCCCGCCGAGGAACACGGCGAAGAGCAGGCGCGGTGCGTCCGTGATGGACATGACCAGCATCGACAGGCCGACGGTCGGCTGCCACGCGCCGTCGCCGCCCAGCTGGCGGGCCAGGGTGTGCGTGACGCCGCCCAGGATCAGCCCGCAGATGACGAAGGCCACACCCGCACTGAGGACGATCGGGACGGCGTTGGCGAGGGTGGCGTCCATGACGTCCTTGCGGGCGTCGTCGAGGCCGAAGACCGCGAGCAGGCCGTACAGGAACGTCACGATCAGCGCCGGGCCCCAGACGGCGTAGTCGCGCATCTGCAGGAAGGTCGGCCCCGGCCGCATCACGATGCCGCGGAGCAGCTCCTTCCACGGCAGCCGCGGGCCCGTCGGCGCGGCCGCCGCGGCGCCCGCGTGGTACGTCGCGCCCTGGCTGTACGGGTCCTCGCCGTACGCGAAGACCTGGGTGTGCCCCGGGTTGTCGTTCGCGTACGAGCCGCCGCCCGCGCCTCCCTGGCCGTACGGGGGCTGCTGCTGCCCTTGGGGAGGCGGCTGCTGCTGTCCGTACGGCTGTCCGTACGGGTCGAAGTACTCGGGCTCGCCATGGCCTCCGGCGGCGGGCTGCTGAGGCCACTGCTGCTGGGGAGGGTAGGGCTGCTGGCCGTACGGCGCCTGCTGCGGTTGCTGCTGACCGTACGGCTGCTGCCGCGGGGGTTGTTGGGGAGCGCGGTTGTTGTCCCTGCCGCGTCCGATCCTGAATCCAGCCACGTGATCGAACGTACCTGGTCCGGGGAGCGGTGGTGGGCGGGCCGCCGGAATAAGCACCCTTTGCGGCTGACCTGTGACATCCCCTAGGGGAACCCCGGGGGGCTGTCCCCACGGCGGGGGAGCCTTAGGAATTGTCTGGTTTACGTGTTTGTGGGGGAGCTTGCGGCGGCTCGTTACATTGCTGACGGATTACGTAGATGTCGGGTCCGTAGCTTCTTCGCTGTCGCCGACCGGCCGTGAGCACCGAGCAACGAGCTACGAGCACCGAGCTACGAGAAGAGCCCCCACATGCGCAGCACCCGCCGTACCACCCTTCGTACCGCCGCCGTCTTCGCCGGCGCGGCCACCGTTCTGGCCCTCCCGGTCGGGTCCGCGTTCGCGGACTCGCCGTCGGGGCCGGGGCCGGAGCCGGAGGCTCTGCCCGGGATCGAGCAGCCCGCGACGGACCCCGTGCCGCCGGTGGACCCGGTGGACCCGGTCGACCCGACCCTGCCGGCGGTGGACCCGACCGTCGACCCGACCACGCCGCCGGTCAAGCCGGAGAAGCCGACCCGGGCGTTTGTGACCACGGTCAAGCTCGCGGACGGGTCGATCGCCAAGATCTACAAGTTCGGCAACGACCACTTCGAGGCCGAGATCCTCGCCGGCTCGATGAAGCTGGACACGCTGGTCAGCAAGGGGGGCAACCCGGCGTACGGGCAGCACAACGGCCTGCACGTCGTCCTCGGGCCGAACGGGACCGTGACCTCCTGGGTGGAGAGGGAGCAGAAGCCGAAGCCCGGGCCGAAGCCGAAGCCGAAGCCGGTGGAGAAGCCGAAGCCCGCGGTCAAGAAGGAGAGTTCGGTCCGGATCACCATGCCGGACGGGCGGATCGCGAAGCTGATCGACGGCCCGAAGGGCAAGCGCGTCGAGATCTCGATGCCGAACGGGAACCTGCTCGGGACGGTCGACCTGAAGCACCCGAGCGCGCAGAACGACGGCTGGACGTACCGGATCGTCCAGGACGGGAAGCGCGTGAAGTTCGTCGTCATCGACGGGAAGAGCGGCGGGAGCAGCTGGGTGTACGGCTTCGACGGGAAGCTGATCGAGAAGTACGTGGTGGAGGGCGCTCCGCGCGCCGGTGCCAAGAAGGCGGGGGAGCGGGTGGTTCCGAAGGGCGGCGTGAAGGCCGGGGCGGAGGGGGTTTCAACGGGTGACGCGCCGATGGTGGTTGCCGCCGGCGGGGGGATGGCTGCCGCGGGGGCGGCGGGGCTGGGCTTCGCGCTGCTGAAGCGGGGGCGCGCCGACCGGTCCTGACGGGGGTCGGGGTCGGGGCGGGGCCGGCTGCTGCCTGTGCGGCTCCGCCGCGTTGGGGGCCGCCACCCCCGGGCCCCCGAACGCCGGAACGGCCGGTCCCTCGAGCGGGGACCGGCCGTTCCGGCGTTCGGGTCGTACGGGCGGACTACTTGGCGGTGCCGCCCTCGGCCGAAGCCTTCGGCTCGGCCTCGGTGGCGTCCGCCTTCGGCTCGGCCTCGCCTTCCGCCTCTGCGGCGGTCTCCGGCTCGGCCTCCGGCTCGGCGGCGGCCGTCTCGGCCTCCGCCGCAGGCGCCGTCTCGGCCTTCGCCGCAGCTTCGGGCTCTGCCTTGGCTTCGGCTTCGGCTTCGGCCTTCGCCGGGGCCTCGGCTCCCGCCTCCGCCTTCGGCGCAGCCTCCGCCTCCGCCTGCGCGGCAGCCTCCGCCTCCGCCTTTGCCTTCGCGGCAGCAGCCGCCTCGGCTTCCGCCTTGGCCTTGGCCTTCGCCGCGGCTTCCGCCTCCGCCTTCGCCTTGGCTTCCGCCTCGGCCTTGGCCTCCGCCTCAGCCGCCTGTTCCGCGGCCAGGGCCTCGGCTGCCAGTTCTTCCTCCGTCGGGGCCGGGGCCTTCACCGACTCCAGGAGGAGCTGGGCCACGTCGACGACCTGGACGGATTCCTTGGCCTGGCCGTCGTTCTTCTTGCCGTTCACCGAGTCGGTCAGCATCACCAGGCAGAACGGGCAGGCCGTCGAGACGATGTCCGGGTTCAGGGACAGGGCCTCGTCGACGCGCTCGTTGTTGATGCGCTTGCCGATCCGCTCCTCCATCCACATCCGGGCGCCACCGGCGCCGCAGCAGAAGCCCCGCTCCTTGTGGCGGTGCATCTCCTGCTGGCGCAGCCCCGGCACGGCCGACATGATCTCGCGCGGCGGCGTGTAGACCTTGTTGTGCCGGCCCAGGTAGCAGGGGTCGTGGTACGTGATCAGGCCGTCCACCGGCGTGACCGGCGTCAGCCGGCCCTCGTCGATCAGGTGCTGGAGCAGCTGCGTGTGGTGGATGACCTCGTACTCGCCGCCCAGCTGCGGGTACTCGTTCGCGATGGTGTTGAAGCAGTGCGGGCAGGTGGAGACGATCCGCTTCGCCGACTTCGGCTTCTTCGTCGACGGGTCCTCGTCGTCCTCGCCGAAGGCCATGTTCAGCATGGCCACGTTCTCCTGCGCCAGCTGCTGGAACAGCGGCTCGTTGCCCAGGCGGCGCGGCGAGTCACCGGTGCACTTCTCGTCGCCGCCCATGATCGCGAACTTGACGCCCGCGATGTTCAGCAGCTCCGCGAAGGCCTTCGTGGTCTTCTTCGCGCGGTCCTCGAGAGCGCCCGCGCAACCGACCCAGTACAGGTAGTCGTACTCGGAGAGGTCCTCGGCGTCCTTGCCGACGATCGGGACCTCGAAGTCGACCTCCTTGGTCCACTCCACGCGCTGCTTCTTGGCCAGACCCCAGGGGTTGCCCTTCTTCTCCAGGTTCTTGAGCATCGTGCCCGCCTCCGACGGGAACGCGCTCTCGATCATCACCTGGTAGCGCCGCATGTCGACGATGTGGTCGATGTGCTCGATGTCGACCGGGCACTGCTCGACGCACGCACCGCAGGTCGTGCAGGACCACAGCACGTCCGGGTCGATGACGCCGTTCTCCTCGGCCGTGCCGATGAGCGGGCGCTCCGCCTCGGCCAGGGCGGCCGCCGGGACGTCCTTCAGCTGCTCCGCCGTGGCCTTCTCGTTGCCCTCCATGTCCTTGCCGCCGCCGGCGAGCAGGTACGGGGCCTTGGCGTGCGCGTGGTCGCGCAGCGACATGATCAGGAGCTTCGGCGACAGGGGCTTGCCGGTGTTCCACGCCGGGCACTGCGACTGGCAGCGGCCGCACTCCGTGCAGGTGGAGAAGTCGAGGATGCCCTTCCAGGAGAACTGCTCGACCTGGGAGACGCCGAAGACGTCGTCCTCGCCCGGCTCCTCGAAGTCGATCTCCTTGCCGCCGCTCGTCATCGGCTGGAGCGCGCCCAGCGCGGTCGCGCCGTCGGCGTTGCGCTTGAACCAGATGTTCGGGAAGCCGAGGAAGCGGTGCCAGGCCACGCCCATGTTGGTGTTGAGCGAGACGACGATCATCCAGATCAGCGAGACACCGATCTTGATCATCGCGGTGAAGTAGATCGCGTTCTGCAGGGTGCCGAGCGAGAGGCTCTTGAACGCCAGGACCAGCGGGTACGAGGCGAAGTACGCCGGCTCGTACGAGTCCACGTGGTGGATCGCGCCTTCGAGACCGCGCAGCGTCAGGATCGCGAGGCCGATGGTCAGGATCACGTACTCGACGAAGTACGCCTGCCAGGCCTTCGATCCCGTGAAGCGCGACTTGCGGCCCGCCCGGGAGGGCAGCGACAGCAGGCGGATGACGATCAGCACGGCGATGCCGAGGATCGTCATGATGCCGATGAACTCGATGTAGAGCTCGAACGGCAGGAAGCCGCCGATGATCGGCAGCGTCCAGTCGGCCTGGAAGAGCTGCCCGTACGCCTGGACCAGCGTCGGCGGCAGCGTCAGGAAGCCGATCGCGACGAACCAGTGCGCGAAGCCGACGATGCCCCAGCGGTTCATCCGGCTGTGGCCGAGGAACTCCCGGACCAGGGTGAGCGTTCGTGCCTTCGGGTCGTCCGTACGGCTGCCTGCCGGTACGGGCTGTCCGAGCTTCACGAACCGGTAGATCTGCGCCACGGCTCGGGCGAGCAGCGCGACGCCGACCACGGTCAGGACCAGCGACACGATGATCGCGGCGAGTTGCATGGGAGGGCTCCTCGGGCGGGACTTACTAAGCGGTAACTTATTGAGTCAAGGCTTGAGGTTACCCATTCCCCGCGCCGCAATGTAGGTGAGCGAGCGGTGATCTGTGTCGCTCAGGCATGCCTCTGTCGGTACCGCTGTCGGTAGGCCGCCCGAGGGGTCTGAGCCAGGATCGCGAGATCCATCCCCAGCCAATGGCTCTCCACATAGTGCCGGTCCAGCAGGGCCATCTCCTCCCAGGGGAGGTCGGAACGTGCGCTGACCTGCCACAAACCGGTCATTCCGGGCCGTACGAGGAGCCGGTCGGCCCGGTCCGTACGCGGCTCCGCGCGCGGCCCGACCAGCGACATCTCGCCGCGGAGCACGTTCAGCACCTGCGGGACCCCGTCCAGGGCGCACCGCTCGACGGCCGCGCCGAGCCGGCCCGCCGCGTCCGTGCGCAGCCGCCAGGTCCGGAACGGCCGCCCGGCCAGCCCGGCCGCCGGCTCCCGTACGAAGACCCGGCCGCCCTGGGCCGCGTACAGCAGGGCGGCGACGAACAGCAGCGGCACCGCGAAGAGCCCGAGCAGCGCCACGGCCCCCAGGAGGTCGACCACCCGCTTCGCCGAGAGGTCCGGGCGGTAAGGGAACGGGGACGGGCGCGGGGAGGGGTGGGGGGACGGGGATGCGGGCGGGCGCGGAGCCGCGGGTCGCCGCCGCACGAGGCGCCGGATCGGGGGGAGCGTGAGCGGCGGCAGCGGCATGGGGGCACCCTGCATGCGCCTCCGGCGGTTTCCGTGGTGCCGCGCAGTGGACCGGCCGAGCATCGCCCGCTCGGCCCCCCGGCACCACCCCCTCGGCCAGCGCCGCACGCTCGGCTTCGAGTGGTCCTGGAGTGTTTCCCGCTCGCCCGCCGCACGGGATGTTTCCGCAGGTGGGGGGCCCTGGTGCTGCTCGCCCCGCGGCTGCGCCGAGCCGCCCGCAAAGCCCGTGTGAGCGTAAGTCCGGGATAAAAGTTGAGCCCCTCCCACTCACCTCTGTTGACGGCGGCGCGGCGTTGGGGCATGGTTGAGTCTGTTCCACTCAAGTCAGCTGGAGGAAATCAAAATGGCACGTGCGGTCGGCATCGACCTGGGCACCACTAACTCCGTCGTCAGCGTTCTCGAAGGCGGCGAGCCCACCGTCATCACCAACGCCGAGGGCGCCAGGACCACGCCGTCCGTCGTCGCCTTCGCCAAGAACGGCGAGGTCCTCGTCGGCGAGGTGGCCAAGCGCCAGGCGGTCACGAACGTGGACCGGACCATCCGCTCCGTCAAGCGCCACATGGGCACTGACTGGAAGATCAACCTGGATGGCAAGGACTTCAACCCGCAGCAGATGAGCGCCTTCATCCTGCAGAAGCTGAAGCGCGACGCCGAGGCCTACCTGGGTGAGAAGGTCACGGACGCGGTCATCACCGTCCCGGCCTACTTCAACGACTCCGAGCGTCAGGCGACGAAGGAAGCCGGTGAGATCGCGGGTCTGAACGTCCTGCGCATCGTCAACGAGCCCACCGCCGCCGCCCTGGCCTACGGCCTGGACAAGGACGACCAGACCATTCTCGTCTTCGACCTCGGTGGCGGCACCTTCGACGTGTCGCTCCTCGAGATCGGCGACGGCGTCGTCGAGGTCAAGGCCACCAACGGTGACAACCACCTCGGTGGTGACGACTGGGACCAGCGCGTCGTCGACTACCTGGTGAAGCAGTTCGCCAACGGCCACGGCGTCGACCTGTCCAAGGACAAGATGGCCCTGCAGCGTCTGCGCGAGGCCGCAGAGAAGGCGAAGATCGAGCTGTCCTCCTCCACGGAGACCACGATCAACCTGCCCTACATCACGGCTTCCGCCGAGGGCCCGCTGCACCTGGACGAGAAGCTCACGCGCTCGCAGTTCCAGCAGCTGACCGCGGACCTGCTCGACCGCTGCAAGACCCCGTTCCACAACGTCATCAAGGACGCCGGCATCCAGCTGTCCGAGATCGACCACGTGGTCCTGGTCGGCGGCTCCACCCGCATGCCGGCCGTCGCCGAGCTCGTCAAGGAGCTCACCGGCGGTCAGGACGCCAACAAGGGCGTCAACCCGGACGAGGTCGTCGCCATCGGCGCCACCCTCCAGGCCGGTGTCCTCAAGGGTGAGGTCAAGGACGTCCTGCTCCTCGACGTGACCCCGCTGTCCCTCGGCATCGAGACCAAGGGCGGCATCATGACCAAGCTGATCGAGCGCAACACCACGATCCCGACCAAGCGGTCCGAGATCTTCACGACGGCCGAGGACAACCAGCCGTCCGTGCAGATCCAGGTCTACCAGGGTGAGCGCGAGATCGCGGCGTACAACAAGAAGCTCGGCATGTTCGAGCTGACCGGCCTGCCGCCGGCCCCGCGTGGTGTCCCGCAGATCGAGGTCTCCTTCGACATCGACGCGAACGGCATCATGCACGTCACGGCCAAGGACCTTGGCACGGGCAAGGAGCAGAAGATGACCGTCACCGGCGGCTCCTCGCTCGGCAAGGACGAGGTCGACCGCATGCGCCAGGAGGCCGAGCAGTACGCGGAGGAGGACCACCGCCGCCGCGAGGCCGCCGAGTCCCGCAACCAGGGCGAGCAGCTCGTCTACCAGACGGAGAAGTTCGTCAAGGACAACGAGGACAAGGTCCCGGCCGAGGTCAAGACCGAGGTCGAGGCCGCCGTCTCCGAGCTGAAGGAGAGCCTCAAGGGCGAGGACACGGCCGCGATCCGCACCGCGACCGAGAAGCTCGCCGCGGTCAGCCAGAAGCTCGGCCAGGCCATCTACGCCGACGCGCAGGCCGCCCAGGGTGCAGCCGGTGCCGCGGGTGACGCGGGTCAGGCCAAGGCCGACGACGACGTCGTCGACGCCGAGATCGTCGACGACGAGAAGCCGAAGGGCGGCGCTGCCTGATGTCGGAGGAGACGCCGGGTTTTGACGAGAAGCCCGAAGTCCCCGCCGGCGCCACGCCTGACGACGCCGCCGAGCCGAAGGCCGCAGCTTCCTCCGAGGAGGAGGCCGCGGCCCCGGCCGGGGACTCCGGAGCACCGTCCGCTCAGGAGACGGCTCTGCTGGCGCAGCTGGACCAGGCCCGTACCGCGCTCGGCGAGCGCACGGCGGACCTCCAGCGGCTCCAGGCCGAGTACCAGAACTACCGCCGCCGGGTGGAGCGGGACCGGATCGCCGTCAAGGAGATCGCGGTCGCGTCCCTCCTGACGGAACTGCTCCCGACCCTGGACGACATCGGCCGGGCGCGGGACCATGGCGAGCTGGTCGGCGGCTTCAAGTCGGTGGCCGAATCGCTGGAGACCGCCGCGGCCAAGATGGGGCTGCAGCAGTTCGGCAAGGAGGGCGAGCCCTTCGACCCGACGATCCACGAGGCCCTGATGCACTCGTACGCGCCGGACGTCACCGAGACGACGTGCGTGGCGATCCTGCAGCCGGGGTACCGGATCGGCGAGCGTACGATCCGCCCCGCGCGGGTCGCGGTGGCCGAGCCCCAGCCCGGGGCCGCCCCCAAGTCCGAGTCCGCGGACGGCGACACGCCTTCGGACAAGGACGCGGATGCCCCCGACAAGGGCTGACGCAGCAACCGTAGAGGCACGAGAGGAGGGACACCGGGGATGAGCACGAAGGACTTCGTCGAGAAGGACTACTACAAGGTCCTCGGTGTCCCGAAGGACGCCACCGAGGCCGAGATCAAGAAGGCGTACCGGAAGCTCGCGCGCGAGTTCCACCCGGACGCCAACAAGGGCGACGCCTCGGCCGAGGAGCGCTTCAAGGAGATCTCCGAGGCGAACGACATCCTCGGTGACGCCAAGAAGCGCAAGGAGTACGACGAGGCCCGCGCCCTGTTCGGCAACGGGGGCTTCCGCCCCGGTCCGGGCGGGGGCGGCTCGTTCAACTTCGACCTGGGCGACCTGTTCGGCGGCACCCAGCCGGGTGGCGGCGCGGGCGGCGGCTTCGGCGGCGGCGGTCTGGGCGACGTCTTCGGCGGACTGTTCAACCGCGGCGGCGCGGGCCCCGGGACGCGGGTCCAGCCGCGCCGCGGCCAGGACATCGAGTCGGAGGTCACCCTCTCCTTCGAGGAGGCGGTGGACGGGGCCACGGTCCCGCTCCGGATGTCCTCCCAGGCGCCCTGCAAGGCCTGTTCGGGCACCGGCGACAAGAACGGCACGCCGCGCGTGTGCCCGACCTGCGTCGGCACCGGCCAGGTCTCGCGGGGCAGCGGCGGCGGCTTCTCGCTGACCGACCCCTGCGCGGACTGCAAGGGCCGCGGCCTGATCGCGGAGACCCCCTGCGACGTCTGCAAGGGCAGCGGGCGGGCCAAGTCCTCCCGCACCATGCAGGTCCGGATCCCGGCCGGCGTGTCCGACAGCCAGCGGATCCGGCTGCGCGGCAAGGGCGCTCCGGGCGAGCGCGGCGGTCCCGCCGGCGACCTCTACGTCGTCGTCCATGTGGACAGCCACCCGGTGTTCGGCCGCAAGGACGACAACCTGACCGTCACCGTCCCGGTGACGATCGCCGAGGCCGCCCTGGGCGCCGACATCAAGGTCCCGACCTTGAACGGCCCCCCGGTGACGCTGAAGCTCCCGCCGGGCACCCCCAGCGGGCGCACGATGCGGGCCCGCGGCAAGGGAGCCGTCCGCAAGGACGGCACCCGCGGGGACCTGCTGGTGACGGTGGAGGTCTCCGTTCCGGCCTCGCTGTCGGACAAGGCCCGCGAGGCGCTGGAGATGTACCGCGACGCGACGGAGTCGGAGGACCCGCGCGCCGTGCTGTTCGAGTCCGCGAAGGGAGCATGACATGGACGGCCGCCGACGACCGCCGCGGTTCGGCAGCGGGGCGTACGAACTGACCGACGAGACCCCGGTCTACGTGATCTCGGTGGCCGCCCAGCTCTCGGGCCTGCATCCGCAGACCCTGCGCCAGTACGACCGCCTCGGCCTGGTCTCCCCGGACCGGACGGCCGGCCGCGGCCGGCGCTACTCGGCCCGCGACATCGAACTGCTCCGCACGGTGCAGACGCTGTCCCAGGACGAGGGCATCAACCTGGCCGGCATCAAGCGGATCATCGAGCTGGAGAACCAGGTCGCGGCGCTCCAGCAGCGCGTGGCCGAGCTCTCGGCGGCGGTGGACGGCGCGGCGGCCGTGCTCCAGCAGCGCGAGGCCCAGGTGCACGCCTCGTACCGGCGGGATCTGGTCAAGTACCAGCCGCCGGTGGCGGGCAACGCCCTGGTCGTCTGGCGCCCGGCGCCGAAGCGCCAGGGCGACTGACCAGCGAGCGAACGCACAGGCCCCGCCCGGGAACCCCGGGCGGGGCCTGATGCGTTCCGGTGCGTTTCAGTCGCCCTCGTCCTCGAGGATCCCGGAGCGGGCGATGAGGAAGCCGAGTTGGGCGCGGCTGCCGCTGCCGAGGGTGCTGGCGAGCTTCGCGATGTGCGCGCGGCAGGTCCGTACGTTCATGCCCAGCCGGCGGGCGATGGCCTCGTCGACGTGGCCCTCGATGAGGAGCTGTGCGATGGTGCGCTGCACGCCCGAGATGCCCCCGCGGGTGTGCTGGTACGTTACTTCCTCCTGGAGGGGCACGGCGCGGTGCCACAGCTGCTCGAAGACCTTGATGAGGTAGTCGACCAGCCCGGGGTGGCGCAGCTCCAGGGCGACCTGGCGGTCGTCGCTGGCCGGGATGAAGGCGACGGTCCGGTCGAAGATGATGAGGCGCTCGAAGAGCTCCTCCAGCGTGCGCACCTCGACCTTGCCGGCCTTGAGGAGGTCGACGTACGCGAGCGTGCCGCGGCTGTGCCGGACGGTGTGCTGGTAGAGGGTCCGGATCCGGACACCGCGGTCGGTCAGCGGCTGGTCGCGCTCAAGGGCCTCCGTGAGCTCGAGGCTGGGGCGGGCGCCGCCGGGCTGGATGGTCAGCATCTCGGTGTGGCATTCGGCGGTGGCGAGGTTGAGGGCCGCGTTGATGGGGTCGAAGCCTTCGAGCACGGTGATGGCATGGGTGCTTGCCGGATTCTGCGCACTGATGGCGAGAAACGGCTCGAAAGCCTCGGACAGTTCGAGAGAATCCCGGCGTCTGTCGCGGATCTCCCGTTCGATCGGATGCAGCCGCTGTGCGAGTGCCACCGCCGGTGGAACCGGACGGAGCGAATTGGCGTCATCAGGATCTGGCTGCAACAGCGCCAGATCGAGCAGGCAGGGTGCCGTTTTGACATCCCCACGTGCGATACGTCCGGTCCTCAGCGCGCTCGTGTAGAGCCGTGCCCCCTCGCTGCACAGCTCCGTGACCGAGTGGGGATGTGTCGCTTTTGTTCTGTTTATGGTCAAATCTCCACCCCCCAGGGTCCTGAACATGCAAGAACATGATGCATCGTCCCTGTGGCAGTGATGTGCCTGAATGAGCCATCGTCTGACAGGCGGGGGAGAGGATTTCATCAAGTGAGGACGAAGCCGACCATGAACAAGAGAATGCTTCGCTCGGCGCTTGCCACCGTCATCTTCTCGGCTGTGGCCGGTCTGGGACTTGCCGGGGTCACCCTGGGGGGCGCCGAAGGGGGTGCCGCAGGCTTCCGGGCGGCGCCGCTCGAGGACAGCGGATGGCGCGCGGCACCTATGGACAGCGGATGGCGCTCGGCCCCCGTCGACGCCGAAGCCGGCACCCTTGTTGTGGAGACCGCGGCATGACCCCCGACGACCGCGGATTCCGTCGCGAAATGGCCTCTGCCTACCGCTCCGGCTGGCAGTTCATCGACCTCGCCACGGCCATCCCCCACCCTGGCGACTCGTTGATGGTCACCCTGTTCGGACAGCCCATCGTCATCACGCGCGAGGAGGACGAGGACGTCCGGGCGTACCGGTGCCTGCGCCGCCCCCGCGGCGCGCCGCAGCCCGTCCGCTGCGAGGTGCGCTACGGAATGGTCTTCGTCAACCTTGATCAGCGCGACCACCAGCTCTTCGAACCCGATATCACCACCGCCACCCCCCGCAGTGCCTGAAGCGATTCCCCCGTCGTTGCAGATCGCTCCAGGTGCTTCCCCCACACAACGGCGCCATCGTGGACCTGACCACGATGGCGCCGTTGTGATGTCCGCGTCCAGTGCTTGAACCGGACAAGGTGAAAGCTGAACTTCTCCGCGAAGGGTTCAGGCGCGGCCCATCGCCCGGTCGAGGGTGATCTCCATGACGACCCGGTCCGGGTTGGGCGAGGGCGTGCGCCCGTAGCGCTCCGCGTAGCGCGCCACCGCCTCCGCGACCGAGGCCTCGTCCGTACGGATCACCGCGTGCCCCTCCAGGGTCGCCCAGCGGCGTCCCGCCATCTGGCACACCGCCACCCGGGCCGGGCCGTGCTCCGTCGCCTGGGCCGCCAGCACGTTGCGGATCTTCTTGCTGTTCTTGTTGCTGATCACCCGGGCCAGGCCGGCCTCCGGGTCGTACGTGACGCCCACCGGCACCACGTGCGGGGTCCCGTCGGGGCGCGGGGTGGTCAGCGTGCAGACGTGCCGCTCCCGCCAGAAGGCGAGGTACTCGGGCGTCGGGTTGAGTACGTCAAGAGCCATGGCCCGAGGGTACGTGAGAGCACGAATTCGCCCTTGAGTGGAATAGACTCAACTTTGCGTACGCTGCCATACTCAAAGTGCAGACTCGAAGCACGAGACCCGAAGTCTTCCTGAGACCTGTCTGACCTGTCCGAGAGGAGAAGTCGCACGTGGATGCCGAGCTGACCAACAGGAGCCGGGACGCGCTGAACGCGGCCACCAGCCGGGCCGTGAAGGACGGCCACGCGGATCTGACCCCGGCGCACCTGCTGCTGGCCCTCCTCGCCGGCGAGGACAACGAGAACATCATCGACCTCCTCGCGGCGACCGAGGCCGACCAGGCGGCGGTCCGGAACGGCGCCGAGCGGCTGCTGGCGGCCCTGCCCAGCGTCACGGGCTCCACGGTCGCACCCCCGCAGCCCACCCGGGAGCTGCTCGCCGTACTCGCCGAGGCCGACCAGCAGGCCGGGAAGCTCGGCGACGAGTACCTCTCCACCGAACACCTCCTCATCGCGATCGCCGCCAAGGGCGGCGCGGCCGGTGAGGTCCTTTCCACCCAGGGCGCGACGGCGAAGAAGCTGCTGGACGCCTTCGAGAACGCACGAGGAGGACGGCGGGTGACCACCCCCGATCCCGAGGGCCAGTACAAGGCCCTCGAGAAGTTCGGCACGGACTTCACGGCGGCCGCGCGTGAGGGCAAGCTCGATCCGGTCATCGGCCGCGACCAGGAGATCCGGCGCGTCGTCCAGGTCCTGTCGCGCCGTACGAAGAACAACCCGGTGCTCATCGGCGAGCCCGGCGTCGGCAAGACGGCCGTCGTCGAGGGCCTCGCGCAGCGCATCGTGAAGGGCGACGTCCCCGAGTCCCTGAAGAACAAGCGGCTGGTCTCGCTCGACCTCGGCGCGATGGTCGCGGGAGCCAAGTACCGCGGCGAGTTCGAGGAGCGGCTGAAGACGGTCCTCGCCGAGATCAAGTCCAGCGACGGCCAGATCATCACCTTCATCGACGAGCTGCACACCGTCGTCGGCGCGGGCGCCGGCGGGGACTCGGCCATGGACGCGGGCAACATGCTCAAGCCCATGCTGGCCCGCGGCGAGCTGCGGATGGTCGGCGCGACCACGCTCGACGAGTACCGCGAGCGCATCGAGAAGGACCCGGCGCTGGAGCGGCGCTTCCAGCAGGTGCTGGTCGCCGAGCCGTCCGTCGAGGACACCATCGCGATCCTGCGCGGCCTCAAGGGCCGCTACGAGGCCCACCACAAGGTCGTCATCAACGACAGCGCGCTGGTGGCCGCCGCGACCCTCTCCGACCGGTACATCACCTCCCGCTTCCTCCCCGACAAGGCGATCGACCTGGTCGACGAGGCCGCGTCCCGGCTGCGCATGGAGATCGACTCCTCGCCGCTGGAGATCGACGAGCTGCAGCGCTCGGTCGACCGCCTGCGGATGGAGGAGCTGGCGCTGAAGAACGAGTCCGACCCGGCCTCGATCGAGCGCCTGGAGAAGATCCGCAAGGACCTGGCGGACCGGGAGGAGGACCTGCGGGGCCTGACCGCCCGCTGGGAGAAGGAGAAGCAGTCCCTCAACCGCGTCGGCGAGCTCAAGGAGCGCCTGGACGACCTGCGCGGCCAGGCCGAGCGCGCACAGCGCGACGGCGACTTCGACACGGCCTCCAAGCTGCTCTACGGGGAGATCCCGACGCTGGAGCGCGAGCTGGCGGAGGCCACCGAGGAGGAGGAAGAGGCCTCCAAGACCGGAACGTCCAAGGGCACCATGGTCAAGGACGAGGTCGGCCCCGACGACATCGCGGACGTGGTGGGCGCATGGACCGGCATCCCCGCCGGCCGTCTCCTCGAGGGCGAGACCCAGAAGCTGCTGCGCATGGAGGACGAGCTGGGCCGCCGCCTGATCGGCCAGGGCGAGGCCGTACGGGCCGTCTCGGACGCCGTACGCCGCACCCGGGCCGGGATCGCCGACCCGGACCGCCCGACCGGCTCGTTCCTCTTCCTGGGCCCGACGGGCGTGGGCAAGACGGAGCTGGCCAAGGCCCTCGCGGACTTCCTCTTCGACGACGAGCGGGCCATGGTCCGCATCGACATGTCCGAGTACTCCGAGAAGCACAGCGTGGCCCGCCTGGTCGGCGCCCCGCCCGGATACGTCGGCTACGAGGAGGGCGGCCAGCTCACCGAGGCCGTACGCCGCCGCCCGTACTCCGTGGTGCTCCTGGACGAGGTCGAGAAGGCCCACCCCGAGGTCTTCGACATCCTGCTCCAGGTCCTGGACGACGGGCGCCTCACGGACGGCCAGGGCCGCACCGTGGACTTCCGCAACACGATCCTGATCCTGACCTCGAACCTGGGCAGCCAGTTCCTGATGGACCAGGTGAGCTCTGCGCAGGAGAAGAAGGCCAAGGTCCTCGAGGTGGTCCGCGCCTCCTTCAAGCCGGAGTTCCTCAACCGCCTCGACGACCTGGTGGTCTTCTCGGCACTGACCGAGGACGAGCTGGCCCACATCGCCGAGCTCCAGATCGGCCGTCTGGCCAAGCGCCTGGCCGACCGCCGCCTGACCCTGGACGTCACCCCCGACGCCCTGGCCTGGCTGGCGGACAAGGGCAACGACCCGGCGTACGGCGCCCGCCCGCTGCGCCGCCTGATCCAGACGGCCATCGGCGACCGCCTGGCCAAGGAGATCCTGGCGGGCGAGGTCCGCGACGGCGACACCGTACGGGTCGACGTGGCGGGCGAGGACCTCATCGTCGGCAAGGCGCTCTGAGGCCCTCCGAGGCGCCCCGGCCGCGGCAGTGTGCGCTCGCACCGCTGGTCGCGGGCGTCCCCGGGCAGGCTCCCGCGGGCGCCGATGTGCCGTTGCGTCCTGCCCTACGTCCCCCTCCTGGCCTTATTGGCGGCTTACTCCTGTCCGCCCTGCGCGGATCGTAGGTGCGGGGGTGGACAGGGGGTGGGAGCAATGGGGGAGGATGACATCATCCGCACGAAGGGAAATCACGGTGAGCATCGACCCGGCCTCGATTCCGAACTTCGGAGGGCAGCAGCCCGATCCGCAGGCCACAGGACCGGCGGGCCCCGTCGTCCCCGACCAGGATCTGGTCAAGCAGCTGCTGGAGCAGATGGAGCTCAAGTACGTCGTCGACGACGAGGGTGACCTCGCGGCGCCGTGGGAGGAGTTCCGTACGTACTTCATGTTCCGCGGCGAGGACGAGCAGCAGGTCTTCTCGGTGCGGACCTTCTACGACCGTCCGCACGCGATCGAGGACAAGCCCCAGCTCCTCGAGTCGATCGACGACTGGAACCGCCGCACCCTGTGGCCGAAGGTCTACAGCCACACGCACGACGACGGCTCCGTGCGCCTGATCGGCGAGGCGCAGATGCTGATCGGCACCGGCGTCAGCCTGGAGCACTTCGTTTCCTCCACGGTCAGCTGGGTCCGGGCCTCCATCGAGTTCGACAAGTGGCTCGTGGAGCAGCTCGGACTGGAGAAGGAGATCGACTCCACCGACGGTGACGACAAGGACGGGGACGACGCCTAGTCGTCGCGACCGTCACAGCGGCACACGGGCGATGAGCAGCAGGTACAGCCCGTAGCCGTACGAGAGCCCGGCCAGCCCCGCGGTCACCACGACCGCGGAGCGCGGCCGGGCTCGCGCCATTGCGGCGGCGACCGGCAGGAGCAGCGGGAACGCCGGCAGCAGGAAGCGCGGCTTCGACTCGAAGTAGCCGGCCCCGCCGTAGGTGATCAGCAGCAGTACGGCGGTGTACACGAGCAGGGCCGCCGGCATCCGGTCGAGCAGCAGGAGCACGGCCAGGAGCCCGGCCGCGGCCAGCACGGCCACGGTCACGACGGTGGCGAGCTGTACGTGCCCGCCGGTCAGCACCCGCCAGACGGTGCCCGTCGTGTACGAGCCGAAGTCGAAGCGGGAGCCCCAGCGCTGCTGCACGGTGAAGTACCCGGCCGGGTCCCCCGTGCGTATCCCGACGGCGGCTACGTACGCCGCCCAGCCCGCCGGGGCCAGCAGCGCGGCCGCCCACGCCTGGGGCGCGCGGGATCTGCGGACGAGCAGCGCGTGCAGGGCCATGGCGGACACGGCGGCGCCGACGGCGATCCCGGTCGGGCGGGTCAGCCCGGCGAGCACGGCGAGGCCCGTGGCCCACGGCCAGCGCTCGCGCAGTACGGCGTACAGGGCCCAGGCGGCCAGCGCGGCCAGCAGCGGCTCGGTGTAGGCGAGGGTCAGCACCACCGCGTGCGGGGTCGCCGCCCACAGCGCCACCAGCAGCACCCCGACGCGCGGGCCGAGCAACAGCTCCCCGACCCGGTACACCCCGAGGGCGGCCACCGCCGCGGCGGTCCAGGCCACGAGCAGCCCGGCCCAGGGGGTGGCCCCGGCCAGCCCCACGAGCAGCGGGTACAGCGGGAAGAAGGCGTAGTCGCTCTGCACCAGCCCGGACTCGGCCCACATCTGGGTGCGGCCGTAGCCGTGCACGGCGATGCCGAGGTACCAGACGGAGTCCCAGGAGTGCCCGAGCACGCGGACGGGGCTCCGCCCGGCCCACCAGGCCCCGACGGTGAGCACCAGCGCCCCTGAGGCCCGGACGGCGGCGAACACCCCGAGCGCGACGAGGGCGGCGGGCACCCTGCCGGTCCGGAGCTCCTGCGGCCGCACGGGAACCGACGCACTGCCCGTCGCCGTCATGAACCCCGTCTTTCCCGCGCTGCCTGCGTTCGCCCATCCCGACGAGGAGAGCCTCGGGCACCCTAAAGCTCACCACCTCCCCGAGGGCGTGAATGCCCCCGGAATCTCCGGTGAAATCGGCCCGCCCCCGAGGCGTCCCCCCGATGGCCCGGCCTCAGAGCCGGCGCAGGCGCTCCGCGGCCTCTTCGAGGACCTCGGTCTTCTTGCAGAAGGCCCAGCGGACCTGGGTCGCTCCTGCGGACCGGTGGTCGTAGAAGACCTGGTTCGGGATGGCGACGACACCGCAGCGTTCCGGGAGGGCGCGGCAGAAGGCGAGGCCGTCCTTCTCGCCGAGCGGGGTGATGTCCGTGGTGATGAAGTACGTGCCGCGGGGGCGGTAGACCTCGAAGCCGGCCGCCGTGAGGCCGTCGGCGAGGATGTCGCGCTTGGCGGCCAGGTCGGCTCGGAAGCCCTCGTAGTAGCCGTCGGGGAGGTCCAGGGCCTCCGCGATGGCGTACTGGAACGGTCCCGAGGAGACGTACGTCAGGAACTGCTTCGCCGAGCGGACCGCGGAGACGAGCTCCGGCGGGGCGGTGATCCAGCCGACCTTCCAGCCCGTGAACGAGAACGTCTTGCCGGCCGAGCTGATGGTGACCGTGCGCTCGCGCATGCCGGGCAGCGAGGCCAGTGGGACGTGGGCGCCCTCGAAGACCAGGTGTTCGTAGACCTCGTCCGTGACGACGAGGAGGTTCCGCTCCACCGCCAGTTCCGCGATCGCCGCGAGCTCGGCCGGGGTCAGGACCGTGCCCGTCGGGTTGTGCGGGGTGTTGAGCAGGAGCAGCCGGGTGCGCGGGGTGACCGCGGCGCGCAGTTCGTCGAGGTCGAGCGCGAAGGCTCCGGCGTCCGGGCGCAGGGTGACCGGCACGCGGGTGGCGCCGGCCATCGCGATGCAGGCCGCGTACGAGTCGTAGTACGGCTCCAGCGCGATGACCTCGTCGCCGGGTTCGAGCAGGGCGAGCAGCGAGGCGGCGATGGCCTCCGTCGCGCCGGCGGTGACCAGGACCTCCGTGTCCGGGTCGGGGGCCAGGCCGTAGAACCGCTGCTGGTGCCGGGCGATCGCGGTGCGCAGCTCCGGGATGCCGGGGCCGGGCGGGTACTGGTTGCCCAGGCCCGAGAGCACGGCGCGGGAGGCGGCCTCGGCGATCTCGGCGGGGCCGTCCGTGTCGGGGAAGCCCTGGCCCAGGTTGATCGACCCGGTGCGGGCGGCCAGGGCCGACATCTCCGCGAAGATCGTCGTACCGAAGGAGGCCAGGCGGCGGTTCAGGAGGGGGCGGCTGCCGCCCACGGGTGCGCTCATGGGCGCCATCCTGCGGGGAACCTCTGGACTTGCTCAAGTGTGCTTTGGCCCGGGTGGCGTGCGGGCATCCCCCCTTCACACCCCGGGGGACCGGGGCGGGAACGTGAACGGGGGTTGGGTGTCATGTCTGTCTTCGGCTTGGTGTTGGTGGCGCTGGTCGTCCTGGGTTTCGTGCTCCTGGTGCGCAAGGTGGCCCGCGCCTGGACCGGCGCCGATTCCGGCTCGGGCTCCCGCTCTTCGTGGTGGGCGAACGGTGGCGGGGGTTCCAGCTCGTGCGGGGGCGGCTCGTCCTGCGGTTCCTCCTCGTCGTGCGGTGGGGGCTCGTCCTCCTGCGGCGGCGGCGGAGGATGCGGTTCCAGCTGACACGGGGCAGCTGGCGCCGCGTGCGTCGGGGCGCCCGACGGCGCTAACTGCCGTCGGGCGCCCTCATGTTCGGTGCTCCCGGTCCGCTGCGGTGCGACGCGCGGGACGCCCGAGGTTGAACACGTGAACTGTGTAGCCCCCGGGGGGATGTAAACCCAATCAAGTTGGGTAAAAACGCTGTGAGTGCCGTGCCTTTCATGATTCCCTCGGTTGAGTAGACCAGTCCTCGGACCTCCCTGGACTTCCTGTGGACCCGTGCCGGTGTCCCCCCACCCGTTGACTACCGCTGGCGGGCCCCGGCCCATCTCCCTCGCGCGTTTGCGGAGCCGACTCATGCTCACGACCCTCCAGACCACCTATACCGACACGCGTGCCGCCGATCTCGCCTGGGCCCTGGGTCGGGACCGGCTGCCCGCCCTGGCCGTACTGAACCTCGAACTGGCGGGTGCGAAGGTGGAGTTGCGCCTGCTCGGCGCCTCGCACCAAGTGCTCCTGGAGGAGGGCCGGGTGCTCTGCTCGGAGACGGTCGCCTGCATGCCCGGCAGCAGTACGCCGCTGCCGCTCGGCGTGGCCAAGAGGATGGGGGGCTGGGAGTACGAGTTCGCCGCGCGGGTCGAGACCCTGTCGCAGGGCTCCTTCGCGGGACGTGCGCAGGAGCTGCTGGCGCTGGTCGCGGATCACCCGAACGGATTGGCCGGAACCTTTCCCGGCAGCCCGCACGCCTTCACCGCCATGCTCGCGCAGCGCCACGAGGGGCAGGTGCGCTGGCGCACCTGGCACGCGTACCCGCAGGAAGGCCAGTTGGTGGCCACTCGTACGAGGGTCGGTGTGCGCGTGGGCGCATCCGCGGGCGCCCTGGAGCCCGCCGCAGGGTAGTGCGGGACTGGGCTGGGCGTTCCGGGGCGCGGGCGCCGCACGCGTGCCCACGCGGTTACGCCAACCGGCTGGAACAGTAGGTCACTTGCACCCATGTGGGTGACTGGATGCGAGTGGGCGGTGACGTACCGTTCGCTTCATGATCGACCGTTCCGTCCCGCGCCGGGTGCTCCCGGCTCCGGAGCCGGGGGGCGTGGCGAGCCTCCCGGCCGCCCTGCCCGTACGGCCCCGGACCGGCCGACTCCTCGTCCTGGCCACCGTGTTCGTCTGCGCCGCCTGCGGGCTCGTGTACGAGCTGGAGCTGCTCGCCCTCGGCTCCTACCTCATCGGCGATTCCGTCACCCAGGCGTCCGTCGTGCTGTCCGTCATGGTCTTCGCGATGGGGGTCGGCTCCCTGCTGGCCAAACGGCTGCGCAGGCGGCCCGCGTTCGGATTCGCCGTCATCGAGGCGGGCCTCGCCCTGCTCGGCGGGCTCTCGGCGATAGCGCTGTACGCGAGCTTCGCGTGGCTGGGCGAGTCCCGGCCCGCCCTCGTCGCGTTCTCGTTCACGATCGGCGTGCTCATCGGCGCCGAGATCCCGCTGCTGATGGTCCTCATCCAGCGGATCCGCCGGCAGGACGCGGGCGGCGCCGTCGCCGACCTGTTCGCCGCCGACTACGTGGGCGCCCTGGTCGGCGGGCTGGCCTTCCCGTTCCTGCTGCTGCCGGTGCTCGGCCAGCTCACCGGCGCCATGCTGACCGGCACCGTCAACGCGGTCGTCGGCGCGGGCCTGGTCCTGTGGCTGTTCCGCCGCGACCTGAGCCGGCGCTCCCGCTGGCTGCTCATCACCGCGAACGTCACCGTGCTGGCCGTCCTCGCCTGCGCGACCGTCCTCGCCGACGACTTCGAACGGGTCGCCCGGCGCGCCGTCTACGGCGGCGAGGTCCGGGTCGCACGGCAGACCGGCGTCCAGGAGCTGGTGCTGACCGGCCCCGCCACCGGCTCCCCGCGCTCCCTCGACCTGTTCCTCGACGGCCGGCTGCGGGTCAGCGGCTACGACGAGTACCGCTACCACGAGGCCCTCGTGCACCCCGCGATGACCGGCCCGCACACCCGGGTCCTGGTCCTCGGCGGCGGCGACGGGCTCGCCGCGCGCGAGGTGCTGCGCTACCGCGACGTCGCCTCCGTCACCGTCGTCGAGCTCGACCCCGGCGTGGTCCGGCTCGCCCGCACCGACCCGATGCTGTCCGCGCTCAACGGCCGGGTGTACGAGGACCCGCGCCTCGGGGTCGTCACGCAGGACGCGTTCCGCTGGCTGCGGGGGCGGGCCGCGCGGGACCGGTACGACGTCATCGTCTCCGACCTCCCCGACCCGGGCATCACCCCCAGCACGAAGCTGTACTCGCAGGAGTTCTACGGGCTCGCGGCCCGGGCCCTGCGCCCCGGCGGGCGGCTCGCCGTGCACGCCGGACCGCTGGCCACGCGCCCGCGTACGTACTGGACGGTCGAGGCCACCCTGCGCGCGGCCGGCCTGCGCACCGCTCCCTACAGCGCCGGTGGCCGGCTCTCCGGCTTCGCCGCCGGCCCCGACCGTAGCCTCGGCACGGCCGACGCGCTGCCGCAGGACTGGGGCTTCGTACTGGCCGGCCGGGAACAGGTCCCCGAGCTGCGCGTCGACCGCGACACGCCGGGGCTGCGCTCGCTGTCCACGCAGTCACTTCGGGACGCCGCGCGCGACGCGGAGCGCACCAGGGTGGCGGGCCTGCCGCCCTCGACGCTCCCGCACCCGCGGTATTCGTAAGCGCCGGACCGGGTGCGGGAGGGTCTCTCGTCGGTAGGCTCGACCACATGGAGCATCAGGTGTTCGTTCCGGTACCGGTAGACGACCTCCGCGCCGTGCTGCGCGACCCCGCCCTGGTGGCCCGCTGCGTACCCGGGCTCCAGCAGGACGCGGACGCCGCGTCCGGGCCCGTGTCGGGCCGCCTCAAAGTGCGGGTCGGCGGGAACACCGTCACCTACCGCGGGGCCCTGTCCGTCACCGAACGGGATCCGTACGTCTTCACCGTGGCCGGTGAGGGCACGGAGATCCGCGGCAGCGGGGCCGTCAAGCTGTCCCTGGCGCTGCTGCTGACCCCGGTGGACGACGGGACACGGCTGGGGTTCACCGCCGAGGCCGCCGCCGACGGGCGGGCCGCCGCCTTCGCACCGGAGGCCACCGCCACCGCCGTCCAGCGGCTCCTGGACCGGGCCGCCGAGCAGCTCGCGGCGCTGGCTGCCGAAACGGCGGAGCCGGTGACCGACGTGATCGCCGAGGCTGAGGAGGCGGAGGGCGACGCACCCGGCGCGGAGGACGGGGACGACGGCGGCGTCACGGAGGTCACGGCCTCCGTCTTCGACACCGAGGTGCCGCCCCCTTCCCTGGGCCCCTTCATGGACGGCGACTTCGAGGGCCTCCCGGACTTCGGCCAGATCGGCGAGGGCGGCCAGATCGGGCAGAGCGGGGAGATCGACGGGTTCGGCGCAGCCGCGCAGCCCCCCGCCGAGGCCGCCCACGCCCGCCGCACCATGATCGGCCGCAGCGCCGAGGAAGTGGACCACGCGCCCCCGCGCGGCCGCTACGCCCCGGTTCCCGCACCCGCGAACTCCAGTGCCGGTGCGAACCTGCGCTGGATCGCCCCGGCGGCCGCCCTGGCGCTGGCCTCGGCGGTCGTGGTCGGCCGAGCCCTGCGCCGCCGCCGCTGATCTAGAGTCGGCTGCATGAGTACGCAACTGAGCGCAGGCGGCGTCGAGGTGACCGTCGACCAGGAGAACGGCTGCCGGATCAGCAGCCTGCGCATCGACGGCACGGAGCTGCTGCGCCAGGGTGCCCATTACGGATGCTTCCCGATGGTCCCGTGGTGCGGGCGCACCGCGAACGGACGGTTCCAGGACGGGGCCGTGGTCCACCAGCTGCCGCTCAACCATCCGCC
Source organism: Streptomyces sp. R33 (assembly GCF_041200175.1). Classification (NCBI taxonomy): domain Bacteria; kingdom Bacillati; phylum Actinomycetota; class Actinomycetes; order Kitasatosporales; family Streptomycetaceae; genus Streptomyces; species Streptomyces sp. R33. The sequence continues at coordinate 4,262,806 of NZ_CP165727.1, read as the reverse complement.
GCACGCCCTCCACGGCTTCGCCCGCGACGCGCCCTGGCGCGCCGCCCGGGTGGCCGCCACCGAGGCGGCGTTCACGTACGACCTCGTCGAGCCCTGGCCGTACCCGGGCCGGGTCACGCAGATCGTCGAGCTGGGCCCCGACTCGCTGACCCTCACCCTGGGCGTGGAGACGTACCAGGACTCCTTCCCGGCCCAGGCGGGCTGGCACCCCTGGTTCCAGCGCAACCTCGGCGCCGGCGGCGAGGACGTACGCCTCGACTTCGCCCCCGCCTGGCAGGAGGAGCGCGGCCCCGACCACCTGCCCACCGGCAAGCGCATCGACCCCCTGCCCGGCCCCTGGGACGACTGCTTCGGCATGCCGGAAGGCGTCGAGGTCACCCTGACCTGGCCCGGCGCGCTCGAACTGAAGATCAGCAGCCGGGCGGAATGGGTGGTCGTGTACGACGAGCAGCCCGAGGCCGTCTGCGTGGAGCCGCAGTCCGGGCCGCCGAACGGGCTGAACACCCTGCCGCGCCTGGTCAGCCCCGTGGACCCGCTGGAGATCTCCACGACGTGGACCTGGCGGCGGCTGTCCTAGCCCGGGCCGCGGCGCAACTAAGCTCGGGGCCATGAGTGACGTCAACGAAGTAATGCCGTCAGGCACACGCGATGCGCTTCTGCAGCAGATCAAGGACAAGGCCGTCGTGCACGGCAAGGTGACCCTCTCCTCCGGCAAGGAGGCCGACTACTACATCGACCTCCGCCGGATCACCCTGGACGGCGAGGCCGCCCCGATGGTCGGCCAGGTCATGCTCGACCTCACCGCCGACCTGGACTTCGACTGCGTCGGCGGTCTGACCCTGGGCGCCGACCCGGTGGCGACCTCGATGCTCCACGCGTCCGCCGCGCGCGGGGGACGCCTCGATGCCTTCGTCGTCCGCAAGGCGCAGAAGGCCCACGGCATGCAGCGCCGTATCGAGGGCACCGACGTGAAGGGCAAGCGCTGCCTGGTCGTCGAGGACACCTCGACCACCGGTGGGTCCCCGCTGACCGCCGTCGAGGCCGTCCGCGAGGCCGGCGGCGAGGTCGTCGCCGTCGCCACGATCGTGGACCGCGGAGCCGCGGACGCCATCGCCGAGGCGGGTCTGCCGTACCTCACCGGGTACCAGCTCGCCGACCTCGACCTGGCCTGATCCCGTCCGATCGCGCCCGATCTCGCATTCTGGCCTCCCGGAGAACTGGTGACTTAGGTCCCCGGGGCTCCGGGCACAGGTCCTGACCTGCTCTTTCCCGGCCGGACCGAATGTTTCACGTGAAACGGTCCAGCCTGCACGGGTGGAGTGTCGCGCAGAGTCTGGAAGGATGAGCCCGACGGTTACGTCGCCCCCAGGTCAGGGCCAGCAATCGCACACTCCCCGCACATCCAAGGAGCGGACAGATGCCCATCGCAACCCCCGAGGTCTACAACGAGATGCTCGACCGGGCGAAGGCAGGCAAGTTTGCCTACCCGGCGATCAACGTGACCTCGACCCAGACCCTGCACGCTGCACTGCGCGGCTTCGCGGAGGCCGAGAGCGACGGCATCATCCAGATCTCCACCGGTGGTGCGGAGTTCCTGGGTGGCCAGTACAAGAAGGACATGGTCACGGGCGCGGTCGCCCTGGCCGAGTTCGCGCACATCGTGGCGGCGAAGTACGACGTCACCGTCGCGCTGCACACCGACCACTGCCCCAAGGACAAGCTGGACGGTTACGTCCGCCCGCTGCTCGAGGTCTCCGCCGAGCGCGTGGCCAAGGGCCTGAACCCGCTCTTCCAGTCGCACATGTGGGACGGCTCCGCCGAGACCCTGGCCGACAACCTGGCCATCGGCCAGGAGCTGCTCGCCAAGGCCGCCGCCGCGAAGATCATCCTCGAGGTCGAGATCACCCCGACCGGCGGCGAGGAGGACGGCGTCACCCACGAGATCAACGACGAGCTGTACACCACCGTCGAGGACGCGATCCGCACCGCCGAGGCCCTGGGCCTGGGCGAGAAGGGCCGCTACCTGCTGGCCGCCTCCTTCGGCAACGTGCACGGCGTCTACAAGCCGGGCAACGTCGTCCTGCGTCCCGAGCTGCTGAAGGACCTGCAGCAGGGTGTCGGCGAGAAGTACGGCAAGACCAGCCCGTTCGACTTCGTCTTCCACGGCGGCTCCGGCTCCTCCGAGCAGGAGATCGCCACCGCGCTGGAGAACGGCGTCGTGAAGATGAACCTCGACACCGACACCCAGTACGCCTTCACCCGCCCGGTCGCGGACCACATGTTCCGCAACTACGACGGTGTCCTGAAGGTCGACGGCGAGGTCGGCAAGAAGTCCACCTACGACCCGCGCACCTGGGGCAAGCTCGCCGAGGCGAGCATGGCCAAGCGCGTCACCGAGGCGTGCGCGAACCTGCGCTCGACGGGCACGAAGCTGAAGTAGCACCCGCTCCGCCCGCTCCACCTGCTGTGCCTAAGGGCCCGGCCCACCGTCTTGCGAGCGTGGGCCGGGCCCTTCGTCAGCGGGTGGCCAGGGTCGGGTGCTGGGGGCGCGGGCGGCGGACCAGGCTGTGCCGCGCGGGAACCGGGGGAGCCACCGGCTCCAGGCAGCGGGCCGCGTGGGCCACCGAGGCGAGGGTCACGTGCCGGTGCCAGCCCGGCAGGGAGCGGCCGGAGAAGTCCCGGAGCCCGATCTCCTGCACGCTGAGGCCGGCCGCCGCCGACACCCGGTGCGCCGTCTTCGTCATCCGCACCAGCGCCCCCGGATCCGTGCGCACCATGTCCGTGACCCACAGCTGCGTCGGCAGCCGCCGGGCCGACTCCCACTCGCCGAACAGCAGCACCTCGCGCCGCCGCCCCGGAGCCGGATCCGGCACCATCACCCGGACCGCCGCGACCAGCGAGGTCCGCCGCGCCCCCGGTGCGTCCGGAGCCGCCCACTGCACCGGCATCCGCAGCCCCCTGACGTTCTGCAGGATGTCCCGCGCGGCGAGCGTGCCCGCTCCGAAGCCCGGCAGCCGCGGGTCCGTCACCAGCAGCCGCGCCTCGGGGCTGATCCGCCCCACCACCGGCACCCGCGCCTCCGCGAACCGGTTCAGGGTGGCCCGCGTCGCGATGTCCCGGATGTCCAGCACCACCGGCCGCGTCGCCAGGCCCGACTCCCGCAGGGTGTCGAGCACGCCCGTCACCGCGCACTCCTCGTAGCCCTCGTACGACTCGGTCTGCGCGGCCTCCGGCTCCTCGCCGAGGAACAGCCGCCAACCCACGGGCGTGACCACCCCCGGCGAGGTGAACCACATCCCGAACGCCTGCTGCCCGCGGAACATCTGCCCCCGGTGCGGGTCGAAGCGGTGCCCCGCCCCCACCGAGTGCTCCCCGCCCTTCGGGATCGCCATCGGCTGCGCGACCCACACGTCGAGCGGAGCGGCCTGCCCCAGGTACTGCGCCAGGGCCGCGCGGATCGGCTGCCAGTCCCAGGTCGACGCCGCGATGAAGTGGTGCAGGCTCTGCTCCGCCGCCGTGGCGCCGGCCCCCGCCCCCAGCTGCTGCGCGATGTTGCGGATCGACTTGCGGCCCTCCGCCCCGAGCAGCCCGCGTACGTACTGGCGTCCCCGCTCCCGCTGGTCCTTGCGCCGCAAGGACGTGAACACCGCCGCGCACAGCTCCTCGACGGCCTCGTCCGCGAGCTTCCGTCGTCCCGCCGGGACACCCTGGTACGTGCTGCTGCTCGCGCTGCTGATGGTGGTGTTCACGACTCCCCCTTCGTCGATGGCCCTCCTACCGTCCGCCCGCGGCCCCCTCGCCGGGGAGGTGCGCCGGGCACACGACTGGGCCGACTGGTGGTGGGGGGCCCACCACCCCTCACCCACGGGAGCCGCAGCGGTGGTTGGACCACCGTCCGTACGCGCCACCACCGCACCGCGGAGGGGCCCGATACCCCAGACTTGGACCATGTCCATTCACCAGAACCTGCTCGGGGGCCCCGCCCCCACCCACCTCCCCGACGAGCCGGGCCGCGAGGCCCTCGCCGCGGGCACGCCCGCCGTCGAGGTGGCCGCCGCGCACCCGACCTCGTCCCTCGCCTGGGCGACCCTCGCCGACGAGGCGTTCGCCGCCGGCCGCACCGTCGAGTCGTACGCGTACGCCCGTACGGGCTACCACCGCGGCCTCGACGCCTTGCGCCGCGCGGGCTGGAAGGGCCACGGCCCGGTGCCGTGGGAGCACGAGCCGAACCGCGGCTTCCTGCGCGCCCTGTACGCCCTGTCCCGGGCAGCCGAAGCGATCGGCGAGAAGGAGGAGTACGAGCGCTGCTCGACCTTCCTGCGCGACTCGTCCGAGACGGCGGCGGACGTCCTCGGCGCCTGAGCCGCGCGCAGACCTACGCGATCGGGGCCCCGCGCCGGGGCCCCGATCGGCCACAGTGTCCCAAAAGTGACCGTGACCCCGGTCACACCGCGCTGGAGGGAGTCCGGCAACCGGTCCTATGATGCGGGCAGGGGACCGGGGCTCCACTCACCCATCGGAAGGAGCGGACCGCTACCCGGAAGCACGTGTCGAGGAGACAGCGATGTCGAACACCCTTGATGCCTCCGGAGCCGGTTCGGACACCCCGAACCTCGACTTCGCCGGCACGACCCCGTACGAGGACTACGTCCAGGCGGACGTCCTCACCCACCTCCAGCACCTGCGCTCGGACGACCCGGGCGAGATGGTCTTCCTGGTGACGACCCAGGTCATGGAGCTGTGGTTCACGGTCATCGTCCACGAATGGGAGACGGCCGCGAAGGCCCTCCGCGAGGACCGCATCCCCGTCGCGATGGATGCGCTGAAACGATCCCTCCGCGAGCTCGAGGCCCTCAACGCCTCCTGGCGCCCGCTCGCCCAGCTCACCCCGGGCCAGTTCAACGCCTACCGCGCCGCCCTCGGCGAGGGCTCCGGCTTCCAGTCGGCGATGTACCGCCGCATGGAATTCCTGCTCGGCGAGAAGTCGGCCTCCATGCTCGTCCCGCACCGCGGCGCCCCGCGCGTCCACGCGGAGCTGGAGAAGGCCCTCCAGGAGCCCAGCCTCTACGACGAGGTGCTGCGCCTGCTGGCCCGCCGCGGCCTGCCGGTCCCGGCCGAGGTCCTGGACCGCGACCTCTCCCAGCGGTACGAGCCCTCGCCCGAGGTCGAGGCCGTCTGGACCTCCCTGTACGCGGACCCCGACGCCCAGCTCGACCTCCACCGCCTCGGCGAGGTCCTCACGGACGTCGCGGAGCTCGTCTGGCGCTGGCGCAACGACCACCTGGTCGCCACCCGCCGCGCGATGGGCGCCAAGACCGGCACGGGCGGCTCGGCCGGCGTGACCTGGCTCGAGAAGCGCGCCACGAAGAACGTCTTCCCCGAGCTCTGGACGGCGCGAAGCCATGTCTGACGCGAACTTCTCGGCGGACCTGGCCGCCCGCGCCGCGGAACTGGACACCGCCGACGAGCTCGGCAAGCTCCGCGACCGCTTCTCGCTCCCCGACGGCGTCGTCTACCTGGACGGCAACTCCCTCGGCGCCCTCCCGACCGGCGTCGCGCAGCGCATCGCCCAGGTCATCACCCACGAGTGGGGTACGGAGCTCATCCAGTCCTGGAGCACCGGCACTTGGTGGACCGCCCCCGAGCGGATCGGCGACAAGCTGTCCCCGCTCATCGGCGCCGCCCCCGGGCAGACGGTCGTCGGCGACTCCACCAGCGTCAACCTGTTCAAGGCCCTGGTCGGCGCCGCCCGCCTGGCCCGCCCGGGCCGCACGCAGCTGCTGGTCGACGCGTCCACCTTCCCCACCGACGGCTACATCGCCGAGTCGGCCGCCCGCATGACCGGCCTCACCGTCGTCCCGGTCGACCCGTCCCACGCGGTCGGGGCGATGGGGGAGGACACCGCCGTCGTCCTCCTCAACCACGTCGACTACCGCACCGGCCGCCTCCACGACCTCCCGGCCCTGACCGCGGCGGCCCGCGCCGCCGGGGCCGTCACCGTCTGGGACCTGTGCCACTCGGCCGGCGCCCTCCCCGTCGACCTCGACGAGCACGCCGTCGACCTCGCGGTCGGCTGTACGTACAAGTACCTCAACGGCGGCCCCGGTTCCCCGGCGTACCTCTACATCGCCGCACGCCACCAGGCCGCGTTCGACTCCCCGCTGCCCGGCTGGAACGGCCACGCGGAACCCTTCGCTATGACCCCGGACTACGCCCCGGCGGCCGGTGCGATACGCGGCCGGGTCGGCACTCCGGACATCCTGTCCATGCTGGCCCTCGAAGCGGCGCTCGACGCCTGGGACGGGGTCCCGATCGAAGCCGTACGGGCCAAGTCCCTTGCCCTGACGGACTTCTTCCTGGAGTGCGTGGCGGCGTACGTCCCGGCCGGCAAGGTCGAATCGGTCACCCCGGCCGAGCACGACCGGCGCGGCAGCCAGGTCTCGCTGCGCACCGAGAACGCCCGTGAGGTCATGGACGACCTGATCTCCCGCGGTGTGATCGGGGACTTCCGTGCACCGGACGTCCTGCGCTTCGGTTTCACCCCGCTCTACGTCGGTTTCGCCGATGCGGAGCGTGCCGCCCGGACACTGGGTCACATTTTCGGGTGATGTAGGGGCGAAACGTCACGGCAACCGGGCGGGCGGGGCTTCGGCTCCGTCCGCCCCCGCACATCCCGTCCCTGACCGCCGCCCACCACGGAAGGTTCTGTTCCGGCCTGATACGGTCCCGCTCTGCCGGAACACCAGTCCCACGCGTTACCGAGAGGTTGAGCCGATGACGGACCCCGCAGTCGAACGGGACGCCGCCGAGGCCGCCTCGGCCTTCGCCCACCCGCCGGTCGCCCCCGACGCGACCGGGTCGTACGGGGACCACCCCGACCAGCTGATCGACTTCTACGCCCCGCGCGGCGACACCACGACGGGTGCGGCCCCGCTGGTCGTGGTCCTGCACGGCGGTGCGTGGCGGGCCCCGTACGACCGGCACCACATCACCCCGCTCGCGGACTTCCTGGCCCGCCGGGGTTTCGCCGTCGCCAACGTCGAGTACCGGCGCGGCAGTTCCCTGCCCCGCCAGAACGCCGGGGGCCACGTGGCCGGCCGCTGGCCGGAGACCTTCGACGACGTCGCCGCCGCGATGGACGCCCTCCCGGACCTGGCAGCGGCCCACCTCCCGCAGGCCGACCCGCGCCGTACGGTCATCACCGGTCACTCCGCGGGCGGCCACCTCGCACTGTGGGCCGCAGCCCGGCACGTCCTGCCGCCCGAGTCCCCGGCCGCCTGGAGGCTGTCTTCCCCGCCGCTGCTGCGCGGCGTGGTGGCGCTGGCCCCCATCGCGGACTTCGTGGCCGCGGAGGAGCTGGGTGTGTGCGGCGGCGCGTCCGCGCAGCTGCTGGGCGGCGCCGACCAGTGGGCGGAGCGCCTGCCGTTCGCGGACCCGGCGGCCCTGCTGCCGACCGGGATCGCGACGGCCGTCGTCCATGGCCGGGAGGACATCGTGGTCCCGTCGTCGGTGGCCGAGTCGTACGTGGCGGCCGCGGCCAAGGCCGGGGAGACCGTGGGCCTGACCCTGCTGGACGGCATCGGTCATTTCCCGCTGATCGACCCGGCCGCGGACGCCTGCGCCGTGGTGGCCGAGGAGATCTCGCAGCTCGCCTGGTAGAGGCCGGCGGCCCGGTACAGCAGCAGGGCGTGCACGAACCGGTCCTCCCGCGTCGGGGGACACCGCCAGGCCGGCGGCCAGGCGCCCTCGAGGGCCGGGACGGGGATGTACGTGGTCCGGCGCGGCCCCGACGCGAGCCGCGTGAAGCCCGGTGGCCAGATCCGGTACGCGGCACTCCCGACCGGGATCAGGAAGTACACGGGCCGCTTCCCGTTGGCCTGCACGACGATCGGGCCGGGGTCACCGCCAGTGAGCGTGACGAGGAGATCGGCCAGGTCGCGTCCCATGTCACCGTCCACACGTACGGCGTCAAACAGCACTCCTGCCTTGCGCATTCCGATACCGGTGGCCGGAGTCCAGCTGGGCGTGCGGGAGTTGGGTGCGTGACGTTCAGTGTTCATGGCCCCAGCATGATGGCTCAGGTCCACCGTTTTTCACGTCTCGGACTTGATAGGTGAGAACTCTGCGAGGGCGCTATGCGCTGGAGACCGTTTGAGTTCACTTCGCTGCGAGCGTGCTCCCCGCCGGGACCCCGGGGCGACGTCCGAATCGCTGTGTACGCTGATCGCGCTTCGCACTGAATCGCGTTCAAAAACGAAAACATGGGGGGCCGGTGCGCAATCGCCGACTCGTAATGTCCGCTGCCCTGATGGCGGCGGGTCTCGGACTCATCCCGGGCATGGCCTCGGCGGCGGTCGGCCCGTCCGCACCCGCCGCGCCCGTCCGGGCGGAGCTCGGGAAGACCGCACTGAAGACGTATCACAGCCCCGCCGACCGTTCCGTCCGCACGGCGCTGCCCACAGCCGGGAACAAGGCTGCCGCCGCGCAGGCGCAGTCCGCTGCCGGCAACCCGCAGCTGGACCTCGACATCAGCGGCTCCACCCACACCGCGCTCGGCCTCGAGGTCAAGTCCACGATCACGAGCGAGGACGTGCCGCTCGACGTGACCATCGACTGGGGCGACGGCAAGACGGACAAGGTGACCACCAAGGGCTCCGGCGAGAGGTGGGACGCGCACACGTACACCGAGGTCGGCGAGTACCAGGTGAAGGTGACGGTGATCGACGCCGCGAACGGGGTCCAGTCCGTCAACGGGTTCACGCACCTCACTCACGGAACCGAGTTCAACCCGTACGCCCCGACCCGGCTGCTGGACACCCGCAACGGCACCGGCACGAAGGCGGGCAAGGTCGCCGGTCGCGGCACGACCCGCGTGAAGGTGACCGGCATCGGCGGCATTCCCGCCGGCGGTTCCGGCTCGGCCTCCGGCGTGGAGGCGGTCGCCCTCAACGTCACGGTCACGAACACGGCGGAGCCGGGCCACATCACGGTGTGGGAGGGCGACGGCGACGACACCGGGGTCCCCACCACGTCGAACCTCAACTACGCGGCCGGCCAGTCCGTCTCGAACCTGGTCATCGTGCCGGTCGGCGCCGACGGCTACGTCGACCTCTTCAACGGCGGATGGGCCCCGGCGGACCTGGTCGTCGACATCACGGGCTACTTCGCCCACACCCCGGCCAGCGGCTACACCACGATGGCCCCGACGCGGTTCGTCGACACCCGCGACGGGCTCGGCACGCCCCAGGGCCGGCTCGCCGGCCGCAAGTCCTTCGGCGCGCAGATCGGCGGCGTGAAGGGGGTTCCCAAGGGGGTCACGGCGGTGGCGCTCAACGTGACGGTGACCAACCCCAAGGACGCCGGTCACCTGTCCCTGTACCCGGGCGGCGGCACGCTCCCGACCGCGTCCAGCCTGAACTTCGCGGCCGGTGAGACGGTGGCCAACTCGGTGATCGTGCCGGTCGGCCCGGACGGGACGGTCAACGTGTTCAACGGCTCGTGGTCCCCCGCCGACGTGGTGGTCGACGTCGTCGGCTACTACAGCAAGGACGGCAAGGCGGCCTACTCGCCGACGGGCAACTACCGGTACCTCGACACCCGTGTGCCCGGCGACTGGTACCCGGGCGGGAAGTTCCCGGCCCGCGGGTACATCGCGAAGGGGTTCGCGGTCATCGACGACCCGGCGGGCGACGAGGCCTACGTCATGAACACGACGGTCACCAACACGACGGACGCGGGGTTCCTCTCGGTGGCCCCGAGCCCGTTCCCGTGGCTGGTGAACGACCAGCCCGGTGCACCCGTACCGCCGCGTCCGGTGTCCTCCAACCTGAACTGGACCGCGGGCAAGACCGTCGCGAACCTGGCACAGGCGAGCGACGGCGAGCACGGTGTGATCCACTTCTGGAACCAGGGCTGGAAGGACGCCGACCTCATCGTCGACGTCTACGGCGTCTACCAGACCAGGTGATCCCCCGGGCGCACGGGCGCCCGGAACAGCGCTGAGGGGCCCGTCCGATCTGCCGATCGGACGGGCCCCTCCCCGTGCGCCGGGTGCCTGCGTACCCCACTCGGCGTCAGGTGAGGTCGGCCGTGGCGGCCAGGCGGGTGGCGAAGGTGGCCAGGCGCTCGCCCTGGTAGCGGGCCGCGGTCAGGGTCTCCTCGCTGACGGCGCCGCTGCTGGCCGGGTGCGAGGTGCCGTACGGGTTGCCGCCGGCGCCGAAGACGACCGGGTGGGTGAAACCGGGCGAGACGATGACCGAGCCCCAGTGGTGGAAGGTGTTGTAGAGGGCGAGCAGCGTGGACTCGTTGCCGCCGTGCGCGTTGTGCGCGCTGGTGAAGCCGGTGGCCGGCTTGTCGGCGAGGGCGCCCTGCTGCCAGAGGCCGCCCGTGGTGTCGAGGAACTGCTTCAGCTGGCCCGCGATGTTGCCGTACCGGGTCGGCGAGCCGATCGCGTACGCGTTGGCCCAGACGAGGTCGTCGAGGGTGGCGACCTCGACGTCCTGGGTGTCCTCGACGTGCCGGCGCCATGCCGGGTTCGAGTCGATGGCCGCGTCGGGGGCGAGTTCGGGCACCCGGCGCAGGCGCACCTCGGCGCCCGCCTTCTCGGCGCCTTCGGCCACGGCCTTGGCGAGCTCGTGGACGTTTCCGGTGGAGGAGTAGTAGACGACCGCGACCTTGGCGCTCATGGTGAGGACCCCATCTGTAAATGGATTGCTATCCGGTTCGGTGTGAGTAAAGCGGATAGTCATCCGCTTGGCAAGAGGTGTCCGGTAGCCTCGGGGTATGAGCCGCATCGAACTCCCGGTCACGGGACAGGCCCCGCCCGAGCGTGCGGACGCCGCCAGGAACAGGCGGAAGATCCTCGACGCGGCGGCGCGGCTGGTCGCCGAGCAGGGGCCGGACGCCGTGACCATGAACGCCGTCGCCCATGCCGCCGGCATGGGGGTCGGTACGGTCTACCGCCGCTTCGGCGACGTGAGCAGCCTGCTGTTCGCGCTTCTCGACGACGACGAGCGGCGCTTCCAGGAGGCCTTCATGAGCGGGCCGGCCCCGCTCGGCCCCGAAGCGCCGCCCGCGGTCCGGCTGCGTGCCTTCCTGCACACCCTGGCCGAACGGCTCGTCGAGCAGCGTGCCGTGATGGCCGTGGCCGAGGCCGCTTCGCCGGGCGCCCGGTACGCCAGCGGTGCGTACCTGACCATGCACACGCACGTCACGATGCTGCTGCGCCAGGCCCGCCCGGAGGCCGACGCACCGGTCCTGGCGCACCTGCTCCTGGCCCCGTTCGTGCCGAGCCTGTTCGAGCACCTCATGGCGCGGGACGTGCAGGTCGGGCAGATCAAGGCGGGCATCGACGCCTTGCTCGGTGCCGGGCGGGAACCCGGTGGATCAAGCCACTGACCGTCTGTACGCTGAGTGGGATTTCGAACCTGTTCAAGGTTCGGCACCAGACCAAGGGGGGAACGGTGCTCCGTCGCCGTCTCATGTTTTCCGCTGCCCTCGTGGCGGCGGGTGTAGGCCTCGTATCCGGAACGGCCCACGCGGCCGACCCGGTCGCGCCCGCCGCCCACGGGGCGGCCGCGGCGCCCGGTGCGAACCCGGGCAAGGGCGGGACGCTGCCCGGGGGCAAGACCTTCTCCAGCCCTGCCGACCGTACGGTCCGCACACCGCTGCCCGGATCGGGGGCCGGGGCGGCCGCTGCGGGGGCGCGGGAGGCCTCGCGTGACGCCTACCTCGCGATCGACCTGGAAGCCACCGCGCCCACCGCGCACTCGATCGACCTGCGGACCCTCGTCACGGGCGAACCCGCCGAACTCGACATCACCATCGCCTGGGGCGACGGGACCACGGACCGGCTCACCGCCTCCAGCTCGGGCTCCGACTGGCGCAACACCGAGCACAAGTACGCCAAGGTCGGCGCGTACGCCGTCACGGTCACCGTGAAGGACACCACGAACGGCGTCCAGGCCGTAAACCGGCTCGACTTCGTCACCTCGGGCAGCGAGTTCACCCCGCACGCGCCCACCCGGCTGCTGGACACCCGCGCGGGCCTCGGCGCCGCGCAGGCCAAGGTCGCGGGGCGGGGCTCGGTGGTCCTGAAGGTCGGGGGCGCCGCGAAGGTCCCCGTCGGGGTCCGCGCAGTGGTCCTCAACGTCACCGCCACCAACGCCACGGGAGCCGGCCACGTCGTGGCCCAGCCCCGCGACTACGGCTTCGACGAGGGGTCGAACCTGAACTACGCCGCGGGGCAGACCGTTGCGAACCAGGTCATCGTGCCGGTCGGCGAGGACGGCTCCGTGCACCTGATCAACGGCGGCTGGGAGCCGGTCGACCTGCTCGCGGACGTCACCGGCTACTTCACGGCGTCGACCGCCAGCGGCTACACCACCCTGGACCCGGTCCGCGCCGTCGACACCCGGGAGGGCCTCGGTACCGCGAAGGGCCAGGTCCCCGGCTACGGCACCTTCGGGGTCGACATCGCCGGGCGCGGTGGCGTACCGAAGGGCGCCACCGCCGTGGCGCTCAACCTGACGGTGACCAACCCCCGGGCAGCCGGACACCTGACCGCGTACCCGGGCGGGCAGGCGGCCCCGTCCACGTCGAGCCTGAACTTCACCGCCGGTCAGACGGTCGCCAACTCGGTGATCGTGCCGATCGGCCCCGACGGGAAGATCACCATCCGCAACGGCAGCTGGGACCGGGCCGACGTGGTGGCCGACGTGGTCGGCTACTACAGCACCGAGAGCAGGTCCGCCCTCGTGTCCATCGCGGGGCCGTACCGGATCATGGACACCCGCAAGGACAGCTGGGGCCGGAAGGCCGGCCCGATCCCGGCCCGTACGTACCTCCCCGTGCGACTCGACGGCGATACGACGAACTCCGACATCGACGGCTGGGTGCTGAACACCACGGTCACCAACACCACCGGGGCGGGCTTCCTTTCGGTCGCCGCCGACCCGAACACGTGGCCCGACTACCTGAAGGGCACCGCGGTCACGCCGCAGCGGCCCGTCTCCTCGTCCCTGAACTGGACTGCGGGCCAGACCGTCCCGAACCTGGTGCAGACCTCCGGGGGCAAGGGGGGCATGGTCGACTTCTGGAACCAGGGCTGGCAGGACATCGACCTGGTCTTCGACCTGCTCGGCTGGTACCAGACGGTCTGACCCGACGACGGGCAGGCAAAGGGGCGGTGCGCCGTACGGTGCACCGCCCTTTCGGTGCACCGCCTCTTCGGTGCAGCTGTGCGGGCGGCACTCAGTCCGAAGCCTCCACCGGGCTTATCTCGAACATTCCGCACACCCTCAGGTTGTAGTGGATCTCCTCGGCCACGCCGCTGTTGGGCGGGTAGACCTTGACGTAGGTCGACTTGGGCCGGCACTTCGGCGCCACGTCCGGGCTGTTGGTGCGCATGATTGCGGTCACGGTGTCGTCGGGGCCGAGGAACACCGTACTGATCGGCTCGCCGGTGCGGATCGCGGAAGTGCCGATCTGGCGGTGCCGGGCATCCGTGACGCTGACGCCCGGGTATCCGCGCAACGCGCAGGTCTTGCCTGTGGTGTTGGTGAACAGGATCGGGTAGTTGACCGACTCACCGGTGGCGTCCGGCTCGCCGACGGCCAGTTCCAGGTCGGCCACACGGCAGGTCGGGGTCGTCGGCAGGGCCGACGCCTGGGTGGCGCCCATCAAGGCGCCGGTGGTGGTCAGGAGGGCTGCGGCAGCAAGGGCCGCCGCCCGGGGCAGGGCGTTGCTCATGGCAAACTCCTGTGCCAGCTAAGGGAATTGCCCGCTACCGGCGCGAAGTGATGCGCATGCCGTCGAGGGAGAAGTGGGCGCACCCTCGCGGAGGTCTGACCGAGCGGTGCGCTCCCGCGGCTGAACGGCGCGGGCCTGATGACACCAGTTTACCGGCCGGGGGCTCCCGCGGCCTTTCGGCGGCGGACACGCCGGAGGGGCGGTGCGCCACCGGCGCACCGCCCCTCCGCGGTGCTGCTACAGGAACGAGTTGATCTCGATCGTCTCGGTACGGCCGGGGCCGACGCCGATCGCGGAGATCGGGGCGCCCGACATCTCCTCGAGGGCCTTCACGTACGCCTGGGCGTTCTTCGGGAGGTCCGCGAACGTCTTGGCCTTGGTGATGTCCTCGGACCAGCCGGGGAGGTTTTCGTAGATCGGCTTCGCGTGGTGGAAGTCCGTCTGGGAGTACGGGAGCTCCTCGACGCGCTTGCCGTCGATCTCGTAGGCGACGCAGACCGGGATCTGCTCCCAACCGGTCAGCACGTCCAGCTTGGTGAGGAAGAAGTCCGTCAGACCGTTCACGCGGGTGGCATAACGGGCGATCGGCGCGTCGAACCAGCCGCAGCGGCGGTCGCGGCCGGTGGTCACGCCGCGCTCGCCGCCGATGCGGCGCAGGTCCTCGCCGTCCTGGTCGAACAGCTCGGTCGGGAACGGGCCGGCGCCGACGCGGGTCGTGTAGGCCTTCAGGATGCCGATGACACGGCTGATCTTCGTCGGGCCCACGCCGGTGCCGGTGCAGGCGCCGCCGGCGGTCGGGTTGGAGGACGTGACGAAGGGGTACGTGCCGTGGTCGACGTCGAGCAGGGTGCCCTGGCCGCCCTCGAACAGCACGACCTTGTCCTCGTCGAGCGCGTTGTTGAGGATCAGCGTGGTGTCGGCGACGTACGGCTTGATCTGCTCCGCGTACTGGAGCATCTCCTCCACGATCGCGGCGGCCTCGATGGCGCGGCGGTTGTAGAGCTTCGCGAGGAGCTGGTTCTTGCCCTCGAGCGCCGCTTCGACCTTCTGGGTGAGGATCGACTCGTCGTACAGGTCCTGGACGCGGATGCCGATGCGGTTGATCTTGTCCGCGTACGTCGGGCCGATGCCGCGGCCGGTCGTGCCGATCTTGCGCTTGCCGAGGAAGCGCTCGCCGACCTTGTCGAGGGTGACGTTGTACGGCGTGATCAGGTGCGCGTTACCGCTGATCAGCAGCTTGGAGGTGTCGATGCCGCGCTCGTTCAGACCGCGCAGCTCGGAGAGCAGGACGGCCGGGTCGACGACGACGCCGTTGCCGATGACAGGGGTGCATCCGGGGGAGAGGATGCCGGAAGGGAGAAGGTGCAGCGCGTACTTCTGGTCGCCTACGACGACCGTGTGGCCGGCGTTGTTGCCACCCTGGTAGCGCACCACATAATCAACGGATCCACCGAGCAGGTCGGTGGCCTTTCCCTTGCCCTCGTCACCCCACTGAGCTCCGAGCAGCACAAGAGCGGGCACAGGCGTACACCTCTTCCGGATGGGGCATGTCCAAGGTCAGGGGGCGTACGACGATGTACACCGCAGGCTGAGCCGTCGGACCGGTACCCCGGAATAGACGAAGGCCCTGGCGCAATAGCGCAAGGGCCTCTTGCACAAAGATGCTACCCGAGGAAGGACCGAGGTGTCGGCTCCAGAGCCCACCATGAGCCATGCGGGCGCGCCGGTAGGCGGCCTGCTCGTGCTCGTCGACCCGGTCGCCCGCCGTCTTGACGGCGAGTCCGTGCGGATCGCGAAGGATGTTCTGTCAGCGGGCGCGGCAGCGAAAATCTGCCTCCCGGACTCGCAGGAGGAGTTTGCGCGGGCACTTGCCCGCCGGGGTCATCGGCAGCCGGTGATCGTGGGCGACGACCGTGCGCTGGTCCGGGCCGTGGGGCTGCTGTACCGGGAGCGGAGGCTGGGCGAGGGCGCCCTGTCGCTGGTCCCGGTCGGCCCCGCGGGCTCGCTGGGGCTGGCCCGGTCCCTGGGCGTACCGCTGTCCGCGGTGGCGGCGGCGCGGTCGGTGCTGGACGGGGCCGTGCGGATGCGGGACCTGCTGGTGGACGACAGCGACGGGGTGGTGCTCGGGGATCTGCGGATTCCACCCGTCCGGGCGGTACCGCGGCCGTCCGTCTGGACTGCGTACCGCTCGCTGGTGCGGACGCTGGTCCCGTCGGGGACGGCGGCGGGGCACCGGCTGCGGGTGGAGGTGGACGGGCGGGTCCTGGTGGACGTGGACCGGGTGGTGGAGGACCTCCGGGTGGTGCCGGTGTCGTCCGACGGTGTGGCCGAGGTGACGGTCCGGCTGGCCGGCGGGCCTTCGCTGCGGGCGAGGGCGGGTTCGGTGACGGTGTCGGGCTCGGACTTCCGCTACCGGGCGGACGCGCTGGTGGCGGGCCCGGTCCGGCGCCGCACCTGGACCCTCCGCCCGGCGGCCTGGTCCCTGACACTGCCGCGCTGACGCGGAACCCGGCCCCGCCCGGAGTCCGGGGCACCGGCCCCCGGCCCCGGGCTACGGCAGGTTCAGGGTGGCCCGGTGGGCGCGCCAGCGGTCCATCATCCCGGCCATCTCGCCCTGCAGGAACTCGAAGAACTCCGCCGTCTCCGCCATCCGCACCCCCGCCGGGCTGTCCGCGCCCAGCCCGGCGACCCCGTCGCGCAGCGTCTTCTCGAAGAGGGTCAGCACCTGGTCCCGCCGGGTGAACGTCTCGTACCAGAGCTCGTTGTGCAGCACGTACCGGTCCCGCCGCGAGCCCGGCTCGCGCTCCCGGCTGACCATGGTCACCTGCGTCAGGTACGCCACGGCCCCCGACACCGCCGCCGGACTGATCTGCAGCGCCTCGCTCAGCTCCGCCGAGGTCATCGATCCGCTGTCGCTCGCGAGCAGCTGCGCGAAGACCCGCGAGGCCATCCGCTGCATTCCCGCCTCGGTCAGCTGCGCGGCGAACCGCTCCACGAAGCGGGAGACCGCCTCGTCGTTCCGTACGTCCTGCGCCTGCGCCTGTACATCCATGTCGTCCGCCACCCTCCTGACTTTATACGTTTCCCTAGCTTCACAAGTTTGTGAAAGTAGCGTACGTTCAGAATCATGACGAAGGCAATCACCGTCGCCGGACTGCACAAGGCGTTCGGCCGCACCCACGCACTGGACGGACTCGACCTCTCCGTCGCCACCGGCGAGGTCCACGGCTTCCTCGGCCCCAACGGCGCCGGCAAGTCCACCGCCATCCGGGTCCTGCTGGGCCTGCTGCGCGCCGACTCCGGAACCGCCGAGCTGCTCGGCGGCGACCCCTGGGCCGACGCCGTGGAACTGCACCGCCGCGTCGCCTACGTCCCCGGCGACGTCACCCTGTGGCGCAACCTCTCCGGCGGCGAGGTCATCGACCTCTACGGGCGCCTGCATCGAGGGAGCCGCGCGGAGCGCGTCAGGCAGGGTGGCGGCGGGCGACGGGCGGGCGGCCTGGACCGGGCCCGGCGCGCCGAGCTCGTCGAGCGGTTCGAGCTGGACCCCACCAAGAAGGGGCGTACGTACTCCAAGGGCAACCGGCAGAAGGTCGCGCTCGTCGCCGCCTTCGCCTCCGAGGCCGAGCTGCTCATCCTCGACGAGCCCACCTCCGGCCTGGACCCGCTGATGGAGGAGGTCTTCCAGGGCTGTGTCGCCGAGGCGCGCGCCGCCGGGCGGACCGTCCTGCTCAGCTCGCACATCCTCAGCGAGGTCGAGGCCCTCTGCGACCGGGTCAGCATCATCCGCAAGGGCCGCACGGTGGAGACGGGCACCCTGGCCGACCTGCGGCACCTGACCCGTACGTCGATCAGCGCCGAGCTCGCCGGCCCGCCGAACGGCATCGCGCACCTGCCGGGCGTGTACGACGTGGAGGTCCAGGGGCTGAAGGTCCGCCTCCAGGCCGACACGGACAAGCTGGACGCCGTACTGCGCTCGCTCGCCGAGTCCGGTGTGCGGTCGCTGACCTCGACGCCGCCCACGCTCGAGGAGCTCTTCCTGCGGCACTACGCGGACGACGTGCACGGCAACGGCGGGAGCGGGAACGTGAAGGCGGGCGTGTCGCGATGAAGGACCAACTGGCCGGCACCGGGACGCTGCTGCGGCTCGCGCTCCGCCGCGACCGCGTGATGATGCCGGTCTGGATCATGGTCGTGGCGATGCTGGTGCTCAGCCTGCCCGCCTCGCTGGAGTCGGTGTACGGGACGGCCGGCGAACGGGCCCGCCTGCTCGGCACGATGAACACCAACGGCTCGCTGCGCGCCCTGTACGGGCCGGTCTTCGGCGACTCGGTCGGCGCCCTGACCGCATGGCGCGGCGGGGTCTTCGCCGGCGTGCTCGCCGGGATCATGAGCCTGGCCGTCGTGGTCCGGCACACCCGCGAGGAGGAGGAGACGGGCCGTCAGGAGCTGCTCTCCGCCGCGATGGTGGGACGCCGGGCGCCGCTGACGGCCGCGCTGCTGGCGGCCCTGACGGCCAATGCGCTGGCCGCGCTCCTGGTGGCGGGGGGACTCGCCGGGCGCGGTGCGGGCGGTGCGCTCGCCCTCGGGCTCGGCATCGGCGCCACCGGGATGCTGTTCGCGGCCCTGGCCGCCATCGCGGCGCAGCTCACCGAGAGCGCGCGGCTCGCGAAGGGGCTCACGGGTGCACTGATCGGCGCGGCGTTCGTGCTGCGCGCCGCCGGCGACGCCGGTACCACCGGCGGTGAGAGCGCGCTGACCTGGCTGTCGCCGCTGGGCTGGCTGGAGCACGTGCGGGCCTTCGCGGCCGAACGCTGGTGGGTGCTCGGCCTGTTCGCGGCGGCCGTGGCGGTGCAGGTGGCGGCGGCGTATGCGCTGGCCGGCCGCCGTGACCTCGGCATGAGCTTCCTGCCGGCCCGGCCGGGCCCGGCGGAGGGCGGGCTCGGCAGCGCGGGTGCGCTGGCCTGGCGGCTCCAGCGGGGCGGCCTGATCGGCTGGAGCCTCGGGTTCCTGGCGGCCGGGGTGGTGTTCGGCGGGATGACGGACGGGGCCACGCAGCTGGTCGGCGACAACGAACGGACCCGCGAGATCATCGAGCGGATGGGCGGGCAGAGCGGTATCGCCGATGCCTTCCTCGCGACGATGGCCGGGATGCTCGGCATGGTCGCCGCCCTGTACATCGTCTCGGCGGTGCTGCGGCTGAGCGCGGAGGAGTCGGGGCAGCGCGCCGAACCGCTGCTCGCGAACGCGGTCGGCCGGCTGCGGTGGGCCGGCGGCCACCTGGCCGTGGCGTTCGGCGGCTCGGCGCTGATCCTGCTGCTGGCGGGGCTGGGGCTCGGCGTCGGGCACGGCCAGGACGTGGGCGCGGCGGTGGGCGCCTGCCTGGCCCAACTCCCGGCGGTGTGGGTGATCGGCGCCCTCGCGGCCCTCCTGCACGGCGCCGCCCCGAAGTACGCGGTGGCCGCCTGGGCGGTGGCCGGGGCCGCACTGACGCTGGGCTGGATCGGCCCGGCGCTGAACCTCCCGCAGGCCGTCCTGAACCTCTCGCCCTTCGCCCACCTGCCCAAGCTGCCGGGCGCGGAATCCCTGGCCTGGGCCCCGATGCTGCTGCTGACCGCGCTGGCGGCGGCCCTGCTGGCGGCCGGCCTGACGGCACTGCGCCGCCGCGACCTGGCCGCGTAGGGGCGCCCGTCAGAACGCAGAACGCAGAACGCAGGACTCAGAACGCAGGACTCAGGACTCAGGACTCAGAACTCCACGAGGAGTTCTTCCAGACCGCGGATGACGTATCCGTCCCGCCACCGGGGCTCCCGTACGAGCTTCAGGGGCGGGACGCCGTCCGCCAGCAGGGCCCCGAACGAGGCGGTCAGCTCACGTCGCGCGAGCGGAGCGCCCAGGCAGTAGTGGATCCCGGCCCCGAAGCTCAGATGCGGATTGTCGGCCCGTACGAGGTCCAGGGCGTCGGGGTCGTCGAACCGGGCGGGATCCCGGTTCGCGGACCCGAAGAGCAGCGCGACCTCGGCTCCGCGGGGGATGACCGTGTCACCGATCCGGATGTCGTCCAGCACCCAGCGCTCGAACATCTGCAGGGGTGTGTCGTAGCGCATGAGTTCATCCACAGCTGTGGACAACTTTTCGGAATCGAGCGAGGCGCGCTGCTCGGGGTGCCGGAAAAGGGTCCACCAGCCGTTGACGGTCGTGTTCACGGTGGCCTCGTGGCCGGCGTTCAGCAGGAGCACGCAGGTGGAGATCATCTCCTGCTCGCTGAGCCGGCCCTCCTCATCGTGGGCGGCGATCAGCCCGGAGATCAAATCCTCGCCGGGCTCCTTGCGCCGCTCCGCGATCAGCTCGCGCAGATAGGCGCTGAACTCCACGCTCGCCCGTACCGCCCGCCGGGCGGTCTCCTCGTCCGGCCGGAGCTCGTACATCCCGCAGATGTCCGCCGACCAGGGCCGCAGCAGCGGCCGATCGGCCTCGGGCACCCCGAGCAGCTCGGCGATCACCGCCACGGGCAGCGGCTCGGCGACGACGGTGAGCAGGTCCCCGCCCCCGTCGGCCAGGAGCTGCCCGACGAGCTCCCGGGCGAGCCGGTCCACGGCTGGGGCGAGCTGCTCCACGGTCCGCGGCGTGAACGCCTTGGACACCAGCCGCCGCACGCGTGCGTGCGCGGGATCCTCCAGGTCCAGCAGGCCGTTCCCGTTGAGGACGTGGAAGGGCTCGTGCTCCGGGGGCGGAGCCTCGCGCCCGAACTCCTCGTGCGAGAACCGGTGCAGGTAGGTCCGGCCCAGCCGGCGGTCGCGCAGCAGCGCACTCACGTCGGCATGGTGCGGCACCAGCCACTGCCCGGTGGCTTCGAACCACAGGGCACGGCCCTGCTCGCGGAGCTCCCGGTAGGCGGGGTACGGATCGGCGACAAACGCGGCGTCCCACGGATCAAAGCCCATCCCCGAAGCCTAGGACGTCTCCCCGCACGAAATGTGACCCGTCGTCATGTTGCTCACGCCGGAGTCACCAGCCGGGTCTCGTAGGCGAAGACCGCGGCCTGGGTGCGGTCGCGCAGGCCCAGTTTCACCAGGATCCGGCTCACGTGCGTCTTGATCGTGGACTCCGCGACGATGAGGCGGTCCGCTATCTCCGCGTTGGACAGTCCCTGCGCGATCAGCACCAGCACCTCCGTCTCCCGCTCCGTCAGTTCCCCGACCCCCGCCGGATCCGCGAGCTTCGGCGGGGTCGAGAGCTTCGAGAACTCGAGGATCAGCCGCTTGGTGACCGTGGGCGCCAGCAGCGCCTCACCGGACGCCACCACCCGCACCCCGTCGGCCAGCTGCCGGGCCGAGGCGTCCTTGAGCAGGAACCCGGAGGCCCCGGCCCGCAGGGCCTGGTACACGTACTCGTCGAGGTCGAAGGTCGTCAGGACCAGCACCTTCGCGTCCGTCTCGGAGGCCACGATCTCCCGGGTCGCCTCCAGCCCGTTCATCACCGGCATCCGGATGTCCATCAGGACCACGTCCGGCCGCAGCGCCGCCACCTGGGCGATGGCCTCGCGGCCGTCCACCGCCTCGCCGACCACCTCGATGCCGTCCATCGCGTTCAGCAGGACGGAGAAGCCCTCCCGGACCATCATCTGGTCGTCGACGATCAGGACCCTGATCGTCATGCCGACCGCCCCGATTCGTGCCCCGATTCCTGCGCCGGCTCCTGCGCACCGTCCTGCCGTCCGCGCGCCGGTATGAACACCGCCACCTCGTACCCGCCCGCCGCGGTCGCCCCGGCCGTCATCTCCCCCTCCAGCATGGCCACCCGCTCCCGCATCCCGGTGATCCCGTGCCCGGCGCCCGGCGAGGGCCGCACGCCCCCGGTCGCCGCCGCATTGACGACCCGTATGCCCAACCCGCCCAGCACGTACGAGACCTCGACCGAGGCGGCCGCCCCCGGCGCGTGGCGCAGGGTGTTGCTCAGTGCCTCCTGGATGATCCGGTACGCCGACAGCTCGACGCCCGGCGGCAGCTCCCGCACCGCACCCGTGACCGTCTTCTCCACGCTCAGCCCGGCCTCCCGCACATTGGCCAGCAGCCCGTCCAGCGAGGCCAGCGTCGGCTGCGGGGCGTCCGGCGCCTCGTAGTCCGCGGAGCGCACCACACCCAGCACCCGGCGCAGTTCCGTCAGCGCCGCCACCGCGTTCTCCCGGATGGTGACGAACGCCGCCTCCAGCTCCGGCGGCGGATTCTTCACCCGGTACGGCGCGGCCTCGGCCTGGATCGCCACCACCGACATGTGGTGTGCCACCACGTCGTGCAGCTCCCGCGCGATCGTCGTCCGCTCCTCCAGCAGCGTCCGCCGGTCCCGCTCGACGGCCGTCACCTCCTGCTGCGCACTGACCTCCTGCTCCGCCTCCCGGCGGATGTTGCGGACGGTGACCACCAGCAGGGAGACCGCCAGGAGGAAGGCCATCGGCATGATCTCGACGGGCTCCCCCCGGCCGAGCACGACCGGTATCGCGAGCCCGATCCCCAGGGTGATCAGCCACATCCAGCCGGCCGCCCGGGGCCTGGTGCGCATCGCCGCGATGGTCACCGTGACGAAGTAGGAGGCGAAGGCACCCGGCGACCAGGGCCACACGTCGTTGTTGGAGCCGACCACCGCGAGCACCCCGGTGACGACCCCGGCCGCCCAGAACGCCCCCACCGGCCGCACCAGGGTCATCAGCACCGGCGTGGCCGCGATCAGCCCCATCACGAGCGAGCTGCTCGGTGCGACGAACTCGCCGGCGCTGGCGGACGTGAGCATCACCACGAGGAACGCCAGGAAACCCACGACCGCATGCGGCAGATGGGCCAGCGACGGCCGTATCCGCTCCGGCAGCCGCCGCGTCACCGGCCCGTCGGTGCGCATCTGCGGCAGCGGCCGGTACGCGAAGGCGTCCGTGATCAGATCCTGGCGCAGACTCTGGAACAGGCCGGAGGCCATCCGGAACTCGGGTGTCCGGGGGGTCGCCCGGGATGTCGTCTCGGTCATGCACACACCGTAGGTCGGCCGCCCCCTCGTCCGCGTCGCCGCTGAAGGGGATATCCCCGCCTCCCTCTCAGGTACTACCCCGGCTACTCAGTAGCCCGTCGGACGGACCAGACCCGTCTCGTACGCGAACACCGCGGCCTGGGTGCGGTCCCGCAGGCCCAGCTTCACCAGGATCCGCCCCACATGGGTCTTCACGGTCTGCTCGGCCACGACGAGGTGCCCGGCGATCTCCGCGTTGGACAGGCCCTGGGCGATCAGCGACAGCACCTCGGTCTCCCGCTCGGTCAGCTCGTCGATCCGCGCCCTCGAGGGCGCCCGCGGCGCCCCCATCCGGGAGAACTCCGTGATCAGCCGCTTGGTGATGTTCGGCGAGAGCAGCGCCTCGCCGGCCGCCACCACCCGGACCGCCTCGGCGAGCTGGTCGGCCGACGCGTCCTTCAGGAGGAACCCGGAGGCCCCGGCGCGCAGCGCCTCGTACACGTACTCGTCGAGGTCGAAGGTGGTCAGTACCAGCACCTTGACGGTGGCGTCCGGGGCCGCCGTGATGACGGAGGTCGCCTCGATGCCGCCCATCCCGGGCATGCGGATGTCCATCAGGACCACGTCCGGGCCGAGTTCTGCGACCTTCGCCACCGCATCGGCGCCGTCCACGGCCTGGCCGACGACCTCGATGTCGGGCTGGGCGTTGAGGAGGACGGTGAAGCCCTGCCGGACCATCATCTGGTCGTCGGCGATCATCACCCTGATCGGGTCGGCCGGAGTGCTCATGCTTCCTGTTCGTCCTTCTTCGTCTCGGGATCCATGGGGAGCACGGCGCTCACCTCGTACCCGCCACCGGGGCGCGGACCGGAGGCGAGCTCGCCCCCCAGCATGCCCGCCCGCTCCCGCATCCCCAGCAGACCGTGCCCGGCGCCCTGCGAGGGCGGGGCGGGCCGGGTCGGTGCGCTGTTGGCGATGCACAGGTGCAGCTCGCGCGGCCCGTACGCGATGCCGACCTCCACCCGCGAACCGGGCGCATGGCGCAGGCAGTTGCTCAGCGCCTCCTGCACGATCCGGTACGCGGTGAGCTCGACGCCCGGGGCGAGCGCCCGCCGGATGCCCGCGATCTCGGTGGTGACGGCCAGCCCGGCGCTGCGCACGTTGTCCACCAGGCCGTCCAGTTCGGCGAGGGTGGGCTGCGGATGGTGCGGGTTCGCCGGATCGTCCGGCTGCTCGGAGCGCAGCACGCCCAGCACCCGGCGCAGTTCCGTCAGCGCCTCCAGGGCGTTCTCCCGAATGCCGGCCAGGTTCTCCTTGAGCTCCGCGGAGGGGTTC
Source organism: Streptomyces sp. R33 (assembly GCF_041200175.1). NCBI lineage: Bacteria > Bacillati > Actinomycetota > Actinomycetes > Kitasatosporales > Streptomycetaceae > Streptomyces > Streptomyces sp. R33. The sequence goes on along the minus strand of NZ_CP165727.1, from coordinate 4,238,728 downwards.
TCCACCAGGTGCGGGGCGACCTGGGCCTGGATGGAGATCACCGACATGTGGTGGGCGACGACGTCGTGCAGCTCGCGGGCGATCCGGTTGCGCTCCTCCAGCAGGGTGCGCTGGGCGCGCTCCTCCTCGGTGAGCGTTTCCTGCTCGACGAGCTTCCCGCGGGCCAGGCGCGTGGCCCGCAGGGCGTACCCGAGGATGCCCGCGAACCCGTAGAGGGGAAGCGCCACCAGGACGCTGCTCTGGCCGTGCTCCGGCTTCCAGAACACCTCGGCCAGACCGGTGAGGACGACGGGGACACCGACGACCGCGACGGTCACCCGCGGCGGCACGCGCAGGGCGACCAGCAGCAGCACCGGTGCGAAGGCGATCAGCCCTCCGCCCGTCCAGGGCCAGGTCTGTCCCGCACCGACGTTGGCGTGGATCAGCCAAGCGCTCAGCCCGCCTGCCAGCAGGCCGAGCCACCAGCCGGCGATCGGCCGGAACATCGCGAGCATGATGGAGGCGCCGGTCAGGAGCGCCGCCACCAGCGGTGGACCGCCGGTGACGTGGTAGTGGTCGCCCATCTGCTCCGTGGTGAGGAAACCGAAGAAGAGGGCGACATAGCCGACCGCGAGGTGCGGCAGCCGGTTCAGCCAACGCGGCCGGGACATCTTGGGCAGCGGGTCCCACTCCAGGGTGAGCAGGTCCTGACCGACGGCTCGCAGCAACCCGCCCCGAGGCGCGGGGACTCGGCCGCCCTGCGGGTCCCGCGCCAGGGCTTTGACCGCGCCCGGACCCGGGCCTCGGCCTGCGGACGCGGCCGACGGCTCGCTCTGCTCGTTCACGCCGTCCACCCTAGGCATGGTTGATCACCTCCTCGGATGTCACCCGGGACCGGGGCGCCGTCCCGGGGCCCGGAACCGTCCGGGAGCCCGTGACCGGGCGGGAGGAGGCGCTTCGCTTCGGCCGCCTGGCCTGCTCGTACGTACGGAACGCGGCCCAGCAGACGCCCAGCGCGGCGGCGAACACCGGTAGCCACAGCAGCCGGGCGGCTATCCACTGCACAGAGTCGGGCACGGTGTGCAGCCCGGGCAGATCGGCGGGGGCCAGCAGGCCCAGGGCGGTGACGGCCATCATCGCGGTCTGGTGCCACAGGAAGACCGTCATCGCGGAGAGGTTCATCAGGGCCACCTTCGCCCAGGCCCTGGGCCGCCGCATGGCCCGGTCCAGCGGCCCGCGGAGCAGCAGGGCCAGCCCGCACTGGGCCAGGCCGAACGCGACGGCGGCCAGCGTCGGCGGGTTCAGGTTCGATATCGGGGCCCCGGGGACACCGACCATGGACGCCGGATACCCGCCCCACAGGACGAGCCCGAAGGTCGCGGCCGCGCCCCCGCCCACCAGCAGCGCGGCCGGGGTGCGGCGGGCGAACGCACCGCGGGACCAGGCGGCGCCGAGGGTGTAGGGGACGAGCCAGCCGGCGGCGACATTGACCCCGCCGATCCACTCCGGCCCGCCGAAGCCGAACCGCCACACGTCCACGCCCGCCACCACCGCCAGCGGCCACAGCGGACTGAGCCGGACCACGAGCGGGGTGGCGGCGGTGAGCACGGCGAAGACGAGGAGGAACCAGAGGGGGGAGAGGACGAGCTTGACCAGTGTCTGGACGGTGCTCAGCTCCGCCCCGCCGAGCAGCATCCCGCCCGCCGTGACGGACCAGAGGGCGAGCACCGCGGCGACCGGCCGGAACAGCCGGGACAGCCGCTGCCCGACCCAGGCCCCGTACGGGACCCCGCGCTCGCGCGCCGAGGCATGGCCGCGGGCGGCGACATGGCCGCCGACCAGGAAGAACACGGCCAGTGTCTGGAACAGCCAGGACACCGGCGCCAGCCACGGCAGATGGGCCAGGGGACTGGTGGTGCTCAGGCCCCCGTCGGCGGTGGTCAGGGCGGTCACCAGCCAGTGGCCCAGCACCACGCCGAGGATGGCGAAGGCCCGCAGCGCGTCCACCGTGCGGTCCCGGCCGGGCGGTGTGCCGGCGTCGATGCGGTCCGCGAGGACGGACCAGCGGGCGCGGAGCTCACGCACGGGGTACCTCCGGGGTGGTCGGGGCGGCGGTGGCCAAGGCGATGCGGGTCAGGCTGTCGAGGGACGCGGTGCCGGGCTTGAGGTAGTCGCTGTGCCCGCCGGGGCCGGCCTCGAAGGGCCGGGCTCCGAAGGCGGGGTCGACGGGGTCGGTGCCGAAGCCGACCCCGCCCACGCGGACATGGGGGACATGGCCGATCCAGTCGGCGCCGCCCCGCCCGGCCCAGACCCGGGCGCCGGTCGGCAGCTCGGCGGCGGATCCGGCGCCCGTGCCGGGACTGCCGAACAGGGCGATGTCGGTGACCTGGGGGCCGGTGCCGGTCCGGGCGCAGACCACGGAGCCGTACGAGTGGCACAGCAGCGAGAACCGGGCACCGGGGGCGGCGTCCTGCCCCAGGCGATCGAGGAAGGGGCCCAGTTCGGCGGCGGCCACGTCCGCCCGGTCCGCGCTCAGGACGGTCGTGCTGACCGTGCCCGGGGTGTCGTACCCGAGCCAGGCGACCACGGCGGAGCGCGGGTGCTCGGCCCGGAGGCGCTGCTGCAGGGCGACCGCTCCGGCACGGAACCTCTGGTAGGTGTCCAGCGTGGTGTCGGAACCGGGCACCAGGACGGCGACCCGGTCAGCGGTCTCCAGATCGCCGAGCACCTCGACGGCCCGCCCCTTGCCGCGGCCGTCGAAGGCGAGGAACCGGGCCGTCCCGTCGGCTTCCATGGCGCGCAGCTTCGCGGCGCGGCCCGTGCGGCCGGCGTCCTGCGCCATGCGGGCCGCCTCGGCGAGGTTGGCGCGGTTGCCGTCGTACCGGTCCGGGAGAGCGGTGTGTTCGGCGAAGCCGACGGGCGAGGGCGCGGGGACATCGGGAGAGGCGGCGGCGGACACGGGGAGCACGACGGCCGCGGCGACGAGGCCGGCGAGCAAGGTGCGAAGCAGCCGGCCGCGGGGGCGTCCGGCACGGCCCCCTGCGGTGCTACCTGCGGGGCGACCTGCTGTGCCTCCTGCGCGGCGTCCTGCGGGGCGGGTCATGGCTGGGTCCCTTTTCCTTCGCTCGGTCCAGAGGGGCTGCACTCGCGAGGGGCTGACCCCGCGTCTTCTCCGGTTCCGAAGTTAGGAATTGAGGGGCATCGTCGGCGTCCCGCTGGGGAGCCGTCTTTGCGGATAGCTCTCAGGTATGACAAGGGAAACCTGAGAGCCACGGGCACAGCGGGCGGTCGTCCCCCGGGCGGTATCCCACAGGCGGTCGACTACGGTCCCTGGGATGACCAACGACAACAACCGCAACCACGGCAACAAGGGGAACCACAACGCCAGTCGCCCCGCCGACTGGCGCAACGACCGCATAGGCAGCGCGCATCGGGGCGAGAACCCGACCGTCCTGCGCCGCCTCGACCAGGGATTCGCCGTGATCGGCGACCGGCAGTTCCTCCCCGGGTACGCGGTCCTGCTGACCGACGACCCGTCGGTGACCCGGCTCTCCGACCTCCCCCGGGCGCGCAGGACGGCGTACCTCGCCGACATGGACCGCCTCGCCGAGGCCGTCGAACGGGCCTGCCGCCGCCTCGACCCCGCCTTCCGTCGGGTGAACATCGAGATCCTGGGCAACACCGACCCGTACCTCCACGCCCACATCTGGCCGCGTTACGAGTGGGAGCCCGCCGACATGGTCCGCATGCCGGTGTGGCTGTACGGGCAGGAGGAGTACTGGAGGGGGAGCCGGTACGAGCTGGCGGACCGGCACGACGCTCTGCGCGTCGCCATCGGGGAGGAGCTGGACCGGCTGGGCGAGGGCTGACGCCCCCGAGTCCCGAGTCCCGACCCCCAACCGCCGAGCGCCGAGCCTCAACCCCCGCACCGCCCCTGCGCCCCGGGTACCACGGCTGCTACGGCGTCGTCGCCACGCGGATGCCGAAGCCGATCAGGACCACGCCCGTCGCCCGGTCCAGGGCGCGGCGGACGCGCGGCCGGGCGAAGAAGCGCCGGGCGCGCGAGAGGACGTACACGTACGTGCCGAGCCAGGCCACCGTCAGGACGAGGTGGATCAGGACGAGCAGCGCCATGCCGGTGGCCGGCCGGAGGCCGGACGGGGCGAGGGCGGGCAGCAGGCCGGTGTAGAAGACGGCGATCTTCGGGTTGAGGGCGTTGCTGACCAGGCCCGTCCGCCAGGCGCTGCCCGCGGAGCCGCGTACGGGGGCCGGCTCCGCGCCGGGCCGGCGCAGGGACTGGACGCCGAGGAAGCAGAGGTATGCGGCACCCGCGAGCTTCACCGCCAGGTACACCTCGGCCGAGGCGGCGAGCAGCGCGGCGAGTCCGGCGACGGTGAGGGCGCCCCACAGGAGGAGCCCGGCGGCGATCCCGGCGACGGTGCGCAGCCCGTCGGCGCGGCCGCGGGAGACCGCGCGCTTCGTCACGACGGCCATGTCGGGGCCGGGGACGAGGGTGAGCAGTGCCAGGACGCCGGTCGCGGTCAGGAGTTGCGTGAGCACGCGGCTCAGTCTGCCACCGGGTGCTCCGCCAGATGCTGCGCGAGCGGTTCGACGAGGGCCGCGCGCCAGCGGGGGGCCGGGTCCTGGCCGGGGCTGGTCCAGTACTCGCGGGCGCCGACGATCTCTCCGTCCTGGACGGTCCACAGGGACACGGCGCGGTAGACGACGTGCTCCTGGCGGATCTCGACCTCGGTGACGACGACGTCCCCGTCCGCGAGGATGCGCAGGAGTTCGACTGATCTCTCGTCCGTGTAAGCCTCGTCGCTGTTCACGGCGATGAAGTTGTCCCGGCCGACGATGCGTTCGCCGCTGACGGGCCATTCGATGACTGCGTCTTCGGCGATGAAACGGGATACGGCGGGCCAGTCGCGGGCGTCTATCCGCTCCCACAGTCGAGTTATCACGGTCAGCGGCTCCATGGGGGGCAGTGTGCGGTGGGGCCGTCGGGGGCAACAAGCTTTGCCTGCAGGATTATTGACCTCGACACAATCCGAGGGGCGGCGGCCGCGCGCCGCGTGCCGCCGCCGCTCATCACGCGTCGGCCAGCAGCGTGTCCAGGGCCCTCGTGAGACGGTCCAGGACCTCGACCGTCTCCGCGAAGGCGGCCTCGCCCAGTTCATCGGTCAGTCGGGCGGCCAGGGCGGCGTGGGCCGGGGTGATGCGGGCGACCGCGGCGCGGCCCTCCTCCGTCGGGCGGAGCAGTTTCGCGCGGCGGTGGGCCGGGTTCGGGACGTACTCCGCGAGACCCTTGGCCGCCAGCAGGTCCGCGATGCGCTGGACGCTCTGCCGGGTGATGCCCATGACCCGGGCGATGCCCGCCACCGGCAGGGGCTCCTGGAGCACCGCGCCGAGCACCTGCCACCAGGCCGCGGTCAGCCCGGCCGGCCGGGCCAGTTCCTCCGAGAGCGCGAGGAACCGGCCGTTCAGCCCGAACACCCCGAGCGCGGTCCGGCTCAGCAGGTCCTGCCGGGCCCGTACCGACGAAGCGGAAGGCAGGGGATCAGGCATCGCCGCGCTCCGCAGCCGCCATCAGCACCGGGAACGCGCTCGCGTCCGAGTCGTGGAACAGGCGGTACCAGGCGTCCAGGACATCCGGCTCGTAGACGTCCAGCCGGGCGAAGACCTCCCGGGCGAAGGCCACCGGTTCCGTCGGGCCCGCCGTGATGAGGTCGCCGTCGGTCACCGCGTCGGCCTCGACGTACCGCTCGGCGCCCGCGTAGCCCGGCTGGTGCGCCAGGTACATGGCGGCCGCGCTGGTGTGGGCGCGGGCGTCGAGCAGGCCCTCCCGGGCGAGACCTGCCGTGGCCCCGCAGATGGCCGCGACCGGGACCCCGGCCGCCAGGAACTCGCGGGCCTTGGCCGCGAAGGGGGCCAGGTCGTCGCCGGAGTCCCAGAGCGAGGCGCCGGCCAGGACGAGGAGCGAGGAGTCCGCGGGGGAGAGGTCCGCGAGGGCCAGGTCGGGCTGGATGCGGACGCCGCCCATGGTGGTGACCGGCGTCCCGGCGGCGAAGCCGACCGTACGGACCTGGTGGCCGCGCTGGGCCAGATGTGCCGTGGTGTGCCCGGTCTCCCAGTCCGCGTACGTGTCGTAGACCGCCAGGTGGACCGGCTTGGTGGTGGGAGTGGTCATCTCGTCGCCTCCTCCGTCTGCACTTCATCGGGCATGACAGCAGACTGACATGTCGACAGTGTGCTGTCAATTACTCGTCATCACCTGTCGATCACCGCCTTCCGTGCAGACACGTGCAGACAGACTGCCGAGACCGGGCCCCCACCCCCATACAGTCCGCCGATATCCCTTCCCACCTGCGCACTTTTAGCGTGGCCGCATGACCCCTCACGTCGCCTCCGACGCCTCCGGCACCTCCCGCGCCGACGGCGCGGCCGTCAAGGCCGCCGACCGCGCCCACGTCTTCCACTCCTGGTCCGCCCAGGCCCTGATCGACCCGCTCGCCGTCGCCGGGGCCGAGGGGTCGTACTTCTGGGACTACGAGGGCAACCGCTTCCTCGACTTCTCCTCCCAGCTGGTGAACACCAACATCGGCCACCAGCACCCCAAGGTCGTCGCCGCGATCCAGGAGCAGGCCGCCCGGCTCTGCACCCTCGCGCCCGGCTTCGCCGTCGACGTCCGCTCCGAGGCCGCACGCCTCATCGCCGAGCGGACCCCGGGCGACCTGGACAAGGTCTTCTTCACCAACGGCGGCGCCGAGGCCGTCGAGAACGCCGTACGGATGGCCCGGCTGCACACCGGCCGCCAGAAGGTGCTCTCCACGTACCGCTCCTACCACGGGGCCACCGCCGCGGCGATCAACCTGACCGGCGACCCGCGCCGCTGGCCCTCCGACACGGCCGCCGCCGGGGTCGTGCACTTCTGGGGCCCGTTCCTCTACCGCTCGCCGTTCCACGCCGCCACCGAGGCCGAGGAGTGCGAGCGGGCCCTCGCGCACCTCGCCGACACCATCGCCTTCGAGGGGCCGGCGACCATCGCCGCGATCATCCTGGAGAGCGTGCCCGGCACCGCCGGGATCATGACCCCGCCCGCCGGCTACCTCGCGGGCGTGCGCGAGCTCTGCGACCGCCACGGCATCGTCTTCATCCTCGACGAGGTCATGTCCGGCTTCGGCCGGACCGGCAAGTGGTTCGCCGCCCAGCACTGGGACGTCATCCCCGACCTGATCACCTTCGCCAAGGGCGTGAACAGCGGGTACGTGCCGCTCGGCGGCGTCGCCATCTCCGGCGCCATCGCCGAGACGTTCGCCACGCGCCCGTACCCGGGCGGTCTGACGTACTCCGGCCACCCCCTGGCCTGCGCGGCCGCCGTGGCGACGATCAACGCCATGGAGGAGGAGGGCGTCGTCGAGCACGCCGCGCACCTCGGCGAGAACGTGATCGGGCCGGCGCTCGCCGAGATCGCCGAGCGGCACCCGTCGGTCGGGGAGGTCCGCGGCCTGGGCGCGTTCTGGGCCCTGGAGCTCGTACGGGACAAGGAGACGCGCGAGCCGCTCGTCCCGTACAACGCGGCGGGCGCCGACAACGCGCCGATGGCCGAATTCGCGGCGGCCTGCAAGGCCTCCGGCCTGTGGCCCTTCGTGAACATGAACCGGACGCACGTCGTCCCGCCGTGCACCATCACGGAGGCCGAGGCCAAGGAGGGCCTGGCCCTGCTGGACGAGGCACTGACGGTCGCGGACCGGCACACCACGTCCGCGTGAGCGGAGGCAGCTGACCGGCAACGGTCCGCCAACGGTCCGCGAACGGTCCGCGTTCGATCGGTTTCAGCCGCGCTGCCTGGCCTAAGGTGTCCGAAGTTCACTTAAGGAGACGGACCCCTATGCCAGGCAGCGGAGCTGTCACCCGCAACACACTTCGCCAGCAGATCGCGGACGCGCTGCGTGACGAGGTGCTCGCGGGACGCCTGCCACCGGGCACCGAGTTCACGGTCAAGCAGATCGCCGAGCAGTACGAGGTCTCCGCGACCCCCGTACGCGAGGCACTCGTCGACCTCTCGGCCCAGGGGCTGCTGGAATCGGTCCAGCACCGGGGTTTCCGCGTGCGTGTCTACACCGTGGACGACTACCGGGGGATGATCGAGGCCCGTACGCTCATCGTGGACGGGATCTTCCGGCGGCTCGTCGAGCGCGGCACCGCGCCCGGCTCCGGCGAAATGCTGGTGTCGGTGCGCCGTCGTGCCGAGGAGGCGTGCCGGGCCGCGCAGAGCGGCTCGCTCGAAGTGCTGATCGGCTACGACCTGCGCTTCTGGAGGGAGCTGAGCGGGCTGGTCGGCAACACGTACATCTCGGAGTTCCTGCACCGGATCCGGGTGCAGTGCTGGGTCTTCGCCGTACCGCACCTGAAGGCGGCCCCGGATCTCCACACCGGACTGTGGTCCGGGCACAACGAACTGGTCGACGCGGTGACCCGCGCCGACGCGGACGAGGTACGCAGCCTCGTGTACGCGTACAACCAGCACGGACTGGACTGGGCCGCGGGCCTGAAGGCGGCCGGCGCATGAGCGGCCCGGCAGCGGCCGGCGACACCGCCGGCACCGGAGCGGCCACCGCCTGGCTGGGCGCCGTCGGGCTCTCCGTCGTCATCCCCGCCCACGAAGACGAGCACCGGATCGGCGCGACCCTCGACGCCGTCCGCGAGCACCTCGACGCCCGACTCGGCACCGGACCCGGCGACTGGGAGCTCGTCGTCGTCGACGACGGCTCCGCCGACGGCACTGCCTCCGTCGTCCGGGCCGCGGCCGCCGAGGAGCCCCGGATCCGGCTGGTCCGCTCCGAGGACCACCGCGGCAGGGGAGCGGCGCTGCGTGCCGGAGTACTGGCCTGCGCCGGGGAACGGGTGCTGCTGACCGGCGCCGGGCTCACGACGCCCCTGGCCGAGCTGGACCGGCTGGAGCAGGCGCTGGGCCAGGACGGCCAGGACGGCCAGGACAGCCGGGACGACCAGGACAACCAGGCGAACCAGGAGAACCAGAGCGGCGGCGAGCCCCCGGCCGCCGTCCTCGGCCGGACGGGAAACCGCCTGGTCCGCGCCCTGGGCATGCCCGGGGTACCGGGATTCCGCGCCGACACCTGCGGCTTCGCCCTGTTCGACGGGGACCGGGCGCGCGCCGCCTTCGGCGCCTGCGTCCTCGACGGCCCGGCCGTCGACGCCGAGGTGCTGCGCTGGATGCGCCGCCAGGGCTGGCAGGTCGCCGAGGTGCCGGTACGCCGTACGACGCGCCCTGCGGCCCCCCGCCGGACCCCCGGCGACCGGCGCCGGGCGCTCGTGGAGCTGTTCCGGCTGAACGCCGGCGGCCTCGCCGTCGCCGCCGTCTTCCTCGCCCTCTCCGTCTACGTTTTCCACGGCCTGTGGGCGGACCTCGACGGGCGCTACCTCAAGGACGCGCTCCAGGACCAGAACCAGTGGGAGTGGTTCGTCGGCGTCGCCACCGACAACATCACCCACCTGCGCAATCCGCTCTTCACCACCGCCCAGGGCATGCCCGAGGGCGTGAACCTGATGGCCAACGCGACCATGCTCGGCCTGACCGTCCCGCTGATCCCGGTCACGCTCCTGTTCGGGGAGACCGTCACGTTCGCGCTGGTCCTCACGCTCGGCATGGCCGCCAGCGCCTGGACCTGGTACTGGCTGATCCGCCGCCGGTTCGTGCACAGCCGCTGGGCCGCCGCCGCGGGCGGGGCGCTCGCCGCGTTCGCGCCGCCGATGGTCTCGCACGCCAACGGCCACCCGAACTTCGTCGTCCTGTTCATGATCCCGCTGATCATCGACCGGGCCCTGCGCCTGTGCGAGGGGCGGAATCAAGGTCGCAACGTGGTCCGGGACGGTGTCCTGCTGGGCCTGTTCGCGACGTACCAGATCTTCCTGGGCGAGGAGCCGCTGCTCATCGCCGCGCTCGGCATGCTGGTCTTCTCGCTGGCGTACCTGCTGGTCGACCGCCAGCGCGCTCTCGAGGCCGCGCGGCCGCTGGGCCTCGGCCTGGTCATCGCCGCGGGCGTCTGCGTGCCGCTGCTGGTCTTCCCGCTGTACTGGCAGTTCTTCGGCCCGCAGAGCTACCACTCGGTCCTGCACGGGGACAACGCCGGGAACAGCCCGCGCGCCCTGGTCGAGTACGCCGCCCGCTCCCTCTTCGGCGACGCCGAGACGGCGGGCCGGCTCTCGCTGAACACCACCGAGCAGAACGCCTTCTACGGGTGGCCGCTGCTCGCCTTCGGCGTGGCCGTGTGCGTGTGGATGTGGCAGCGCAAGGTCGTCCGCGCGCTCGCGATCACGGGTGTCGTGGCGCTGGCGCTGTCCCTCGGGCCCTGGGTGCCCGTGCCGCGGACGGACGTGGTGCTGCCGGGGCCGTGGCGTCTGATGGTCGAGCTGCCGCTGTTCGAGTCGGTGATCGAGGGGCGCGTGGCGATGGTGTGCGCCCCGGTGCTGGGCGTGCTGCTCGCGCTCGCGCTGGACCGGATCGTACGGGTCCGGCCGCGCGAGCTGCGCACGCTCGGCCTGCTCGGGGTGGCGGCCGCGCTGATCCCGGTGCTGCCGCTGCCGCTGGCCGTACGGGAGCGGGCGCCGGTGCCGGCGTTCATCGCCTCGGGCGCGTGGAAGGGCTACGTCAAGGACGGCGAGGCACTCGTTCCGGTACCGCTGCCCGACCCGGGGCAGGCGGACGCGCTGCACTGGCAGGTCGAGGCCGGCTTCGGCTTCCGGCTGGCCGGCGGTTACTACAACGGCCCGTGGGGGCCCGACCGGATCGGCATCTACGGGGCCACCCCGCGGCACCTCTCGAACCTCCTGCGGGACGTCCGGTACGGGGCGCAGCCGCCGGAGATCACCCCGCAGTGGCGGGAGCAGGCCCGGCAGGACCTGGAGTTCTGGAAGGCGGGCGCGGTCGTCCTGCCGTTCCAGGACCGGGGGATCGAGCTGCGGGACATGATCAGCGAGCTGGTCGGGCGGCAGCCGGAGAAGGTGCACGACGTGTGGGTCTGGAGGGTGGGCCCGGGGCAGGTGTAGCGGGCGGCTGCGGCGCGGGTTCCGCCTGGTCGCGGCCACTGCTCCGCCGCAGGTTCGCCAAGGGTTCCGCCCCAGGTTCTGCGCAGCCCTTCGCGGAGGGTGTTCGGCGCACTACGCTGGCCGGATCGGCGACAACGACTGATCGGAGCCCGCGTGGCCTGTGACCTGTGGCTGGTCCCCCTTGTCGACGTGCTGTGCCACAGCCCCGACAACCCCTTCGCGGAAGAGATCGCCTCGTACGACAAGGCGCTGGGCGAGGCGGGGCTGCCGTCCGTGCCCGTGTTCGCGTACATGCCGGGTCTGAGCGGGGACGTGGCCCCCGTCGCCGGCTTCGACTACGACGCCCTGCACTTCCTGCGGCGGGCGTACCTGCTGCAGATCTGCGGGCTGCCGGTGACGCCGGTGGACGAGCTGGGCGGGGACTACGAGCAGCTGCTGGAGATGTTCGAGCCCACGGCGCAGCAGTCGCATCTGGTGTGGCACTACGACCACGCAGGGGCGTACGTGCCGGTGGACTTTGCGGTTCCGCTGGCGAACGAGGAGCTGTTGGCCGGGGGCGGGCCGCTGGGGTCGGCGCAGGGGCTGCTGCGGGAGCTGATGGTGGTGGCGCCGGCGATCGGGATCGACCCGGGGAATCCGCCGGTGGCGCCGGTGGCGCCGGGGCGGGCCACGTCGCTGGAGGAGCCGGCGGGGCCGATTCCTTACGACGAGAGTCCCTTTGCGCGGGAGCGGCACGTCTGGCTGGGGCTGCATGCGGCTGCGACGCGGAGCCTGGGGCAGGGCTCGATGATCATCTTCAGCTGAGCGCCCATGCCGGCGGGGCGGGGGGTGCCGGGTTCCGCTGCGCGGGGCCTTCTCCCCCCGCCCTTTCTCCGTATCCGGGGGCAGGGCCCCGGACCCCGGGTCCGGGTGCGGCGCCGTTGCGGGGGCGCTGCCACGGGGGTCCGGGGGCGCTGCCCCCGGACCCCCGCGCCTCAAACGCCGGCGGGGCTGGATTGGCGTCAGCGGGGCTGTTCCGGGGGGCGTTGGCGGGGCATGTTGGGGCGGGTGCCCGGGGGGAGGGGGAAGCGGGTCGGGGGGAGGCCGGCATCGGCCCGGGACGACGGGGCGCCGAGCGACTGCATGACCAGCGGCGCCGGACCCGAGGAGAACTCCACCATCCACTCCGCGGTCTCGGACCGCACCAGCTCCGTCACGTCCTCCGAGAAGCGGCGCAGCACGGTGAGGCACCGCTCCGCCGCCTCGCTCGCCGTGCCCTCCGTGGGGCCCAGGACCTCCCGTACGTTCTCCGAGGCCCAGTCGAACTGGAGCGTCTGGAGACGGCGCTGCACCGCCTGCGCCGTGGCGACGTCCCGCATCCAGCCCGACGTCAGGCCGAAGAACCGGTCGCAGGCCAGGCACGCCGCGGCCAGCAGCAGCGAGAGGTAGCCGTACGGCATCGCGCCCGGAGCGGACCCCGTGAGCGCCAGCAGCGGCATCGAGGCACCGGCGATCGCCCCCGCCGCCGCGCCGACCCGCAGGATCCGTGCGCCCCGGCGCTTCCACGCGCGGTCGGACAAGTACCACTCCGCGGTGCGCAGCGCATCGGCCTCGACCCGCCGGTAGAGCTCGTCCAGCCGCTCGGCCGGCTCGCCCCAGTCCCCGAGGGGGAACGGTCCGCCGGTCAGATCGCCCGCCGCCATCGGTCCGCTGCCCTCCTCCCGGGAGTCCCGGGGCTCCCGGGGATCCCGGGGTGGCCCCTCGGGCTGCATCTCCGGCTGGCTCACCCGGCACTCCCTCTGCCTGCGCTGACGTGTGGTGGTGCGCGTGTGCGCAATGATGCGCATGCTCTTCCTACCTTCGAATGGCGGCCGATGGGCGACGAATCCCCGGTTTTCCGCCCGCAAGGAGGTCTCCATCAGGTACGCGCACGCCCCGTCTCTCACTCGAAAGAGTTGGTCCTCACGGCGTAGGGCGCGCCGCGCGGGGAGCACGTAGGCTCGGATTGACCAAGCTGACCCAGTCTTGGACCGACGTGACGGAGTGAGTGACCTGTGATTCCCGGTGGTGGCCAGCCCAACATGCAGCAGCTGCTCCAGCAGGCCCAGAAGATGCAGCAGGACCTCGCCGCAGCGCAGGAAGCCCTTGCGCAGGCCGAGGTCGAGGGCCAGGCCGGCGGCGGCCTGGTGAAGGCGACCGTCACCGGTTCCGGTGAGCTGCGTGCGCTGGTGATCGACCCGAAGGCGGTGGACCCGGAAGACACCGAAACCCTTGCCGACCTCGTCGTCGCGGCGGTCCAGGCGGCCAACGAGAACGCCCAGGCGCTGCAGCAGGAGAAGCTGGGCCCGCTGGCCCAGGGCCTGGGCGGCGGCAGCGGCATCCCCGGCCTCCCGTTCTAGTCCCTCCATCCCACCCCTACCGAAAGAAGGCAGTCCGTGTACGAAGGCGTGGTCCAGGACCTGATCGACGAACTGGGCAGGCTGCCCGGCGTCGGGCCCAAGAGCGCGCAGCGGATCGCCTTCCACATCCTGCAGGCCGAGCCCACCGACGTCCGCCGCCTCGCGCACGCGCTGCTCGAGGTGAAGGACAAGGTCCGGTTCTGCGCCGTGTGCGGGAACGTGGCGCAGGAGGAGCGGTGCAACATCTGCCGCGATCCGCGCCGCGACACCACGGTCATCTGCGTGGTCGAGGAGCCGAAGGACGTCGTCGCGATCGAGCGGACCCGCGAGTTCCGGGGCAGGTACCACGTCCTCGGTGGCGCGATCAGCCCGATCGAGGGCGTCGGACCGGACGACCTGCGCATCCGCGAGCTGCTGGCGCGCCTGGCGGACGGCGAGGTGACCGAGCTGATCCTCGCCACCGACCCGAACCTGGAGGGCGAGGCGACCGCCACCTACCTCGCCCGCATGATCAAGCCCATGGGCCTGAAGGTCACCCGCCTGGCCAGCGGGCTCCCCGTCGGGGGAGATCTGGAGTACGCGGACGAGGTCACGCTCGGGCGGGCCTTTGAAGGAAGGCGACTTCTCGATGTCTGACGCAACGCTGCACGCCTTGGGCCAGGATCCGGACGACTTCGCCGTCCAGATCGCGGACCAGATCGAGTCGTTCATCGTCGCGGTCACCGAGGTGGCCAAGGGCGAGGACCCGGACAGCGCGGTGCCCTTCCTCCTGCTGGAGGTGTCCCAGCTGCTGCTGGCGGGCGGCCGGCTGGGCGCGTACCAGGACGTCCTGCCCGACGAGCGCTACGAGCCCGACCTCGGCCCGGAGCCGGACGTGGAGGAGCTGCGGGAGCGGTTCGCGTACATGCTGGAGCCGGTCGACGTGTACTCCGAGGTCTTCGACCCCTACGAGCCGCGCAAGGCCCCGGTCGCGCACCGGATCTCCGACGATCTGGCCGACGTGGTGGCGGACCTGCGGCACGGGCTGGGGCACTACCGCGCGGGCCGGACGACCGAGGCGCTGTGGTGGTGGCAGTTCTCCTACTTCACCAACTGGGGCCCGACGGCCTCGGCCACCCTGCGGGCCCTGCAGTCGCTGGTGGCGCACGTACGCCTGAACCAGCCGCTGGAGGCCCTGGACGGACTGGACACCGACGAGGACCTGGCCGAGGACGATCTCGCCGAGCAGGCCGGACGGGTGATGGCCGAGGAAATCGGTGCACGGCTGGGCGTGCACGGGAAGTAGGGAACCCGGCGGGCAGGCGGGGAACCCGGACTTTGATCTGTTCGTCTCATGATGTGGTACGAAGCGGTCGGATCGCGGCCGCTCGTTACACTGCACCAGCAATGAGACGGACTGAGCGAGGAGCGCACGTGGGCCTTGTCGTGCAGAAGTACGGAGGCTCCTCCGTAGCCGATGCCGAAGGCATCAAGCGCGTCGCCAAGCGGATCGTGGATGCCAAGAAGAACGGCCACCAGGTGGTCGTCGTGGTTTCCGCGATGGGCGACACGACGGACGAGCTGATCGATCTCGCCGAGCAGGTATCCCCGATGCCTGCCGGGCGCGAATTCGACATGCTGCTGACCGCCGGAGAGCGTATCTCCATGGCCCTGCTGGCCATGGCGATCAAAAACCTGGGCCACGAGGCCCAGTCGTTCACCGGCAGCCAGGCAGGCGTCATCACCGACTCGGTCCACAACAAAGCGCGCATCATCGATGTCACGCCGGGCCGGATCCGCACTGCGCTGGACGAGGGCAACATCGCCATCGTCGCCGGCTTCCAGGGCGTGTCGGCGGACAGCAAGGACATCACCACCCTCGGCCGTGGCGGCTCGGACACGACCGCCGTCGCGCTCGCCGCGGCGCTGGACGCCGAGGTCTGCGAGATCTACACCGACGTCGACGGCGTCTTCACCGCGGACCCCCGCGTCGTGAAGAAGGCCCGGAAGATCGACTGGATCTCCTCCGAGGACATGCTGGAGCTCGCCGCCTCCGGTTCCAAGGTGCTTCTGCACCGCTGTGTCGAGTACGCACGCCGATACAACATCCCGATCCACGTCCGCTCGTCCTTCTCGGGACTGCCGGGCACCTGGGTCAGCAACGAGAATCCGCAAGGGGACGAGCAGGTGGAGCACGCCATCATCTCCGGAGTCGCTCACGACGTCTCCGAAGCCAAGATCACGGTCGTCGGCGTCCCGGACAAGCCGGGCGAGGCCGCGGCGATCTTCCGCGCCATCGCGGACGCCGAGATCAACATCGACATGATCGTGCAGAACGTGTCCGCTGCGTCCACGGGTCTGACGGACATCTCCTTCACCCTCCCCAAGGCCGAGGGCCACAAGGCCATCGAGGCCCTGGAGAAGGCGAAGGGCAAGATCGGCTTCGACTCCCTGCGCTACGACGACCAGATCGGCAAGATCTCCCTGGTCGGCGCGGGCATGAAGACGAACCCGGGCGTCACCGCCTCGTTCTTCCAGGCGCTGTCCGACGCGGGCGTGAACATCGAGCTGATCTCGACCTCCGAGATCCGCATCTCGGTCGTGACCCGCCAGGACGACGTCAACGAGGCCGTCCGCGCCGTGCACACGGCCTTCGGCCTCGACTCCGACAGCGACGAGGCCGTCGTCTACGGAGGCACCGGACGATGACCACGACCCGGTCGACCCCGGCTCCGGCGCTCGCCGTGGTCGGGGCGACCGGAGCAGTCGGCTCCGTGGTGCTCCAGATCCTGTCCCAGCGGGCGGACGTCTGGGGCGACATACGCCTGATCGCCTCCCCGCGCTCGGCCGGCCGCACGCTGGCCGTGCGCGGCGAGGAGAGCGAGGTGCTCGCCCTCACCGAGGACGCCTTCGACGGCTTCGGGCAGGGCGACGTGGTGCTGTTCCTGACCCCGGCCGAGGTCTCGGCACGCTGGGCCCCCGTCGTCGTCACGCGCGGGGCCGTCGCCGTCGACCAGTCCGCGGCCTTCCGGGAGGACCCGGAGGTGCCGCTCGTGGTGCCCGAGGTCAATGCGCAGAACGTACGGACGCGGCCGCGCGGGATCGTCGCGAGCCCGGACTGCGTCACCGCCTCGATGATCGCGGCCCTGGGCGCGCTGCACGCCGAGTACGCGCTGGCCGACCTGACCGTGTCCTCGTACCAGGCCGCGAGCGCGGCCGGCCGGGCCGGCTCCGAGGCGCTGCGCCGCCAGCTGTCGCTCGTCGCCGGGACCTCCCTGGGGGAGCAGACCGGGGACGTGCGCCGCGCCGTGGGCGAGGACGCAGGCCCCTTCGCGGCTCCGCTCGCCCTGAACGTGGTCCCGTGGTCCGGCGAGCTGCGGGACGGCGGCTGGTCCTCGCACGAGCTGGCCGTACGGGCACAGACCCGCCGGGTCCTGCACCTGGACGCGCTGCCGGTGGCGGTGACCTGCGTACAGGTGCCGGTGCTGACCGGGCACTCGCTGAGCGTCCGGGCGCGGTTCGAGGCCGAGGTGGACGCCTCCCGCGCCCGGGAGGTCCTGGAGGCCGCGCCCGGCGTGGTCGTCGTGGACGACCCGGCGGCGGGGGAGTTCCCGACTCCGGTGGACGCGGCGGGGACGGATCCGGCGTGGGTGGGGCGGCTGCGGGCCTCGCTCGACGATCCGCGCTCCCTGGAGTTCTTCGTGTGCGCCGACAATCTCCGCAACGGTGCCGCCCTGAATGCCACTCAGATCGCGGAACTGATCGCTGGTGAATTCGCGTAATTCACTTTGTAGGATCAGTGCTGATCCCTTGATCAAGGTGATGGCCTGACTGCCGCCTGGAGACGGGCAGGGCAATCGGGAAGAGCGGGTACGCATGAGGGCAAGAGGGATTTTGCTGGTGAGGCTGCCTCGCGCGTACAACCCTGGTGGGGGGACGCGTGTCCAACTGGCGTGGCAGAGGCACTTCTCGACTTCGCCGTCGTACCGGCGCGCAGCGCAATCAGTGCGCCGCGCCGGCGTCTCCGTGTGCCCGCGTCCGGCGGCTACCCGGTGATCGTTCCCGTCCCGCAGTCCGCGGTGCCGCCGCTCGCCGCACCCTCCGCCGTACCGATCCGGGGCGGCCGCGTGCCCGCGCCCCGCGATAGCGCGGAGGCCGCGGGGAGCGGGGAGGAGGCGTCCGCCCCCACCGAGCAGGCCGCTGCCGCGGCGGTCGCGGCCGAGGCGGTCGCCGCCGAGCCGGCCGTCGTCGCCGGCACCACGGTCGACCACCTCACCGAGACCTACCAGGCCCACTACCGCTCGCTGCTCGGCCTGGCCGCGCTGCTCCTCGACGACACCGCCTCCTGCGAGGACGTCGTCCAGGAGGCGTTCATCCGCGTCCACTCGGCCCGCAACCGGGTTCGCGATCGGGACAAGACACTGGCGTATCTGCGCCAGACCGTCGTCAACCTCTCGCGCTCCGCGCTGCGCCGCCGCATCCTCGGCCTGAAGCTGCTCTCGAAGCCGATGCCGGACATGGCCAGTGCCGAAGAGGGCGCGTACGACCAGCTGGAACGGGACGATCTCATCAAGGCGATGCGCGGACTCCAGCGGCGTCAGCGCGAGGTGCTGGTGCTGCGGTACTTCGCGGACATGACGGAGGCCCAGGTCGCGGAGACGCTCGGCGTCTCGC
Organism: Streptomyces sp. R33; assembly: GCF_041200175.1. Classification (NCBI taxonomy): domain Bacteria; kingdom Bacillati; phylum Actinomycetota; class Actinomycetes; order Kitasatosporales; family Streptomycetaceae; genus Streptomyces; species Streptomyces sp. R33. The sequence continues at coordinate 4,220,648 of NZ_CP165727.1, read as the reverse complement.
TCGGCTCGGTCAAGGCGTACGGATCGCGGGGCATTGCCGCGCTGCGGGTGGCGATGGAGGCTGCGCAGTCATGATGGACGACCACACCCCGCCGGGCGGGGCGGGCGAGGAGCAGGCGCTGCGGAGCCTGCTGCGCGGGGCCGTTGAGGGACTGGAGCCCTCCGAGGGCGCGCTCGAGCGGCTGCGGTACGCCGTCCCCGTGCGCAGGACCCGCAAGCGGCAGGCCCTCGTCGGGGCGGCGGCGGCCGTGCTGCTGGCCGGGACGGCGATCCCGGCGGCGCTGCACCTGCACATCACCGGCGGCGAGGGCAGCGCGGCCGACCACTCCGCCATGGCCGGGCACGGCGAGGAGCCCGGCGCCACGGCGGGCGGCAGCACCTCCGACCCGCACCAGAACGGCCCGGGATCCCCGTCCAAGTCCGCCGAGGCCGCCGGCAAGGGCGTGGAGACGGGCGGCGCCGGCGTGCACCAGGACCAGGAGTACGGCGGGTCCCCGACCGGCGGCGGTACGGAAGGCCCGGCCACCGCGGGAGCCTCGGCGGGCGCCTCGGCCGGCACCGGCCCGATGCCCCCGGCGGCGGCGACCGGACTGCCCGGGTGCAGCGCGGAGCAGCTCGGCGTGCAGGGCAGCGCCAAGGCCCCGGAGGCCGACGGCAAGGTGTACGGCAGCTTCAAGGTCACCAACGTCTCGGCGCGCGGCTGCACCGTCGTCGGCCCGGACACCGTGACCGCGGCTTCGGTGACGGCCTCGGCGCCCGGCCAGGGCTCGGGGGTCAGCGTGGTCGGCCACACGGCGGGGGATCCGGCGGCCGGGCTGCCCGATCCGTCGGCGGAGACGCCGCTGCTGCTGCTCCAGCCGCACACGGCGTACGAGGTCCGCTTCGCGTGGGTGCCCTCGGCGCAGTCCTGCCCGGCGGCCTCGCCCGACCCGGGCCCCAAGCCCCCGGTGGACGGCGCCCAGGACACCGGGCAGCGCGCCCCGGACACCGCCGCGGCGGCCGGCCCGGAGCCGGACACCGGCCGTACCGCCCCGGACACCGGGGTGGAGGTGACCCACACGCCGAACACGGCGCTGCCGGGGGCGCCGACCACGCAGACGAAGATCCCCGCGGCGTGCGGGGGGACGGTCTACCGGACGGGCGTCATTCCGCTGGACGCGCCGAAGCCCTAGCGGGGGCGGGCTCCGTCGAACGCTCGGCAGGCTCCGGCAGCAGCCCCGCCTCGGCGTCGCGCAGGGTCTCCACCTCGCGCCGGTAGAGCCGGAACCACATGAACAGCACGAAGGCGGCGAAGACGAACCACTCGCCGGTGTAGCCGAGGTTCTGGAAGGCCTTCAGGTCGAGTCCGGTGTTGCTCGGCGCCTGCGCGGGCACCGGGGTCAGCCCGTCCGCCGGGGTCTGCACCGTCAGCCAGGCGTCGTACAGCCCGTACGGCACGAGGTTGACCAGCGAGGCCGCCCCGATCACCCCGAGCTGCCCGGCCGGGAGTCCGCCCGAGGCGTACACGCCCTTGCTGCCTGCGCTCTCCGAGGCCTGGAGCGCGCCCGTCACCTCGACCCGCCCGGTCGGGGCGGCCGGAGCCCGGGCCGCGTCCGCCGCGCCCGGCAGCCAGCCCCGGACCACGGGGACGGCCTTGCCGGTGTCGGTCCGCAGCAGGGTCAGCACGTAGAAGCCGGACTTCCCGTCGAGCCGGCGCTCGGGGACCAGCAGCTGGTCGGCGTACTCGCCGGACACGGAGGCGAGCCGTCCGGAGGTCTTCTTGTCCACCGGGAGCAGGGAGTCCAGCGGCGCGGCCGCCTGGTCGGCGGGGCGTGCCCCTGCCGCCTCCTTGTGACTGTCGACGCGGTCCTCGAACCGGCCGAGCTGCCAGGTCCCCATGAAAAGGCAGACGGGGACGGCGAGCGCGACGAAGACGTTGATCCCCCACCACCGCGGGGTCAGGAGAAACCGGTGCACCCCACCACCGTACGGGGGGTGCACCGGATCACCGGGGCCGGGGCCGGGTCACGCCTTACCGCGGCAGGTGCTTCTGCACGAACTCCAGCTCCATCCGGACCTGCTTGATCCGCTCCTCCACGACGAGCGAGCCGTGCCCGGCGTCGTACCGGTACACCTCGTGCACCGCCCCGCGCGCCGCCAGCCGGTCGACGTAGTTCTCGATCTGCCGGATCGGGCAGCGCGGGTCGTTGACGCCCGCCGCGATGTGGACGGGGGCCTTCACCGCGTCGACGTACGTGAGCGGGGAGGACGCCTCGAAGCGGTCCGGGACCTCCTCCGGCGTGCCGCCGAAGAGGGTGCGGTCCAGGGACTTCAGCGCCTCCATCTCGTCGTGGTACGCCGTGACGTAGTCGGCGACGGGCACGGCGGCCAGGCCCACGGCCCAGGCCTCGGGCTGCACGCCCAGGCCCAGCAGGGCCAGGTAGCCGCCCCAGGAGCCGCCGGAGAGCACCAGGCGCGCCGGGTCGGCGAGGCCGGAGGCCACCGCCCACTCCCGGACGGCCGTGATGTCCTCGAGCTCGATCAGGCCGACGCGGTGCTTGAGGGCGTCGGTCCACTCGCGGCCGTAGCCCGTCGAGCCCCGGTAGTTGACCCGGACCACCGCGAAGCCGTGGTCCAGCCAGGCCGCCGGGGTCGCCGCGAAGGAGTCGCTGTCGTGGTGGGTGGGGCCGCCGTGCACCTCGAAGATCGTCGGGAAGGGGCCGTCGCCGTGGCCCACGGGCCGCTGCGCCAGGGCGTGGATCCGCCCGCCGGGGCCGTCCACCCACACGTCCTCCACCGGCACCGAGCCGGGCGGCCGGAACCCCGGCGGGTCCAGGACGACCCCGCCCGCCGTGGAGCGTACGGAAGCGGGCTCGGCCGCCGAGGACCACTGGTACTCGACCGTGCCGTCGGGCCGGGCCGTCGCACCCGAGACCGTGCCGGGCGGGGTCTCCACCCGGGCGAGCTCCTGCGCGGCCAGGTCGTAGCGCCAGAGCTCGCTGCGCGCCTCGAAGCTGTGCGCGATCAGCAGTGCGGAGCCGTCCGGGTACCACTCGGCGCTCACGTCGCCCGGCAGCTCGATCGCCAGGTCCTGCTCGGCGCCGGTGGCCACGTCCCAGACCATCGGCTCCCAGCGGCCGCGCCGCTGGTGGCCGACCAGCAGCCTGGTGTCGCCGGCGACCGGCGCGAAGCCGAGCACCTCCAGGCCCAGCTCCACCGTGCCGCCGCGGGAGTCGTCGAGCTCGGCGACCGTGGCGCCGTCGAGGGTGACCACGCGCAGGGCCGAGTGCATGGCGTCCCCGTGCTCGGTGTGCTCGATCGCGATCAGGGTGCCGTCGCGGGAGAGGTCGCCGACGCCGGCCGACTCCCGGTGCCGGTAGATCACCACGGGCTCGGCGGCGTCCGGACGCACCACGTGGATGGTCGAACCGTCCTCGTCGGTGGAGCGGCCGACGACCGAGGTCCCGTCGCGCCCGATGGCGAGCCCGCCGGGGTACGAGGGCTCCAGCCCGGGGGTGGCCGGCTCGTCGGGGCCGCCCGCGAAGGGCTGGCGCACCCAGGTGCCGAACTCGTCGCCGTCGGTGTCGGAGAACCACCAGATCCACTCGCCGTCGGGCGAGAGGGTTCCGTCGGTGGTCCCGTTGGGGCGGTCGGTGGCCTGCCGCTGCGTGCCGGTGGCGCGGTCCCAGGCGTAGAGCTCGTAGGTCCCGGTGGCGTTCGAGACGAAGAGAGAGCGGTCCGGTGCGTCCTCGGCCCAGTCGGGCAACCCGACGCGCGGCGCCCGGAAGCGCTTCTCCCAGTCCGGCATGGCCGTGTTGTCAGTCATACCCCCCATGTAACCCGATTGGCACTGTCGGATGGTCGTGAAGGGCCGGAGGCGGCAGCGTGGGCGGGGTCCCACCCAGCCGTTTTCCAGTGAGGAGCGATCATGGCGAAGAAGCGCAAGGAGTCGACTCAGGAGAACCTTCGGTCGTCGGAGTCCGGGACCCCGCAGAAGCCGGCGCAGCTGATCGAGGACGTCCGACAGGCCCAGACGGAGGCCATGAAGGAAGACCGGATGCGCGAGCAGCGCCGTAAGGGCGGGCGCGGCTGACCCTGGCCCCCGCCCCGGATGCCGCCTCCTGCGAACGGGGGGACAGTGGAGGGCGTAGGCCCTCCGGCGTGTCCCGAGGAGGAGTGATCATGGCCAGGAAGGCTCGTACCGGCACGGCGCAGGCGGCGGAGCGCGCGCACGAGCGGGCGAAGAACACGGCGGCCGAGGCGCGCGCCAAAGCCGCGGTCAGAGACGTGCAGTCCGTCGCGGCGAAGACGAGGGGCATGCAGCAGAAGGCCCAGGCCAAGCGCGGCTGAGCCGCTGCCGTTGCCGATTCACCGGTCGTGGCCTGTGGTTTCCCCGGAAACCACGGGCCACGGTCGTAGGGTGGCCGCATGCGGATGATCGTCCGGGGCGCCCGGCTGCTGCACAGTGACGGCCTGTACGACGTCGAGGTCGCCGAGGACGGCCGGATCGCGCGGGTGGTCCCGTACGACGACCAGAAGGAGCCGCCGGCCACCGGCGTGCTGATCGAGGCGCACGGCGGACTGCTGTCGCCGCCCTTCGTCGAGCCGCACATCCACCTGGACACGGCCCTGACCGCGGGCGAGCCGCGCCCGAACGCCTCCGGGACGCTGTGGGAGGGCATCGCCTGCTGGAGCGAGCGCAAGCAGACCCTGACCCGCGAGGACGTCGTCGCCCGGGCGACGGAGGTGCTGCGCTGGCAGGCGGCCCAGGGGGTGCTGCACGTACGGACGCACTGCGACGTCACCGACCCGGGGCTGACCGCGCTGGACGCGCTGCTGGAGGTCCGCGACCGGGTCCGGGAGTTCCTGACCCTGCAGATCGTCGCCTTCCCGCAGGAGGGCATCGTCTCCTTCCCGGACGGCGAGGCGCTGCTGCGCGAGGCCGTCGCACGCGGGGCCGACGTCGTCGGGGCGATCCCGCACTTCGAGGACACCCGCGAGGACGGAGTGGCGTCGCTGGGCATCGCCTTCGCCGTGGCCGAGGAGCGCGGGCTGCGCGTGGACGCCCACTGCGACGAGATCGACGACGAGCAGTCCCGGTTCGTGGAGGTGCTGGCCGCGCTCGCGCTGCGCACCGGGCTGCGGGAGCGGGCGACGGCCTCGCACACGACGGCGATGGGCTCCTACGGCGGCGCGTACAGCTTCAAACTCCAGCGGCTGCTGTCGCGCTCCGGGATCAACCTGGTCTCCAACCCGTTCGCGAACCTCAACCTCCAGGGGCGTTTCGACGGCTACCCCCGCAGGCGCGGCCTCACCCAGGTCAAGGAGATGCTGGCCGCCGGAGTCAACGTGGCCTTCGGCCACGACGACGTGATGGACCCGTGGAACGCGCTCGGCACCGGCAACCCGCTCCAGACCGCCCTCGTCGGGCTGTACGCGGCGCAGCTCACGGGAGCGGAGGAGATCCCGGTGGCCTTCGAGATGGTGACGGAGCGTGCGGCGCGGGTGCTGGGCCTGTCCGGGGCGGAGTACGGCATCGCGGAGGGCGCGCCCGCCTCCTTCGTGCTGCTGCCGGCCGAGACCCCCGCCGAGGCGCTCCGCCGCCAGGTCCGGCCGCGGTACGTCGTCTCGCACGGGACGGTCCTCGCCGAGACGCGGCCGGCGCCGACCCGGCTGAACTGGCCGGGGGAGCCTCCGTCGGAGGTCGACTTCCGCCGGTCGTAGGCCCGCGCCCCCGCCGGCGGTAGCCTGCGCGCATGTCGTGGGACTCGTGGGACGAGGACGGAACACCGCACCCGCTCGCGCTGCGCCGCACCGGCCGCAGCGAGCAGGAGCCGGACCGGCTGCCCGAGGTCCGGGAGCTGGAGGTGCTCGGCTGGGAGCCCGCGCCCGAGGACATGCTGTGGGTGTTCCTCCCGTACGTGTGGCCGCCGGCGGCCCGGACCTGGATCCCGGACCGCTCCACGCACTGGGCGGTGGAGACCCGGCTGGACGGCCACGGGCACATCACCGCCGTGGAGGCCGCCCCGCTCGCCGAGCGCGACCTGCACGACCTCGACTGGGAGGCGGAGGAGGTGCTCACGGAGCTCGGCCTCCCGCACCGGCCGCCGGGCCGCCTGTGGCTGCTGCGCCCGCCCGGCTCCCTCCCCACGGTCGGGGCGGTCCTCGACCACCTCCGGGCGGTGGCGGAGGAACGCGGGGTGGAGGTCCGGGCCTCGGCCGAGTTCCTCGCGCTGACCCGGGCCGAACTCGCCGCCCTGGCCGCCGGATCCGGGAGCGGCACGTAAGGGCTGTCCCGTGATCCCCGGCGGGCGCAGGGATCACGGGACAGCCCTTAGGCCTGGATCGCATCGCCTGCTGATTTCGCCCGCGGAATCCTCGCCACCGGTGGCGAGAACCTGCGCGCGTCCGTGCGCCGCCCGTGCCTGCGCGGGGCCCGCCGCGGCGCCGCCGCAGCGGCCGCGGCGGAGCCGTTTTCCACCGTGCGCCCGCGGATTGCGGCGGGTCGTGGGGCCCGTACCGCATTCCTGATGTTGTCCTTACAGACCTCATGGCGCCTGCCGTGTAAAGTCCAATTCTCGCCACGAGTTGCTTCTGGACGAGGCTGAAGAAGCGTCAATATGCTGGCCTGCAAGGAAGTTCAAGAGTTGTGTAATGTGACTGACGTCGCATCATTCGGACTGCCGCGGCGTTAACGATCATTGCTAGAGTCCAAAAATGGCCAGCCGATTTTTCGGGTGTGCCGGAATTGGCCTCGGGATCGGAGATCACCATTCCGAGGCGCGCCGCCCGTTCGGACTCCGTGGCGGCGACCCAAGTGGAACCAGAGCGCGCCGCCGGCCGATGATCTCGGTCGCGGCGGGCCGAGACGGGGAAGGGCCGTGCCTCATGACGTATGACACCTCCGGGGTAATCGCTGCGTTAGGGAGCCGCAACCTGCTTCCGGACGAGTACGAGACGGTGTTCGCGAGCGGCTCCCTGATCAGAGGCTGGGGCAACCCCACCAGCGACCTCGACGTCCACGTGGTCACCAAGGACGTCTGGGTCAGCACGATCGACGAGACCAACCACGTCGCCCTGGAGCCGAACACGCTCCAGTACGAGGGCACGTTCGTGGACGGCCGCCGATGGGACATCGAGTACTGGACGTCGTCCCAGCTGGAGCAGGTCCTCTCGAAGGTCTCCCGGGAGCAGTTCGCCGACGACCAGGGCACCTGGCGCACCCTGAGCTACCACGAGATCGCCATGCTGGAGCGGCTCCCGTACGCCGCCGCCGCCGATGACGGCGCCTGGCTGGCGGCCACCCGCGAGCGGCTCGCGGCCTCGGCCCACCGGTCGGTGCTGATCGTGAACTCGCTCAAGCAGGCGGACAGTTACACCGAGGACGCGGCCGGCCAGATCGCCCGGGGCGACCTGTACAGCGCGGTCATCGCAGCCAAGAACGCCTTCAACCACGCCGTCGACGCGCTCCAGGCGAGCCTCGGCCAGTTCGGCAGCCTGTGGCCGAAGTGGCGGGCCCGGCGGATGGAGATCCTCAACCCCGCGCTGCTGCCGTTCGACGCGTACTGGGCCATCGAGACGATGCGCTCCTTCGACCCGGACAACCCGCAGAAGTGGGTCGAGGAGACCATCGCCGTCTGCCAGCGGATCTCCATGGAGGTGTCGGTCTGATGCCGCTCGACGAAACTCCGCTCGATAAGAACCTGCAGGTAGGGCCCGGTTCGGTGGCCTCGCTCCCGCTGAACGTGAAGATCCGCAACCACCGCGGTACGACGGTGGTCGGCGGGTACGAGCACTTCTTCGAGCTGACCGCGTCCGCCGCCCACATCTGGAGGCAGATCGACGGAAAGCGCACCGTGCGCGATATCGCCGCGCTGATCGCCGAGGAATACGAGATCGATCAGGAATCCGTGGTGCAGGACATCGTCGAGCTCTTCACGGAACTCGCGCAGCACGATGTCCTGAACATTGCGCAAGGCGATTCTCGGAGCTGAATTCCACAAGGGGCCACCGCCTCCTGCACATTTGCCCGTGGGTTTGAAATTTCGGGGGCATCACATGCTGGACGATCTCCAGTTCGATGTATTCGGTCCGCTGACCGTACGGCGGAACGGCGAGTTATTAGAGATTCCTCAGGCGAAACACCGGGTCGTGCTGGCGGCCCTGCTGCTCCGCGCCAACCGCACCCTCACCGCGGAGGAGCTCATCCAGCAGCTGTGGGGCGGCGAACCCCCGCTGACCGCACGCAAGACGCTCCAGGGGTACATCGCCCGCCTGCGCAAGGTGCTGGGCGCCGACGTGGTCGTCAGCCGGGCTTCCGGCTACGCGATCGCGATCGACGGCGAGCGGCTCGACCTCGACCGGTTCAATCTCCTCCTGCACAAGGCGGAACTCAGCGCCGAACCGGCCGAACGCGCCGGGCTGTTCCGGTCGGCGTTGGAGCAGACCAATGGCACCCCGCTCGTCGACATCCCCTCGGAATACCTCCACCAGGGCGACGGGGCGGCCTTGCTCGAACGCTGGTTGAATGCCACGGAAAGCTGGGCCGACGCCGAAATGGCCGTGGGGCGCTGCGCCGAGGTCCTGCCCCGGCTCAGGGCCCTCGTATCCGAACACCCTTTCAGGGAAAGCGCGTGGGGCCGGCTGATGACGGCCCTGTACAAGGCGGGGCGGCAGGGCGAGGCCCTCGCCACGTACCAGGAGGCCCGGCGCCTGCTGTCGGAGGAGCTCGGCGTGGAACCCGGCGAGGAACTCCGCGCCGCCCACCGGCAGATCCTCGCCGGGCCCGCCGCCCGGTCCGACGGCGAGCCGGATCCGGCGCCGCGCGCCCCGGCCGGCAGCGGGAGCGGCAACGGCGGTGGCGGCGGGGGCCCGCGCCGGGTCGCCGGCGCCGCCGAGCCTGCGGCCTCCCCGTACACCCTCCCGCCGCGCCTCGCCGAGTTCGCCCGGCCCGGCATCGAGGCCGAGCTGATCCAGCGGCTGCGGGACGTCTCCCGGGACGGCGCGGAGCGCACCGTCCCGCAGACGCTCAACCTGTACGGGGCCGCCGGGGTCGGCAAGACCACCATGGCGGTCCGGGTCGCCCACGCCGTCAGCCCCGTCTTCCCCGACGGCCAGCTGTACGTCGAACTCCAGCGCGGGGACGGCTTCCGCGAGCCGGCGGACGTGCTGGGCGAGCTGGTGCGCGCGCTCGGGGTCGCCCCCGGCGCGGTGCCCGCGGAGTTCGCCGAACGGGTGGCCCTGTACCGGGGGCTGCTCTCCCACCGGCGGGTGCTGATCGTGCTGGACGGGGCGCGCGACGAGGCCCAGGTACGGCCGCTGCTGCCGGCCTCGCCGACCTGCGCGGCCGTGGTGACCAGCCTGGAGATGCTGTCCACCCTGGGCGGCACCCGGCACGTACGCCTCGGGCTGCTGTCAGCGGAGGAGTCCCGCGAGATCCTGGCCCGGATCGTCGGCCGCGAGCGGGTGGCGGCCGAGGAGGGGGCCGCACAGGACCTGGTGCGGTACTGCGGGCGGCTGCCCCTGGCCATCCGGATCGTCGGCGCGCGCCTGCTGGAGCGGCCGCACTGGCGCCTGGAGACGCTCGCCCGGCGACTGGAGTCGGACCGCAGGAGGCTCGACGAGCTGGTGGTCGGCGACCTCGGCGTCCGCGAGAGCCTGGCGGTCGGCTACGCCGCCCTGGACGCCCCCGAGCGGAGGGCGTTCCGGCTGCTCAGCCTGCTGGAGATGGCCTCGTTCCCGGTACGGGTGGCCGCGGCCGCGCTGGGCCTGCCGGACGACCGCGCGGAGGAGACCCTCGAGCGGCTGACCGCGCAGCACCTGCTGGACGCCGACTTCGTCAAGGGCAGCGGGGTGCGCTTCTCGTACCACCCGCTCGTCCGGCTGTACGCGCGGGAGCTCACGTTCGACGTGGACTCGATGCAGAGCCGGCACGGCGCGGTGCAGAACGCACTGGCCGCCTGGTACACGAGGCCGGCCGGAGCGCTGGTCCCGCTGCGGGCCACTGCGTCGCCCGGGACCGGACCGGCCGTACGCGCCGGAGCCGGAGCCGCCTTTCCCGCTGCCGCCCTGCCACCGGAGCTCGGCTTCACCGCCTGAGCCCCACGACCCCACGACACGACCCGCCCCACACGATCCCCACACCCCCCACGTCCCGTCCCCCGCCCGGCCGCCCGAGGTGTGTCACCCCTCGGTTCCCGGCCCACGGGGAGATCCGAGGAGAACCGACCTTGATCGAACGCTATTCCACTCCGGAGATGGCCGCGCTCTGGACCGAGGAGCACAAGTACGAAACCTGGACGCGCGTCGAAGTGCTCGCGACCACGGCCCAGGTCGAACTGGGCGTCGTGGACCAGGGCAGCCTGGACGACATCCGCCGCGCCCCCGTCCCCGCCGTCGCCCGCATCCGGGAGCTGGAGCTCACCCGCGACCACGAGATCCTCGCGTTCCTCGCGGCCTACACGGAGACGATGCCCGCCGCCTCCGCCCGGTGGGTGCACCACGGGATGACGAGCTACGACCTCGTCGACACCTCTCTCGGACACATCCTGGCGCGCAGTTGCGACCTCGTGCTGAACGCCGCCCGTACGTTCGCCGAACTGCTCGTGGAGCGCGCCCTGGAGCACTGGGACACGGTGTGCATCGCCCGCACCCACGGCATCCACGCCGAGCCCACCACGTTCGGCCAGAAGCTCGCCGTGCACGCCTTCGCCCTGCACCGCAGCATCGCCCGGCTGACCGCGGCCCGCGCCGCCGTCGCCGTGGGCACCGTCTCCGGGCCCGTGGGCACGTACGCGCACATCTCCCCGTACGTCGAGGAGTGGGTCTGCGGGCAACTCGGGCTCGGCGTAGAGCCGATGCCGACCCAGGTGGTGGCGCGCGACCGGCATGCCGAGCTGCTCTCCGCGCTCGCCGTGACGGGGGCCGTCGTCGAGCAGTTCGCCCTCGAGATGCGGATGCTGCAGCGCACCGAGGTCGGCGAGGTCGACGAGCCGCGCACCAGCGCCTACCAGGGGTCGAGCGCGATGCCCCACAAGCGCAACCCGACGACGAGCGAGCGGCTGTGCGGCCTCGCCCGGATCCTGCGCTCCCACGCCGGCGCGGCCTACGAGAACGTCGCGCTGTGGCACGAGCGGGACCTCGCGCACTCCTCCGTGGAGCGCGTCATCCTGCCCGACAGCCTGACCGTGGCCCACTACCAGCTCGTCTCGGCCGCCGGGCTGCTGCGCGGGCTGCGGGTGTTCCCCGAGCGCATGGCGCGCAACATCGACGCCACCCGGGGCCTGGTCTACAGCTCCGAGGTGTTCCTGGACCTGGTCGACCGGGGCCGGGACCGCGAGGAGGCCTACCGGCTGGTCCAGGCCGCGGCCACCGAGGCGTGGGAGACCGGCACGAGCCTCGCCGAGGGCCTCGGCTCCCGCGGCGTGGACGTCACCGGTGAGCAAATGGACCCGCGGCGGTTCCTCGGCAACCGCGACCACCTGAAATCCCGACTGATCGAACTGAGCAAGGAGCTGCAGGACCATGTGGAAGTGTGAGCCCGTCGTCGGTGCCAGCCTCGACGTCACCGAAGTCACCGCCCTGTACCGCGCGTCCACCCTCGGGGAACGCCGTCCCGTCGAGGACGTCGAGCGGTTCACCCGGATGCTCGCCGGCGCCAACCTCGTGATCACGGCGCGCCTCGACGGCCGGCTCATCGGCATCGCGCGCTCGATCACCGACGGCTCGTACGTCACGTACCTGAGCGACATCGCCGTCGACGCCGAGTTCCAGCGGCGCGGCGTGGGCCGGGACCTGATCCGGGCCACCCGAGAGGCCGCGCCGCAGGCCAAGCTCGTGCTGCTCTCGGCGCCGGCCGCCGTCGCGTACTACCCCCACATCGGGTTCACCCGCCACGAGTCCGCATGGACCCTCGATGCGCTCGGCTGAACCCGGGCCCCGCGGGGTCGGCCGTCCTTCCCCGATCCCGAACCGCCGTCGAATGACGTTCCGTAGGTGACGACAATGCAGCTGAAGACGCCCGGATTCGATGCCCAGGTCAAGGCGGCCGCCGAGCGGGCGCGAGCCTGCGGCCTGGCCGCCGATGCGATACGGATAGCGGCCACCCTCGACGGGATGGTCCCCGAGCAGGTCGGCCGAGCGGCCATGGGGCTCGGTGAGCGCGTGTACACGGAGATCGCCGAGTCCCAGGTGGCCGGTTTCGCCCCGACCGGCGGCCCCGAGGCCGGGGACGGGGCCGGTGACCCGGCCCGCGCCGAAGCCGGCACCGGGGCCGACAGCGCCGCCGGGGACCTGCTGATGCTGACCGGGACCGGGCGGCTGCGCGTCGTCCCGGCCGGTACGCAGCCCGCCGGCGGCGCGGACGGCGAGCCGCTCGGCACCCTCAAGTGGCAGTCCCGGCCGGAGTCCCTGGGCCGGCTGTGGGCCCTGGCCCAGGACGTCCAGCGGCTGCAGTTCGAGGAGATCCACCGCTGGCTCGCGCAGCAGGGCGCCGAGCCGGTCCGCGAGCGGATCGACGCCGTCGCGCACGCCCTGGTCCACATGGCCCCGGTGCTGCTGTACGTCGGCGACCGCTTCTACAGCAACCTCGGCAAGTTCAGCAATCTGCCCGGGCGTTCGATGGCTCCCGGGGCCGAAGGGTCCGTGCTCACCGCGCTCCGGGAGACCCCGGCCGCGCACTGGTCCCCCGAGGACGCCACCTTCGTCGTGTGCATGTACGCGCTCATCAGCTCGGGCTCCCCGGTCCGGGCCGAGGAGTTCAACGGCGTACAGCTGGCCCCGGACCGGCTGTCGGACTTCCTCCGCGAGCGCATCGAGGCGTACGGGGCCGAGCTCCCGGACCTCGCCGGCGAGCCGACGGGCGCCGCGCTCGACGCCCTGGCCGCCGCCTGCGCCGGCGGGCGGGCGGAGCTGTTACGCCGCGGCGCCGTGCTCTACCGGGAGATCAACGGCGCCTCCCTGCACAAGCGGGAGCGGATCATGGCCGAGCCGCTCGGCTGGGACGAGCTCCCGGCGCCGGTGGCGGGCCTGCTCTCCGGCGTCGCGGGCCGGCCCTTCCCCGTCGCGGCCTCGCCCGAGACGGTGCGGGCGTACGCCGAGGAGGTCGTGGAACGCGTCGTACGGCTGGCCCCGCCCGCCGGGTTCACCAGCGCGTACGAGGGGTTCCTCCACCGGTTCTTCGAGACGCTGGCCGACGCCCTGGACTGCGACGTCGTGATGGGCCGCGGCCCCAAGAGCGTCGCCGTGCTGCACAGCGACCACCCGGCCGAGGACCGGATGGCCCTGGCCACCCGCGACTTCTACTGCTGCGTCGCGCCCGGCGCCGCCTTCGCGCGGAAGTTCGCCGACGACCCGTCCCAACTCGCCCGGACCCTCTCCGCGTACAGCGCGCGGATGCGCTACAACACCTGGCACTACCTGCCGCACAGCATGTCCTGGACCGAGGATTCCCCGGGCCGCGACGACTGGTTCTTCGCGCCGATGACGGCCGACATCACCAACTGGTCCGACCAGCACCACACCGGGCACGTCACGTTCGGCGTCCGGCACGCCCTGCGCGTCCCGCTCGGCATCGTGCTGGAGGGCGGGTACCGTCCCGGCCTGTACGACCTGCGGCTGCTGCGCACCTCCGGCGCCGAGTTCGAGCTGCCCCACCTGCGGGCGGCCATGGTGACGGGCCGGGTCCAGGCGCTGCTGCACCAGGCGGCCGCCGACCGGGGCCTGGAGGTCGGCGACTTCGACAACGGCTGGTACCGGGCCTTCCATGGCTCCTGAGCTGCAGTACGCCGACATCCGCAGCCTCCGCGCGGCGTACGGGGACGGCAGCCTGCTGCCCTCGGAGCACCTGGCCGCCACCTTCGCGCTGCTGGACCGGTGGGAGCCGCGGATCGGGGCGTTCCTGACCCTCGCCCGTGAGCGCGCCACGGCCGAGGCGGAGGCCGCGGACCGGCTGCTCCGCCGGTACGGGAAGGCCGTCTGGGCGGACCGGCCGCTGCTCGGCATGCCCGTCTCGGTCAAGGACCTGACCCCGACGGAGGGCATCCGGACCACCCGCGGCTCCCTGCTGCACGCCGACGCCGTGCCCGACCGGGACGCACCGGCGGTGGCCCGGCTGCGGGCCGCGGGCGCCCTGGTCATCGGCAAGACCAACACCACCGAGGGCGGGTGGAGCGCGGCCGGGGTGAACCGGCTGCAGGGTCCGACGCGCAATCCGTGGGATCCCGCCCGTACCCCCGGCGGGTCCAGCGCCGGTGCGGCCGCCTCGGTGGCCGTGGGCATCGGCGTGGGCGCCACCGGCACCGACGGCGCCGGGTCGATCCGCATCCCCGCCTCGTTCTGCGGGGTCGTCGGGTTCAAGCCCTCGCTGGGCCGGATCCCGTACGTGCCGCAGAGCCCGGAGGAGCTGTCCCACCTGGGGCCGCTGACCCGGACGGTGGCCGACGCGGCCCTGCTCACGCAGGTGATGTCCGGCTACGACGCGGGCGATCCGCTGTCCTTCGGGGTGCCCGGCGAGCCGACCGGGGACCCCGAGGCCGCGGCCGGGCGGCTCCCCCGGCTGCGCATCGGCTGGATCCCCTCGCTGGGCGATCCCGCGCCGCAGCCCGGCATCGCGGCCACCGTCCTGCGGGCGGTCGAGGCGCTGGCCGCCCGGGGGCACACGGTCGAGGAGATCCCGCCGCCGTTCGAGGACCCGTACCCGGCGCTGGAGACGATCCTGGCGGGCTGGGAGGCGGCCGCCCACGCGCGCGACCTGGACGAGGTCGCAGACCGCCTCGACCCGGGCCGGCTCGAGGTCATCCGGTACGGGCGCGGGCTGAGCGCCGCCCGGCTGGCCCGGGCGTACGAGGCGCGCGCCGTGCTGCGGGCCCGCAGCCAGGCCCTGATGGAGCGGTACGACCTGCTGGCCATGCCGACCGTGGCCATCGAGCCGTTCGCCGCCGAGCTCCACGAGCCGCCGGACCCGGTCCGCAAGGGCGCCCTGTCCTGGCTGGCGTGGGCGCCCGAGGCCTACACGTTCAACCTGACCGGCCAGCCCGCGGTGTCCGTCCCGGCGGGCCGCTCGCCCGGGGGCCTGCCCGTCGGCCTGCAACTGGTGGGCGGCCGTCACGACGACCTGCGGGTCCTGGCCGCCGCGTACCAGCTGGAACAGGCGCACCCCTGGCACCACGAGTACGCAGCACTCACCGCACCACGCCCGGAAACCGAAGGGGAACCGACATGACGAAGCCCACCACCGCGCGGGAAGCCGGCGAGCGCCGCTACGCCCGCTTCGCCACCGGCAGCGTCGGCTTCGTCGAGCGGCACGGCCTGTGGAACGCGGAGCAGCGGGCCGCGGCGGACGCCCTGGAGGAGACCCTGTCGGGCCTCGAGTTCGTCCGGGTCGGCTTCGGCGACCCGCACGGGCTGATGCGCTCCAAGACCCTCACGGTCGACGCCTTCCGCACGGCGCTGCGCAACGGCATCGACATGAGCCCCGGCCCGTTCGTCTTCGACACCGGGCACGCCGTGGGCGTCGACTTCTTCGCTCCCGGCGGCGGCATCGGCATCCCCGAACTGACCGGAGCCGGCGACTTCCTGATCGTCCCCGATCCGCTCACCTTCAAGGTGCTGCCGTACACCGAGGCGGCCACCGGCTGGGTCATCGCCGACGAGTACCTGCGCGACGGCAGCGCCCACCCGCTCTCCAGCCGGGCCGTGCTGCGCCGCCAGTGCGCCCGGGCCGCCGAGCGCGGCCTGAGCTACGTCGTCGGCCTGGAGGTGGAGTGGTACGTGACCCGGCTGGCCGACGCCCGGGAGCACGGCCCGGCGGCCGCCTCGGCCACGGCCGCCGCGGCGGTCGGCGGGTTCGGCGTGCAGGGTGAACCGCCCGCCGTCGAACCGGTCAACAGCGGCTACCAGTTCAACCTCGACACCTTCACCGACGGCCTCATGCACGTCATCACCCCGCTGGCGCGCGCCCTGCGCGAGCTCGGTCTGCCGCTGCGCACCGTCGAGCACGAATCGGGGCCGGGCCAGCTGGAGTTCACCTTCAGCCCGATGAACGGCCTCGACGCCGCCGACGCCATGCTGCTGTTCCGTACGGTCGCCAAGCAGGTCTGCGCCCGCCTCGGCCACCACGCCTCGTTCATGGCGCTGCCCCGGCTGGAGCGCTTCGACCCGAGCGGCTGGCACCTGCACCAGTCGCTGTTCGACACGGCCGCCGACCGCAACGCCTTCGTACCGCAGGAGGGCGCGGCCCTGCTGTCGGACGAGGGGCTCGGCTACGTCGCCGGGCTGCTCGAACACGCCGCGGACATCGCGCTGTTCGCCATCCCGACCGTCAACGGGTACCGCCGGCTCGACGAGCAGTTCTCGCTCTCCCCGGACCGGGTCGTGTGGAGCGCCGAGAACCGGGGCGCCCTGGTCCGCGTGCTCGGCGGCCCCGGCGAGGAGTCCACGCACCTCGAGAACCGGATCGGCGAGCCCTGCGCCAACCCGTACCTCTACCTCGGCTCGCAGCTCGCCGCGGGCCTCGACGGCATCGTGCGCGGGCTGCGGCCGGGCGGTCTCGCGCAGGACCCGCACGCCCCCACGGAGGCGGCCCTGCCGCGCGACCTGGCCGAGGCCGTGGCCGCGATGGAGGGCAGCGCCCTGGCCCGGGACCTGCTGGGCAAGCCGCTCCACGACTGCCTCGCGCAGCTCAAGCGCAGCGAGGTGTCGCGGTTCGGCGCCTGGCTGGCCGGCTCGGATCCCGCCGGGCCGGGCGAGACCACCGTATGGGAGCACCGTGAGTACTTCGGCGCCTACTGACGCGGGCTCGCCCGGGGACGGCTGGTGGACCGTCTGCATCGTCGGGTCCGGACCCCGGGGGCTGTCCGTCCTCGAACGGCTCGCGGCCAACGCGGACGAGCTGCTGCCGGCCGGGGTGCGGCTGCGGGTCCACCTCGTGGACCCGCGGCCCGGCAGCGGGCAGGTGTGGCGCTCCGACCAGTCGGAGCTCCTGCTCATGAACACGGTCGCCTCCCAGGTGACCCTCTTCACCGACGACAGCGTGACGATGGACGGCCCCGTGCGGCCCGGTCCCAGCCTGGCCGCATGGGCCGCCGCCGCCGGCGAGGAGGGGCCGGGCCCCGACGCCTATCCCACCCGGGCCCTGTACGGGCGCTACCTGGAGTGGGTGCTGCGCAGCGTGGTCCGGCGGACCCCGGCGGACGTCCGTACGCACGCCGCGCGCGCCGTCCGGCTCGACGCGGATCCGGACGCCTGCGCGGCCGGCCGGGACCGGGTGACCCTGGACGACGGCACGGTGCTGTCCGGGCTGGACGCGGTCGTGCTGGCCCAAGGGCACCTGCCGGTCTCCCCGACCCCTGCCGAGGCCGCCTTCGCACGGTTCGCGGCCCGCCGGGGGCTGTTCTACCTGCCCCCGGGGAACCCGGCCGAGGCCGGGCTGGACGGGATCGGGGCGGGCGAGCCGGTCCTGCTGCGCGGTCTCGGACTCAACTTCTTCGACCACATGTCCCTGCTGACGGAGGGCCGCGGCGGGGTCTTCGAAGCCAAGGACGCCGGGCTGGTCTACCACCGCTCCGGGCGCGAGCCCGTGCTGTACGCCGGATCGCGCCGCGGTGTGCCGTACCAGGCCCGCGGGGAGAACCAGAAGGGTGCGCACGGCCGGCACGTCCCCCTCGTCCTGACCCCGGCCGTGCTGGACCGGCTGCGCCGCAAGCCCGGCCTGACGTTCCGGCGTGACATCTGGCCGCTGGTGTCGCAGGAGGTGGAGAGCGTCTACTACGCGGCGCTGCTGCGGGCCGACGGCCGCCCCCGGGCCGCGGCGCGGCTGCTCGCGCTGAGCGCCTCCGGGCCCTGGACCGCGTACGCCCGCGACCGGCTGCTCGACGCGCTGGGCGTGCCGCCCGGGCGGCGCTGGGACTGGGAGCGCGTCGCCCGGCCCTGCGCGGACCGCGTCTTCGCCGACCGTGCCGAGTTCACCGGATGGCTGCTGGAACACCTGCGCCGGGACGTCGCCGAGGCGCGTGCGGGCAACGTCGACGGGCCGTACAAGGCGGCGCTCGACGTGCTGCGGGACCTGCGCAACGAGGTGCGGCTGCTGGTCGACCACGGGGGGATATCCGGTGCGGACTACCGCGACGAACTGACCGGCTCCTACGGGCCGTTGAACGCGTACCTGTCCATCGGCCCGCCGCCCCGCCGGATCCAGGAGGCGATCGCGCTGATCGAGGCCGGCGTACTGACCGTGCTCGGCCCCGGTGCCGAGTTCGCCTCGGACGAGGCCGCCGGCCGTTTCACGGCCCGCTCGCCCCGGGTGGGCGAAGGCGCGGTGCACGCCCGGGCGTTCATCGAGGCGAGACTGCCCGAGCCCGATGTGGTGCGCACCGGCGATCCGCTGCTGGGATACCTCTACGCGACGGGCCAGTGCACCCCGTACGTGATCGACGACGAGCGCGGACCGTACCGGACCGGCGGGATCGCGGTCACGCAGCGCCCCTACCGGATCATCGACGCGGCCGGTGCACCGCACGAGCGGCGCTTCGCGTACGGGGTGCCCACGGAGGGCGTGCACTGGGTGACGGCCGCCGGGGCGCGGCCGGGCGTCGACTCGGTGATCCTCGGCGACTCCGACGCGATGGCCCGCAGCATCCTCGGCCTCGCCCACGGTGCCGCCGACCGCGGCCGGCCTTTCGACACCCTGACGAGGAGCACGTGATGGACGGCCTGAAGACGACCCCGGACCGCGGACCCGGCACCGGAAGGCAGGCCGGAGCGGACACCGGCCTGCTCTCGCCGGTCCGCGCCGGTACCGCCACAGAGGCGGCCCTGACCGACAGCGCCTGGGCGCAGGCGATGCTCGACGCGGAGGCCGCCCTGGCCCGGGCCCAGTCCCGGCTGGGCACCGTGCCCGCGAAGGCGGCCGAGACCATCACGGCGTGCGCCCGCGCCGAGGCGATCGACCTGCCCGCACTGGCCGTACGGGCGCGCGGCGCCGGAAATCCGGTGGTCGCCCTGGTCGAGGAGCTGACGGCGCTGGTCGCGGCCGAAGACCCCGCGGCGGCCGAGTACGTGCACCGCGGCTCCACCAGCCAGGACATCCTCGACACCGGCGCGATGCTGGTCACGGCCCGTACCCTGCGCCTGGTCCGCGGCGAGCTCGACCGGACCGCCGCGGCCCTGGCCCGGCTGGCCGACGAGCACCGCGGCACGCCCGCGGCGGCCCGCACGCTCGGCCAGCACGCCGTCCCCACCACGTTCGGCCTCAAGGCGGCGGGCTGGCTCGTCGCCGTGCTCGACGCACGCCGCCGGGTCGCGGCCCTCCTCGACGGGGGGCTTCCGGTCCAGCTCGGCGGGGCCGCGGGCACCCTCGCGGGCTACCTCGCCTACGCGCAGCAGGCCCCCGCCGAAGCGGACGGCGGCAGCCGGCCCGGCGCGGACCCCGGCGCGTACGCCGGGGAGCTGATCGGCCTCTTCGCCGCCGAGACGGGCCTCGCCGAGCCCGTCCTGCCCTGGCACACCCTGCGCACCCCGATCAGCGACACCGGGGCCGTCCTCGCGCACGCCGCGGTGGCGCTCGGCAAGTTCGCCACCGATGTGCAGACGCTGGCCCGCACCGAGCTCGGCGAGGTGGCCGAGCCCGCCGGGGTCGGCCGGGGCGTCTCCTCCGCCATGCCGCAGAAGCGCAACCCGGTGCTCGCCGCGATGATCCGCTCGGCCGCGCTCCAGGTGCCCTCGCTGGTCCTCACGCTGACGCACTGCGCGGCCGCCGCCGAGGACGAACGGCCCGCCGGAGCCTGGCACGGCGAGTGGCAGCCGCTGCGCGAGGCGCTGCGGCTGGTCGGCGGGGCCGCCTGCACGGCGGCGGAGCTGGCCGAGGGGCTGGAGGTGCACCCGGCCCGGATGGAGGCCAACCTGCGGCTCACCGGCGGGGCCGTGGTCACCGAGCGGCTGGCCGCCGTACTGGCCCCCGTGCTCGGCAAGGCCGGCGCCAAGCGGCTGGTGAGCCGCGTGGCCGTGGACGCAGGGGCCGGGGGCGCCGGGGGTTCCGGTACCGCGGACTCCCTCGTGGACAAGCTCCTCGCCGACGCGCCCGAGCTGGCCGCGGAGTTCACCGCCGGCGAGCTGGCGCGCCTGCTCAGCCCCGCCGAGTACACCGGCGCCGCCGAGGCGCTGGTCGAACGGGCCCGGGCGTACCACCGCAGCACGCCCGGCACCCGCGGCACCACCGCATGACTTCCGTACGGCGATGGCCCGTGGCGGACCTTCCGAAGGGATTTGAACAGTGATCGTTGCGATGGACGGACCCGACGGCGCGGGCAAGAGCACGCAGGTCAAGCGGCTGCGGAGCTGGGCCGAGAGCCAGGGCCTGTCGTTCCGCGTCGTGGGCAAGTGGCAGGTCTTCGAGGAGGCGGAGGTACCGCAGGCCCGTTTCCTGCGCGGCACCGCCCTCGACGAACTGCGCGTCTGCATCGCCGAGATGCCGAACCCGGCCCGGATGCTCTTCCTCGGCTGGCTCAACACCCTGGCCGCGGAACGCGCCCGCGCCGCCGAGGCGGACCTCGTCGTCCTCGACGGGTACTGGGTCAAGCACGCCGCCACCGAACTGCTGGCGGGCTGCCCCCAGTCCCTCGTGGACGCGATCGTGGACGCCATGGCCCCGGTGGACACCGTCGTCTTCTTCGACGTCACGCCCGAGGAGGCGCTGCGCCGCAAGAAGGGCGACATCACCCCGTACGAATGCGGCCGCGACCCGCAGTGCCGGCCGGAGAGCTTCCTGGCGCACCAGACGGCCACCCGCGCTGTCATGCTCGACTGGGCGGCCCTGCGCGGCTGGGACGTCGTACGGGCGAACACCGCCGAGGCCGCGGCGCAGCAGCTGCGCAAGCTGCTCGCGCCCAAGCTGGGGGTCGAGGTCAACCCCCGTCCCGCGGGCGCCGACGCCCCGGCCGGACACTGATGCTGCGCGACGGGCAGGGCCTGCGGCGCGGTCTGGCGGCCGCGCTGTTCGTCCGCTACCTCGGGGCGGGCAGCTGGGCACCCCTCCAAGTCCTGTTCTTCGTCCGGTCCGTGGGCCTGTCCACCGGCAACGTCGTCATGGGGCTGACGGCGGCCGGGCTGGCGGGCCTCGTCGCCGGGCCGGTCGTCGGCCGGCTCGCCGACCGGTTCGGGCCGCGCGAGGTGGGCATCGCCGGCCTGGTCGCCCAGGCGGGCGCCGCGGGCGCACTGCTGCTGGTGGAGGGCATGCCCGGGTTCCTCGTGGTGATCACCCTGATCGCCCTGGGGCGCGGTGCGTTCCCCGCGATCAGCGGGGCGCTGATCGCGTACGTCGGCGGCGAGGACAGGGTCGCGTACCGGGCCAGGATCTACTCCCTGCAGAACCTCGCCATGGTCTCCGGCTCGCTGCTCGGCGGGCTGGCGCTGCAGGCCGACACCCGTACCGCCTATGTGATCGCGATCTGTGCCGACGTCGTCTCGTACCTCGTCGCCGCGCTGCTGGTGGCCCGCCTGCCGCACCTGCCGCCGGTGCCCAGGGAGCCGGGGGGCGGGCAGCGCTACGCCCTGGCCGACCGCCCGTTCCTCGCCGTCAGCGTGCTCGCGGGGACCCTCGTCATGTTCGACGTCTTCATGACCGTGCTGATGCCGGTGTGGATCGCCGAGTACACGGACGCGCCGCGCTGGACCGTGTCGCTGGTCTTCGCGCTCAGCTGCGCGCTCGTGGTCCTGCTCCAGACCAGGGTCGCCAGGGGGGTCGAGACCCCGCGCGACGGTGCGCTGGCCATGCGGCGCAGCGGGCCGGTCATCGCCCTGGCCATGGGGCTGGTCTTCGCCGCCGCGCACGTGCCGGTGTACGCGGCGACGGGGCTGATCCTGATCGGCACGGCGGCGCTGACCTTCGGGGAGATGCTGTTCACGGCGGGGGAGTACGCGCTGTCGTTCGGGCTGGCTCCCGAGCACGCCCAGGGCGAGTACCAGGGCGTGTTCTCCGTCGGGGTCGGCATCGGCGGGGCCGTGGCGCCGGCCGTGCTGAACGCGCTGTGCCTGAGCGCGGGCCCGCTGG
Source organism: Streptomyces sp. R33 (assembly GCF_041200175.1). Classification (NCBI taxonomy): domain Bacteria; kingdom Bacillati; phylum Actinomycetota; class Actinomycetes; order Kitasatosporales; family Streptomycetaceae; genus Streptomyces; species Streptomyces sp. R33. Next base: position 4,198,628 of record NZ_CP165727.1, on the reverse strand, counting down.
GGTGGGTCGCGCTCGTCGCCATCATGGTCACGGCCGGGGCGGCGGTGCCGCCGGTGGCGGCGATCGCCGAACGCGGCCGGGCCCTGCGGGAGAAGGACCGGGAGCCCAGACCGGCCGGGTGAGCGTCGCGGCCGGCCTGGGCCCGTCTTCGGGCGGCTGCGGGGGCCTACCGGCCGCGCGCGTCCACCAGCTGCGCCACCCGCGACTCGATCCCCGGGTCGTGGGAGGCGAACTCCGCGCGCCGTGCCTTCTCCTCGGCGCGTACGCGGTCCAGGACCGGCCCGGTCCACGGGGCGTCCAGGACGACGCCCCACAGGGGCCGGAGGCGCGCGGCCCGGGACACCTTGGCCTGGAAGGCGTCGCAGCTCAGGTCCACGGAGCGGTAGCCGTGGGCCGCCGCGTACTGCACGGCCTCGTAGTAGGTGAGGTTGAAGTACAGCTTGGCCTCGCGCGCGATGGAGTCGTCCAGCCCGTGCGAGCGGGCGTACATCGTGTCCCCCCAGAAGAAGTACTGGGTGAAGCCCACCATCCGGTCGCCCTGGTAGGCCGCCAGGATCCGGCAGTTGTCGTCGAACAGCGTGGCCTGCTGGGCGAAGCGCTCCGACTCGCTCGCGTCCGTGACGGGATGGCCGTAACGGATCAGCACCTGGGCGGAGAGCGGGCCGAGCAGCTGGTGGCATTCGGAGAGGCGCTTCACCTCGGTACGGCAGCCGGCATCGGTGTAGCGGCGCATCTCCCGGCGGATGGACGTGAACTGGTGCGAGGTGAACCGCCTGCGGTACCCCTCCAGGCCGTCGGGGTCGACGGGCAGGACCGCGGTCGCGTCCATCATCACCACCTGGTCCCGCGGGCCCAGCAGCGGCAGCAGCCGCTCCACCGACTCGTCGGTGAGGTAGAGGAGGGCAGCCAGGGCGCCGTCGGCGGCGCCCAGGGCGCGGAAGCGGTCCAGGACGGTGCGCACGCCCGCCGTGGCGAGCGGCCCGGCGGTGCCCGGGGCGACGATCACCTCGCTCGTGTAGCCGAGGCGGGTGCCGCCCAGGAGCAGCGGGCGCTCGGGCGTGGCGGGCTCGGCGGCGCCGGGGAACAGGACGGCGGGATCGTAGAAGTGCGGGACCTTCCCGGTGAAGCGGTGGGTGGGCAGGCCGGCGACGTACGAGCTGGCCGAGGAGGCGACCAGGTGGCGGGAGCCGGAGTCGTGCAGCTCCTCGCCGTAGAGCAGCCAGCGGTGGCTCGAGTAGAGGGCGGCGTCACCGGCGAGTGCGTTCCACTCGTCGACGTCCGCGTCGCGTATCGAGGTGAGCTCGACGAGCTCCGGGCCCCGCGGGTCCTGCGTACCGTCGGCCACGCCGTCCGTCCCTGCCGTCACGCTGTGCGTCCTTCCCGATCACGAACTGATGCTGCGCTGGTCGTCCCGGTCAGCTTCACCCGGGCGCCCGGTCGAGGATGCGAAAGTCGGCCATTCCGCCGTCGATGCGCAGGTAGGCGAGCCGGGCGGCCGTCGCGCCGCGGCGGGCGTACATGCCGACGGCGGCGGCGGTGAGTTCCTCGGGGTCGGCCTGCGGGTCGGTCTCCAGGTGGTCCGACACGGTCGTCTGGACGAGGTCGGAGTCGGCGTCCACCGCCATGCGCTCGGTCAGCGTGACCGTGAGGCCGTAGCCGTTCTCCGCGGCCCAGGCGCGCAGTTCGCCGCCGATGACGAGCTCCCGGTCCGCCTGGAGGAGGAGCCCGGTCAGATGGGCCGTCCCGCCCGCGGCCAGGTGCCGGGGCAGTCCGGCGAGGACCCGGCGGCCGATGCCGAACCCGTCCTCGCCTCCTTCGTGGGCGGCCTCCTCGCCGCGGGCCGACAGGGTCGGCAGGAAGGGGACGTTGGCGATCACGCGGTCGTACGGCTCCACCCCGGTCGGGAGCGGGTCGTACAGGTCGCCGACGAGGACCTCGATCCGGTCGTCCATCCCGTTGATCTCCGCGTTGAGCCGGGCCACTTCGGCCGTCTCGGGCAGCAGCTCCACCAGCGTGGCCCCGGCCCCCCGCTGCGCGGCCACCAGCCCCTGGAACCCCGGCCCGGAGCAGAGGTCGAGGACGCGGTCCCCCGCCCGGCAGCCGGTGCGGCGGGCCAGGGCGACGGAGTCCCGGCCGAAGTAGTGGCGCACGGGGAAGGGGCTCGGCGGCTCCGCGAAGAGCCACACCCCCGCGGAGCGGAACAGGCTGACGTCGACCAGCCGGACCTCGTCCCCGCGCCGGACGGCGACCCCGCTCCCGACCAGGGCGGGCAGCGCCTGCGCCAGGGCGGCCGGCAGCCGGTCGGCCGCCGCGGGCTCCCCGAGCAGCAGGAACCCGGCGAGGGCGCGCAGCTCCCCGTCGAGGCCGCGGGTGGCGGCGGCCCATTGGAGGCGGTCCACCGAGTCCCCGGGGAAATCGGCCAGGAACTCGGCCAGCCCGGAGCGTTCGAGCGCGGCGACGAACCGCGTCACAGGAGGGCCCCGGCCGCGGCGGCACCCTCGCCGTGTTCCGGGAGCCCGATCCAGGTGCGCAGCATCAGCCGGCCGCCGTCGACCGGCTTCCCGTCGTCGAACGCGGTCCGGCCGTGCACGATCGACCGGTTGTCAATGAAGATCATCTCGCCGGGCGCGAGCCGCCCGTGCGTCTGCAGATCCCGCCGGTCCAGCAGCGAGTCCAGCAGGTCCAGCGCCTTGACCTGCTCGGGCGTCAACGGCGGTACGTGCGGATGCCGGTGCCCGATCTCGATGTAGTCCCGCAGGTAGTACATCCGCTCCCGGCCGCCCCTGAACTCCAGGACGGGACGCTCGGTCGTCAGCGGCACCCCCGGGGTGTCGTCCCGGGTGTCGAAGTGGACGGGCAGCCGCAGCGCCGCGAGCTCCTCGGGGTGGGCCCGCAGGATCTCCAGCAGATCGCTCACGTGCACCGTGACCAGCGCTCCGCCGCTGGAGGCCTGCCGGAAGCAGAACAGCGTGAAAATGTCCGGAAGCCGCCCCGGCCGGTGCGCCGCGTCCGTGTGCAGGCTGCCGCCCTGCCGGCTGTCCGAGTAGCGGCCCGTCGCACCCTCGCCGAGTCGCACGCCCCGGTCCCGTACGTCCCGCAGCAGGGCCCCCGCACCGTCCTGCGGCAGCAGGTCCCCGGCCAGCCGGGAGACCGCCACCGTGAACCGGCGCGCCTGCTCCTCGGTGAGGTGGTCCAGGCCGCCGAGCACGAAGTACCCGGGGCGGGCGTCGAGGTGGCACCGCACGTACTGCCGGATGGTCTCCCCGAACTCCCGGTACCAGTCCGCGCGTACGTCCTCCTCCCCGCTCTCGGCGACGGCCGTCGCCAGGGTGCGGTCGACGGGGTGGCGGACGGTCGAGAACGGATCGTTGCTGTTCATTCAGACTCCCAAGGCCTGGCTGCCGAGACGCTCCGGGACCAGTCCCGAACCGCGCAGCCACACGGCTATCTCTTCCGCGCAGTGCGCGACCCCCGAAACCCCGCTGCCCCCGACGGCCCGCAGCACCGCCCCGGCCGTCGCGCCGCGGCTGTCACCGCAGGCCAGGACCTGGGTGACGATGTTGTCGAGCAGGACCGGCCTGCGCACGTCGAGGGCGCAGTTGTACGTCACCCCCGGCTCGGGGGCCAGCTCCAGGGCGGTGATCCGGCCGGGCGCCCCGTCCGCCGCCGGCTCGATGAACAGCCGGGCCTCCAGACAGTGCGTGTCCCGGTCGACGCGGATGCGGCCGGGGGCGGGCACCGCGCCCTGCGCGAGCTCCATCTGGAGGGCCACCACGTCCAGTCCGGTCTGCGCCTCGCACATCCGGTAGGCCAGCGGCAGCCGGCCGTTGACCTCCAGGAAGTAGTGGCCGCGGGCCCCGACGATGAACTCGACCGTCGCCACGCCCCGCAGCCCCATCCCGGTGACGAGCCGGGCCGTGTCCCTGCGCATCCGCTCCAGCAGCTCCGGCGCCACGCCCTCGACCGGGGAGGCCTCCAGCAGCTTCATGCTGCCGTCGACCAGCAGGCTCTCCCGCTCGCCGAGCGGGTGCACGGTCCCGGCGTCGTCGACGGCGACGGTGACCCCGACCACCCGCCCCTGCTCCACGTACCGCTCGGCGTACCAGTCGGTGCCCTCGCCGCCGGCCGCGGCCGCGTGCCCGCCCGAGCCCCCGTCCCTGCCGTCGTCCTCGTCCCGGGCGATCAGGGCGAGTGCCCGCTCCGCCTCGGCCTCCGTCTGCACGATGCGCACGCCGAGGCCGCCGCAGCCGGTGACCGGCTTGAGGATGACGGGCAGCCCGATCTCCTTGACCAGGGCGGCTATCTGCCGGTGCCCCGTCGCGTGCGGCAGTACGGGCAGGCCGAGCCGGTCGGCGGTGGCGACCGCGTGGTCCTTGTCGCGGGCCGCCGCGAGCACCTCGGCCGTCGGCCCGATGAAGGCGATCCCGGCCGCGGCGAGCTGCCGGGGCAGCTCCGGGTCCTCCGCAAGAGCCCCGTAGCCCGGGTAGACCGCGTCGGCGCCGCAGCGCCGGGCCGCCTCGACGATCCGGCCCACGTGGTCGTACGTCTCCGCGAGCCCGGTGCCCTCGAGGTACTCGCACCCGTCCGCGGCGAGCGTGTGGAGCCGCTGGGGGTCCGACAGGGCGACGACGGCGATCGGTGACCATCCCAGCGTGCGGAAGGTGTCGACGGCCCGGGCCGCGATCGCACCGCGGTTGGCGATCAGGACTCTTTTCATGGCCTGCTCTCAGCCTTCTCTCAGTGGTCGGGATGCGGCCGGCCGAGCGCCCGGTAGTGCGTGACCAGCCGCCGCCGGTCGTCGAGCACGTGGAACGCCAGCGCCGGGGCCAGTTCGTAGTCCACGGCGGGCCGGCCCTCGAACGGCAGCGGGACGGTGGAGGCCACCCCGGGCGCCACCAGCAGCGGAAGACCCGCGAACGTCGTGGCCGCGGCGACGTGCGCATGCCCGCACAGCAGGGCCACGACCTGCGGGTGCCGTTCCAGCACCGCGGCGAGGCGCTCCTCGCCGAACTGCCGGACCCGGTCCACGTACGGGGTGTGCAGGTCGACCGGCGGGTGGTGGAAGCAGACGAAGACGGGCAGTTCGCCGCCCTCGGCGGTCAGCGTCTCGTCGAGCCACCGCAGGGTCCGGTCGCTGAGCAGGCCCTCGTCGCTGCCCGGGATCGTCGAGTCGCACAGCACGAAGACGGCCCCGGGCGTACGGACGACCTGGTTCAGCTCCTCGTCCTCCGGCTCGCCGTCGAGCAGGCCGGTGCGGAACGCGCCGCGCTCGTCGTGGTTGCCGGGCAGCACCAGCACCGGGTAGGGCAGGTCGAACAGCTTGCGGGCCTGCGCGTACTCGTCCGCCGTCCCGTGGTCGGCGATGTCCCCGGAGACGAGGACGGCGTCGAGGGGGCCGGGCAGGTCGCGCAGGTAGTTCATGACCGTCAGCGCGCGCTGCGTGGCGCGCTCCGAGAGGTCCAGGTGCAGATCGCTGACGTGGGCGATGACGGTGGTCACGGCAGGTCGTCCTTCCGGGATGCGGTCGCCGCGGCCTGGAAGCGGGCCCTGACCTCGGCGTTGGTGTGCGCCGACGTTACCCGCGGCGGGGTGGCCCCACCCCTGCCGATGTGCAGGGCCACCAGGTGCGGGCCGGGCACCCCCTCGATCTCGGCCATGTGCGCGGTGACTTCCTTGGCCGTGCGGCAGACCCGTCCCGTGCGGTATCCGGCCGCCAGCGCCAACTCGTCCCAGCGCATGGCCACATCGCGGGTGCGCTGGCCGCCGGTGGAGTCGTACGCGCCGTTGTCGAGCACGAAGTGGGTCAGGTTCGCGGGGCGCCGCTCGCCGACGAGCGCGAGCCCGCCGAGGTGCATCACCGCCGCGCCGTCGCCGTCGATGACCACGACCTGCTGGTCGGGGCGGTTCAGGGCCGTGCCCAGGCCGAGCCCGATCGCGTGCCCCATCGAGCCCTGCATGTAGAAGTTCCGCGGGTTGTCGACGATCCCGAACAGCTCCCGGCTGATCATGCCGGTGGTGCTGTAGACCAGTGCGTCGCCCAGGTGCCCGGCGATGGCGGACACCGCTTCCCGCCGGTCCATCTCCGCGTCCGAGGCGGCCGCCGGCACCGGGTGGGCGTCCACGGTCTTCGCCGGTACGAGGACGACGAACGACCGGTTCTCGCGGCGGGCCTCCTCCGCGCGGTCGAGGAGCGCGCCCAGGCTCTCCTCGGCCGGGTCGAGGATGCCGTGGGCGACCCCGACGGACTCCAGCACGCCGATGGTCCCGGCGCCCATGGCCGCGTGGTGCGGCTCGTCGTCCTCGGCGTTCGGCCAGCCCCGCAGGCTGACGAAGAGCAGCAGCGGGATCTCGTACGCCATGGTCAGCGAGGTGAGCGGGTCGAGGAGGTTGCCCAGCCCCGAGTTCTGGGCCAGCACCACGGCCCTGGTCCCGCCCAGCTCGGCGCCGGCGGCCATGGACAGGGCGATGCCCTCGTTGGGCGCCGGTACGTAACTGTCCCGCTGCTCCAGCAGCGCGAACGGGCCCTTGAGGAAGGAGCAGGGAACCCCGCTGAAGAACCCGTACCCGCGGCGGTCCAGCTCCGCGCAGAAGAACTCGGCGCTGATCATGCGCTCCACTCCTCCCACCGGTTGACCTGCGTGAGACCGAACAGCTCCTTCATCGGGGCGATGGCGTCCTCGACCCCGCCGGTCCCGCCCTGAAGCCGGATCTCCCCGAGGACGTCGCGCATCGCGGAGACCGAGGCGCGCAGCGCGTGGTTCGCGTAGATCACCATCGAGACCCCCGCTGCCTGCGCCTCGGCGAGGTCCCAGTGCGGATAGGTGGTCGGTACGACGACCACGGGCGTACGGGCCTGCCAGACCTGGAGGAACTCCACGATCTCGGCCGGCGTGGACTCCTTGGAGTGGATCAGGATGGCGTCGGCGCCCGCGTCCGCGTACAGGTGGGCGCGGCGCAGCGCCTCGTCGAGCCCGGCCCCGGCGATGAGCGCCTCGACCCGGGCGACGACGCTGAAGTCCCGGTCGGTCCGGGCCCGTACGGCGGCCTGGATCCGGCCGGCGAACTCGCCCGCGTCCTCGAGGTTCTGGCCGCCACCGAGGAAGCTGTTCCGCTTGGGGAACACCTTGTCCTCGAGGCAGATGCCGCCGATGTCCGCCGCCTCGAACTGGCGGACCGTGCGGACGACGTTGATGTTGCCGCCGAAGCCGGTGTCGCAGTCCGCCAGCAGCGGCAGCGAGGTCGCCTGGTTGACGTGCGAGGAGGCTTCGAGCAGCTCGGACATGGTCAGCAGGCCCAGGTCGGGCAGGGCCCGGGACGCGGAGATCTCGAAACTCGACGCCCACAGGCCGTCGAAGCCCGCCTCCTCGACGAGCAGGGCCGTCAGCGCGTCCCGGGATCCGACGATCCGCGCTATCTCTTCACGCTCCAGCAACTCGCGCAGTCGCGCCGCCTTCGACACTATTCCCCGGCCCTCTGCGCGAAGAGGCCGTGGTTGGTGCCGGCCACGTCCTCCCCGGGCAACTCGAAGACGCAGTGCCAGTGGAAGGAGCCCGGCTTGGCGTGCTCGGCGTCGGTGGCACTGAGCAGCCGGAACCCCGCGTGCAGGCGCAGCAGGTCGGCCGCGTCCACGTACATGTGCGGATGCACCTTGTCGTCGGTGGCCCCGGGCTGGCGGAAGGTGTTGGGGCTCACCTCGTTGCCGCGCCCGTACTCCCCGTTGCGCTTGGAGAGCATCGTGGACTGGTAGATGCCGCCGGGGCGCAGCACGCGCCGGACCTCGTCGAGCACCTTCCCGAGTCCGGCCTCGTCGTTGTGGTAGACCACGTTGAAGGCGAGGACGTAGTCGAAGCTGTCGTCCGCGTACGGAAGTTCGCCGAAGTCGCCGACCTCGAGGCCGACCTGCACCCCGCGCTTGACGCTCTCGTCGCGGGCCGCCCGGACGGCCGCCTCGCTGGCGTCGGTGCCGGAGCTGGTGAACCCCGCCTCCGCGAACCAGAGGGCGTGCCGGCCGACGCCGCAGCCGAGGTCCAGTACGTCCACGGCGCCGAGCTTCTGCAGCCGGGCGGCCTCGTCCACGACCCACGGGTGCGGCCGCGACCAGTCGCCTGTGCGCCCGCTGTCGGTGCGCCAGACCTCGTCCCAGTAGAGATGGGCTGTCATCGGGGTGACCTCACTCGTGATTACTTCCGTACATCCACATCCGGATGCCGATTTCCAATGGGGGGACCGAACGGCGCGGTGCCCGCACCGCGTTCTCAGGCGCTGTCGACCGTCTCCAGCAGGCCCGCTTCGAGCGATCCGTCCAGCAGCGGACGCATCGCGTCGAGCTCGCAGCCGGCGGCGGCGAGCGCCTCCGACAGCGGCCGGCGCCCGTCGAATCCACGCAGCAGCCGCAGCCAGTCCGCGTGGGTCAGGTGGTCGATGACGAACCGGATCCCGCCGTCGACCAGGACGTACGAGGTGTTCGCCTCCTGCACGTCGTCGAGTACGAGCACGCCCTCGGCGAGTCGGAACACCGAGGTGTCCTCGATCCGCGCCTGCGGGAACAGCTCCTGGACCTCGGGGCCCTCGAAGTCCGTGACCTGCAGTTCGTACGGGGCGGGCCCGGACGGGGCCCGGCTGCCCGGGACGTCCACGGCCATCAGGTCGAGGATGCCCAGGTTGACCACGCGCATCAGCAGTTCGACGTGACCGGAGCTCTGGTCCCGCTCCAGCCGGCGCAGGGCGCGGTGGATGTTCGCGCCGTCGAGGTACTGGGCGGCGCGCGGCGAGGACAGCGCCTGCTCCACGAGCTCGTCCCCGTTCCGGGCGAGCATCCGGGTGAAGGTGCGGTGCGTGTGGCGCACCCCCTCGCCCTCGTAGAAGGCGAGCTTGGGCCGGCCGATCACCTCGGCGGGCAGGATGTCCCGTACGGCCTCGCGGATGACCTGCTTGTCCCAGAACAGCCGCTTGCGGTAGGCGCGCGGCACGGTCGCCAGCAGCTCGATGATCCGGTGGTCCAGGAAGGGGACGCGGGCCTCGACGCCGTTGCCGGAGGCGGTGCGGTCCTCGACCCAGAAGTTGTACTGCTGCATGTCCCGGAACTTCCAGGCCAGGTAGGAGCCGTACGGGTCGTCCACCGCGCCGGGTGCGTACGCGCCGACGGCGTCGTCGCTGAGCAGCGGCAGGTCGGTGCCCTCCCACCAGACGGAGACGGCGGACTGCGAGCCGAGGGCCTTGCGGCGGGCCATCGTCCGCAGGTTGCCCTCGAAGTCCTCCCAGTCGCCGCCGCCGGAGAGGGCGACGCTGTAGCCGCCGCTGAACTCGTCGGCGCCGGAGCCGAGCAGGATCGCCTTGAGCTCGGGCCGCTCGGCGCGGGCGAAACGATACATCTCGCTCTTGTAGAACTGCTCCGGGCCGCACTGCGGCGTCTCCATCAGCCACAGCAGGCGCCGCCACTCGTCGGGTGAGGGCACCCGGTCGGCCCCGAAGGCCACCTGGTGGTTGGGCAGTCCGAGCAGGTCGGCGGTGGCGCGGGCGTACTGCGCGTCCTTGTTGACGACGGTGGCGCCGGTCAGCGCGGAGAACGTGTGCAGCCCGGTGTGGGCCGCGAGGGCGGTGATGGCCGCGGAGTCGAGCCCGCCGCTGAGGAAGACGCCGATCTCGGCGTCGGCGATCAGGCACTCCCGCACGGAGGAGGCGAGCAGGTCGCCCATGCTCTGCACGAAGAAGCTCTCGGGGAGGGCGTCGGCCTCGGCCGGCGTGGGCAGCTCCCAGTACCGGTGCACGCGAGTGGCCCCGCCGCGCAGGCTGATGTCGACGATCGCTCCGGACGGCACGTGCTCCACGCCCTTGAACCAGCTGACGGGCTCGTCGTCGGTCATCACCGGCGCGGAGCTGAGCCCCTGGTCGGCGAGGGCACGCGCCCAGTCGAGCTCGCGCGGACAGTCGGGGTGCGCGAAGAGCGCCTTGACCTCGGAGCCGAAGAGCACGGTGTCGCGGTTGCGGTGGACGAACAGCGGCTTGATGCCGAGCCGGTCGCGGGCGAGCAGCAGCCGCTGCTCCCGCAGGTCGATGACGGCGATGCCGAACATCCCCCGCACGTCGTCAAGGAACGCGAGCCCCTTCTCCAAGTACAGATGGAGCAGGACCTCACAGTCACTCTCACTGCGGAAGCGAACCCGCCCCTCGAACCCCTTCCGCAGCTCGCGGTAGTTGTAGATCTCCCCGTTCGCCGCGAGGATGACGTTCCCGTCCTCGCTGATGAACGGCTGCCGCCCGCCCTCGGGGTCGATCAGCGCGAGCCGGGTGAAGGACATGCACGCCGGCCCGGTGTGGTGGAACTGCATGTCGTCCGGCCCGCGCGGCCGCAGCGCATGGGCCATGTCGCGGAGAATCGCGTCGGCCGACCCCGCGAGGGCGCTTCCGTCGGTGTGGGCGAATCCTGCAATTCCGCACATATGGCTTCCGATTCCCCTGTGACGTGGTGACTGGAGCGGACATGCCACGCCCCCCGGTCCGGGAGGCGTGGCATGTGGGTCGCTACTAGCGGACAGCGGCGACGATGGTGCCCTGGTCGACCTTCTTGGCCTCCGGCTTGATGTAAACCTTCATTTCTTTCACCTCCGCTCGGCGTCAGTGGTCATTTGCTGTTGAAGAGCATCCACCGCCCCGGTGTTGCCCCGGTGGCGCGAGGGTGGCGCCCGGGCGTCCCGGCCCGCGCGGGCGGCGTTGTGGCGCAGGTGGCCGGCGAGATCCGGATGGGTCCGCAGGTCGCGGTGCCGGCGAGGAACACGGGGGGGCGCGGCGGAAGTGCCTCGATCCGCAATGCTGTCGCTGTGGCCGCTTCCGTCCACTGAGAGTCCCACGGCGCCTGTACCGCCGCCGAGTCCGGAGTTCCGACCGTGCTTTTCGACGTCACCCGCAGCGAGCTCGCCGACCTTTTCGGCGAGGACCGGCTCGCGACCCTGCCTGCCGGCGTGTTCCCGCCCTCTGCCGCAGACACCGAAGGCGGCCGCCTCCTGCAGACCGTCGGTGTCCCCACCGGGACGCTCCGGCTGGGTGAGCCCGACGAGGGCTCCGGTCGGCTGCCCCTCGTCCAGGACGTCGTCGACGCCGAGGACTTCGACGGCGCCTCGGACGACGCGGGCGGATGGCCCGTCATCGGCTGGCTGCTCAACGCCCACCTCGCCCTCGACCCCGGTTCCGGCAAGGTGCACGCCTTCGACGCCGACGAGGAGACCGTGCAGGAACTCCACACGGACGCCTCCTCCCTCGTCCAGGTCACCCTCCGCTTCCAGCGCCTGCTCGAGGAGTTCACCTTCAGCGGCGACGACGGCGACGAGGAAGCCGACTTCGAGCGTCTGGAGCGCGAGGTCGAGCGCATCCGTCAGGAGACGAGCAGCATCGACCCGCTCCCCTTCCGGGACGAGACCGTCTGGTCGGCGGTCGGCGAGGAGATCGCCGCGGGCCGGCGCTTCAAGGGCGACAGCCCGGGAGCCCGCTCGCTCTACGGGTGATCGCCGGCCGAGCCGCCGGCCGTCCGGAAAGGAGGATCCGGACGCGGTCCCGCCGCACCCCTGTGGAGCGGACCGCAGGCCGAGAAGGCACGGCGGCCGATCGCCCGGCCGTACGGGGGCGTGGATGCTCTGTGGCAGCAGTTCGAAGATCACTCCAGGGACGCCGAGGGAGTCGACACGAAGGAGGCGCGGACCCCGGGGGAGCCGCGGCACGGCTTCGTTTCGATGCCCTCCGGCAAGGGGGGGGCCGCTCGAGGAGATCTCCCGGCTCGTCGGGCACTCCGGGTCGGCCGTCACCGAGGCGGTCTACCGGAACTAGATCCCTGTCCCGTGATCCAGAACGGGACGACCGCCATGGACGAGATCTTCAAGGCCGCTCCGAACCCGCGGCCACTCAGTCAGTCACCCACCAGAAAACAGGTCAGCCACCTACCAGTGCTGGTAGGTGGCTGACCTGGTCTTACTCTGTCGGGGTGGCGGGATTTGAACCCACGACCTCTTCGTCCCGAACGAAGCGCGCTGCCAAGCTGCGCTACACCCCGATCGCCGCCTTGCAGTGGTTGCTGTCCTGGCGACATCGATTACTTTAGCGGACCCTTGGCCGGAGACGAAATCCGGTTTTCGCGAGGGGTGGGGCGGGGACGGTCCGGCGTGACCTGCGCCGGGTCCGGGGCCGGGAAGGCGCAGGTCACCGGGGCGGGCGGCGGCTAGGCCTTCGGGGTCAGGGTGAGGAGCGTGGCCTCCGGGGGGCAGGCGAAGCGGACCGGGGTGTAGCGGTTCGTGCCGCAGCCCGCCGAGACGTGGAGGTAGGCCCGCTTGCCGTCCGTCTCGTACGTGGAGAGCCCCTTCACCCGCTTCGTGTCCAGGTCGCAGTTGGTGACGAGCGCCCCGTAGAAGGGGATGCACAGCTGACCGCCGTGCGTGTGCCCCGCCAGGATCAGCGGGTACCGGTCCGCGGTGAAGGACTCCAGCACCCGCAGGTACGGGGCGTGCACGACGGCCATCGAGAAGTCGGCGTCCGCCTCCGGCCCGCCCGCGACCCGCTCGTAGCGGTCGCGCTTGATGTGCGGGTCGTCCAGGCCGGTGAAGGCCAGCTCGAGGTCGGGCAGTTTCAGGCGGCCGCGCGTGTTGCTGAGGTTCACCCAGCCCGCCGCGTCGAAGGCGTCCCGCATCTCCTCCCACGGGTTGTGCACGGCGCCGACGACCGGCTTGTTGCCGTTCAGCCCGTGCCGCCCCTGGACCTTCTCGATCAGGTAGCGCCCGGGGTTGCGCAGCCGCGGCCCGTAGTAGTCGTTCGACCCGAAGACGTACACGCCCGGGAAGGACATCAGCGGGCCCAGGGCGTCCAGCACCTCGGGGACGCCCTCGGTGTCGGAGAGGTTGTCGCCCGTGTTCACGACGAAGTCCGGGCGCAGGCCGGCCAGCGACTGGAGCCAGGCGCGCTTCTTGTGCTGCCCGCCGACCATGTGGATGTCGGAGACCTGGAGTACGCGCAGCGGGCGCATCCCGGCGGGGAGGACCGGCACGGTGATCCGGCGCAGTCGGAACGACCGCGCCTCGAAACCGGCGGCATAGGCCACACCGGCGGCCCCGACCGCCGCGATCGAAGCGGTGACCTTCAGGGGTGTTCCGTAACGCGCACGCATGGCCCCATGGTCGCAGACCCGGAAAACCGGCGGGCGCCACTGCCCCCGCACCTGGCAGACTCAGCTCATGACCACGCTCAAGGCCAAGCTCCAGGAAGACCTCACCACCGCCATCAGGGCGCGCGACGAGCTGCACTCGTCCACGCTGCGCCTGACCCTCGCTGCCATCACCAAGGAGGAGGTCGCGGGCAAGGAGGCGCGCGTGCTCTCCGACGACGAGGTCCTCAAGGTGATCGCCAAGGAGGCCAAGAAGCGGCGCGAGGCCGCGGACGCCTTCGCGCAGGGCGGTCGTCCCGAGCAGGCCGCGCGCGAGACGGCGGAGGGCGAGTTCCTCGACACCTACCTGCCCAAGCAGCTCAGCGACGAGGAGCTCGGCGCGATCGTGGCGCAGGCCGTCGAGGAGGCCAGGGCCGCGGGTGCCGAGGGGCCGCGGGCCATGGGTGCCGTCATGAAGATCGTGAACCCGAAGGTGGCCGGGCTGGCGGAGGGCGGCCGCGTCGCCGCCGCCGTCAAGAAGCACCTCGCATAGACGGACGAAGTAGACGAAGAAGGGGAGGGCCCCGCCGGCGCGATGCGCGGGCGGGGCCCTCCCCTTCGTCCGTTCCGTCTACGGGCCCTCCGGGCCGCCGATCAGGCCCGGTTCCAGGCTGATGTCCGGGAACGGGTTGGTCGGGGTGTTGCCGCCCGTCGCACCGCCCGTGGCCCCGGCCGCCGTCTGGCCGCCCGGGCGGCCGCCCGGCTTGCCGTCGCCGCCCGGCTTGCCGGGCTTCCCCGGCTTGTTCGGGTTCTGGTTCGGGTTCGGGGTGGGACGGCCGCCACCGGCCGGGATCCCGCTCTCCGGGATGGTCACCGTGGTGAAGTTCGGCGCCTCCCGGCCTTCCAGCGCGCCCGAGACCGCCTGCTTCCAGATCGGGCCGGGCAGCCCGCCGCCGTAGACCTTGTCGTAGTACTGGCCGCCGATGGTGATGTTCTCCATCGACACCTGCTTCGAGCCGCCCGAGCCGACCCACGTCGCGCCCGCCATGTTCGGCGTGTACCCGACGAACCAGGCGTTGTAGCGGCTGTCGGTGGTACCGGTCTTGCCCGCGTTCTGCCGGTCGGTCAGACCCGCCGCGGTACCCGTACCGGAGTCGATCACGCCGAGCAGCAGCGTGTTGACGGTGTCGGCCGTCTTCTCCGCCATCACCCGGTCGCACTGGGACTTCGGCACGGCCAAGGCCTTGCCGTGCGCGTCGGTGATGGACTCCAGGGCGACGGGGGTGCAGTACACGCCGCGGTTGGCGAAGGTGGCGTACGCGTTCGCCATGGTCAGCGGGGACATGCCCTCGGTGCCGAGCGCGATGGCCGGGACCTCGGGGAGCTTCGTGCCGTCGGCCGGGATCACGCCGAGCTTGGTGGTCATCTCGGTCACGGGGCAGAGCCCGAGCGCGTTGTCGGAGATCATCTCCACGAAGTACGTGTTGACCGACTTGGCCATCGCGTCCCTCATGCCGTACGGGCCGACCTCGGACTCCGACTCGTTCTCCACCCGGTCGTGCGAGGTGTTGACCCAGGGCTTGTCGCCGCAGGTCTGCACCGGGCTCGGGTACTCCATGTCGTGCGGGGACGGGTACGTCTTGCCCGCCGACACGCCCCGCTCCAGGGCCGCGGCCGCGACGAACGGCTTGAAGGTCGAACCGGTCGGGAAGCCGAAGTTCGATCCGCCCATCCGCTTGTCCACGGAGAAGTTGATCTGCGTCTCGTTCTTGCCGAAGCCGTACGGCTTGGACTGGCCCATGGCGAGCACCCGGCCGGTGCCCGGCTGCACCAGGGTCACGGCCGTGGCGACCTTGTCGTCCTGGTTGACGTGGTCCTTGATCGACTCGTTGACGGACTCCTGGGACTGCGGGTCCAGCGTCGTACGCACGGTCAGGCCGCCCTGGTTCCAGAGCTTGGCCCGCTCCTCGCGGGTCTTGCCGAACACCGGGTCGGTCAGGAACGTGTTGCGCACGTAGTCGCAGAAGAAGCCCGCGCCCTTGACCGCGGTGATGCAGCCGTTCTTCGGCCGCGTGACCTTCAGCGTCACCGGCTTCTTCTTCGCCTCGTCCGCCTCGGCCTGCGAGATGTCCTTCATGTCGGCCATCCGCTGGAGGACGACGTTGCGGCGCTTCATCGCCTCCTGCGCGTCGTTCACCGGGTCGAACCGGCTCGGCGACTGCACGACGCCCGCCAGCAGCGCCGACTCGTCCAGGGTCAGGTCCTTGGCCGGCTTGCTGAAGTAGCGCTGAGCGGCGGACTCGATTCCGTATGCCTGCTGGCCGAAGTAAGTGATGTTGAGGTAGTTCTCGAGGATCTTCTTCTTCCCGAGCTCCTCCTCGACCTGGATCGAGTACTTCAGCTCGCGGATCTTGCGGCCCAGGCTCTTCTCCTGCGCCTCGCGCACCTTGGTCTCGTCGTCGCCGGCCTCTTCGACGAACACGTTCTTCACGTACTGCTGCGTCAGCGTCGAGGCGCCCTGCGCGGCTCCGCCTTCCTGCGCGTTGCGGTTGACCGCGCGCAGGATGCCCTTCAGGTCGATCGCGCCGTGCTCGTAGAAACGCGAGTCCTCGATCGCGACGATCGCCTTCTGCATGTACGGGGAGATGGCCGTGAGGGGCACCACCTGCCGGTCCCGTGAATAGACCGTGGCGATCAAGCCACCCTCGGCGTCCAGAATCGTCGTGCGCTGGCTCAGCGGCGGTGTCTTGAGATTGGCCGGGATCTCATCGAATCCCTCGACCGTGCCCTTGGCGGCGAGCCCCAGGGCGCCTGCGCCCGGGATCGCGATCCCGGCCAGCACAACTCCGGAGAGAACGGACACCCCGAGGAACTTGGCGGCCTGCTGCGGCCCCGTGAGCCCGGCGCCCGAGCGCTTCTTTCCCATGGAGGGCAGCCTACGTTCTCATTCGCCGGACACGCGCGAATGCCTTGGCCTAAGCTGTCCCCAACTGTCACAGCAGTGCGGTGCGACATCAACCCCTCGGCTTGATTTTCACCCTTCCCGAATGGGGTGGACTTATGTCCGAATCTCGCCCCTCACTCTGACGGTCGCTCGTCCATGGTCCGCCGATTCCACCCGAATTGCCGGAATGGTCGGGCATGTCGCCGGATCACTCCGTCGGGTGATCTGCCGCTTACCCATAGTCCGTTCGGACCATTCAAGATTGGGCCCGTCGGGGGTGTTGCACTGTCCCTGCCTTCCGTAACGTCCTCAACTGGCAGCGGTGAATATGCCGCTACCGCCGTGGGGGAGCCTCGATTCGGGAGAGGACGGCGCCGGGATGGGCTGGGTTACCGACTGGAGTGCGCAGGCAGCCTGCCGCACTACCGATCCGGATGAACTGTTCGTTCAAGGAGCGGCACAGAACAGGGCCAAGGCGGTGTGCACCGGATGTCCGGTGCGGACCGAGTGCCTGGCCGACGCGCTCGACAATCGTGTCGAGTTCGGAGTATGGGGCGGAATGACCGAGCGGGAGCGTCGCGCATTGCTGCGCCGGCGTCCCACCGTCACCTCGTGGCGACGGCTGCTCGAAACCGCCCGCACGGAGTACGAGCGCAGTACGGGCATCCTCACCGTGGATGTCGATGCGGAGATCGACGTTCCGTACGAGACGTACGCGGCAGCCGGGTAGACCCACCCGCGCGGTCCCGCGTACGAATGCCCCCTCACCCGGAGGTATTCGTCGTACGAACGCCTACGCTCCGGCCGGAACCCCGGCCGCGAGTCGCTCTCCGATGGCCCGCAGCCCGGCGAGGTCGTGCACATCGCCGGGCAGGGCGGCCACCTCGGCCACCGCCACCTCGGGGTGCAGCGAGGTGAAGCGATCGCGTGTGCGCTGTTCGCGCGCGATCACCTGCATCCGCTCGGCGTGCAGGCGCAGCAGTCCCGCGGTGATCTCGTCCACGTCGGCCGCCGCCGCGTCGGCCTCCGTGTCCGGGTCACGAAGTCCAGCTTTCCCGGACTCCTGATCGACAATGCCGCCTTCTTCAAGATTCTCTGCAGCGGCCAACGCCCGCTCCGCGGACAGCTGATCGGCGCCGCTGCCGTGCACCCGGTTCAGTACGAGCCCGGCCAGCGGCATCTGCTCCGCGGCCAGCCGCTCCACGAAGTACGCCGCCTCCCGCAGCGCGTCCGGCTCGGGCGCCGCGACCACCAGGAAGGCCGTACCGGGAGCCTGCAGCAGCCGGAACGTCGCGTCCGCGCGGGTGCGGAAACCGCCGAACATCGTGTCCATCGCGGCCACGAACGTCTGCACGTCCTTCAGCAGCGAGGCGCCCATCAGCTTGCTGAGCGTCCCGGTCATCAGGGACATGCCGACGTTGAGGAACTTCATCCCCGCCCGGCCGCCCACCTTCGCCGGAGCCATCAGCACCCGGATGAACTTCCCGTCCAGGAAGGACCCCAGCCGCTTCGGCGCGTCGAGGAAGTCCAGCGCGGACCGGCTCGGCGGGGTGTCCACGACGATCAGGTCCCAGTCGTCGCGGGCCCGCAGCTGGCCCAGCTTCTCCATCGCCATGTACTCCTGCGTGCCCGCGAACCCGGCCGACAGGGACTGGTAGAAGGGGTTGGCGAGGATGGCCTCCGCCCGCTCGGCGTCCGCGTGACCTTCGACGATCTCGTCGAAGGTCCGCTTCATGTCGAGCATCATGGCGTGCAGTTCGCCGCCCTCGACCCCCTTCACCCTGCGCGGGGTGTTGTCCAGCGAGTCGATCCCCATCGACTGGGCGAGCCGCCGCGCCGGGTCGATGGTCAGCACGACCACCTTCCGCCCGCGCTCCGCCGCCCGTACGCCCAGCGCCGCGGCGGTGGTCGTCTTGCCGACCCCGCCGGCGCCGCAGCAGACGATGATCCGCGTCCCGGGGTCGTCCAGCAGCCGGTCCACGGCCAGCCGTGCCGGAGCGTCCATGCCGACGCCCCCCTTCATGCCCGTCGTGGCCCCGCTCATTCCTCGCCCGCCTGCTTCCGCAGCTCCGAGGCCAGCTCGTACAGCCCGGCCAGATCCATCCCCGCGCCGAGCAGGGGGAGTTCGTACGTCGGCACGTCCAGCTGCGCGAGTACGGTGCGCTGCGCGCGCTCCAGCTCCACCCGGCTCGCGTGCTCGGCGGCCTGCGTGAGCAGCGGGTCCACCAGCCGCTCCGCGAGCCCGCCGCGGCGTGCGCCGCCCAGGCCGGCCCGGGACAGGGCCTTGGCCACGTCCGCGCGGCGCTCGCCTGCGGCGGCGCGCAGGGTGTCCTCGTCCAGGTGGTGCGGCCGCACCATGTTGACGACGACCCGCCCCACGGGCAGTCCGGCCGCCTCGAGTTCGGCGATCCCGTCCGCGGTCTCCTGGACGGGCATCTCCTCGAGCAGGGTGACCAGGTGGACGGCCGTCTCCGGGGACTTGAGCACCTTCATGACGGCCTGCGCCTGGTTGTGGATCGGCCCGAACCGAGCCAGCCCCGCCACCTCGTCGTTGACGTTGAGGAAGCGGGTGATCCGCCCGGTCGGCGGGGCGTCCATGATCACGTGGTCGTAGACGTACCGGCCCGCCTTGTCCTTTCGCCGGACCGCCTCGCACGCCTTGCCGGTCAGCAGTACGTCCCGCAGCCCGGGCGCGATGGTCGTCGCGAAGTCGATGGCGCCGAGCTTCTTGAGGGCGCGGCCGGCGGAGCCGAGCTTGTAGAACATCTGGAGGTAGTCCAGCAGGGCCCGCTCGGCATCGATGGCCAGGGCGAAGACCTCCCCGCCGCCCGAGGCGACGGCGATCTTCCGCTCCTCGTACGGGAGCGCCTCCGCGCCGAAGAGCTGCGCGATCCCCTGCCTGCCCTCGACCTCCACCAGAAGCGTCCGTCTGCCCTCGCGCGCGAGGGCGAGCGCGAGTGCCGCGGCGACCGTGGTCTTTCCGGTTCCGCCCTTGCCGCTGACCACCTGGAGCCTGCTCACAGCGTCTGAGCCTAACGACTCGCCCTTCGGGCTGCGCATGAGCCTCCCCCAACCTTCGGCCGGGCGGACCCCCGGGCCGTCAGGCGTTACGCTCGCCCCCATGACCAAGAAGTTCGAATACGCAACGGTCCCGCTGCTGGTCCACGCCACCAAGCAGATCCTGGACACCTGGGGCGAGGACGGCTGGGAGCTCGTCCAGGTCGTACCCGGCCCGAACAACCCCGAGCAGCTCGTGGCCTACCTCAAGCGGGAGAAGGCATGAGCGGCGCTGTCGAGGCGAAGCTGGCCGAGCTGGGCCTGATCCTGCCCGAGGTCGTCCCGCCGCTGGCCACGTACCAGCCGGCCGTGCGGTCGGGCGCGTACGTGTTCACCGCGGGGCAGCTCCCGATGGTCAAGGGCAGCATGCCGGTCACCGGCAAGGTCGGCGCCGAGGTCTCGGCGGAGCAGGCCAAGGAGCTGGCCGCGACCTGCGCGCTGAACGCCCTGGCCGCGGTGAAGTCCGTGATCGGTGACCTCGACAAGATCGTGCGTGTCGTGAAGGTCGTCGGCTTCGTGGCCTCGGCCCCCGACTTCACCGGCCAGCCGGGCGTGCTGAACGGTGCGAGCGAGCTGCTGGGTGCCGTACTCGGCGAAAAGGGCGTCCACGCCCGCAGCGCCGTCGGCGTGGCGGTCCTCCCGCTGGACGCCCCGGTCGAGATCGAGATCCAGGTCGAGGTTTCCGCTTCCTGACGCGCCGTACCTCTTTCCTGACGCGCCGCACTCTTTCCTGACGCGCCGCTCGCGCGCTTCGGCCCTGGCGGGCCTCACCGGCTTCGCGCCGCTGCGCCGGACTCCGTCCGGCGGCCCGCCGGGGCCGTTCGCGTTCCGCCGCCGTCGCTTCTGCGGCCTCCGGCCCGTCCGGCGTTTGAGGTCCGGGTCCGGGCCGAGCCCGGTGAAAG
This sequence comes from Streptomyces sp. R33, assembly GCF_041200175.1. Taxonomy (NCBI): domain Bacteria; kingdom Bacillati; phylum Actinomycetota; class Actinomycetes; order Kitasatosporales; family Streptomycetaceae; genus Streptomyces; species Streptomyces sp. R33. The sequence goes on along the minus strand of NZ_CP165727.1, from coordinate 4,178,605 downwards.
GGAGAAGGGCGGGGCGGGGACGGCCCCCGACCCGGCCCGCCCTCCGAACGGAGGCTCTCGAACATCGGGCCGGATCCCCGTAGCATCCCGACATGCCGAATGGTCAGCACGGTCAGCAGCAGCCCCCCGCCGGGGGCCAGTGGTACCCGCCCGAGTGGCCCGACCGGATCCGCGCGCTCATGGACGGCTCCCTCACCCCGGTGGAGCCCCGACGCGCCGCCACCGTCATGCTGCTCCGCGACACCCCCGACGGCCCCGTCGTGCACATGCTGCGCCGCAAGGCCTCCATGGCCTTCGCGGGCGGCGCGTACGCCTACCCCGGCGGCGGGGTCGACCCCCGCGACGAGGACCACCTCGTCGGCTGGGCCGGCCCGAGCCGGGACGAGTGGGCCGCGCGCCTCGCCACCGATCCCCGGACCGCCCAGGCCATCGTTTGCGGCGCCGTCCGCGAGACCTTCGAGGAGGCGGGCGTCCTGCTCGCCGGCGAGACCGCCGACACCGTCGTCGGCGACACCACCGGCGACGACTGGGAGGCCGACCGTACGGCCCTCGTCGCCCGCGAGCTGTCCTTCGCCGAGTTCCTCGACCGCCGCGGCCTGCGGCTGCGCTCCGACCTGCTCGGCGCCTGGGCCCGCTGGATCACCCCGGAGTTCGAGCCCCGCCGCTACGACACCTGGTTCTTCGTCGCCGCCCTCCCGGAGGGCCAGCGCACCCGCAACGCCTCCACCGAAGCCGACCGGACGGTCTGGATCCGCCCCGCGGACGCCGCCGACGGCTACGACAAGGGCGAGCTGCTGATGATGCCGCCCACCATCTCCACCCTGCGCTCCCTCGAGCCGTACGGGAGCGCCGTCGACGCCCTCACCGCGGCCGCCGCCCAGGACCTGACGCCCGTACTGGCCCAGGCCTCGCTGGAGAACGGCGAACTGGTGCTCAGCTGGCCGGGCCACGACGAGTTCACCAAGCGCGTCCACCCCGGAGGCACCCCGTGACGAATGCGGCCGCTCTGCCCGGACAGCCCCGCGGAATCGTCACCTCAGGGCCCGCCACCGCCCGCGCGGTCAACATCCTGGCCCCCAACGCCTCGGCGATGACCCTGGACGGCACCAACACCTGGCTCGTCTCGGAGCCCGGCTCCGAGCTGGCCGTCGTCATCGATCCCGGCCCCCTCGACGACGTCCACCTGCGCGCGGTCATGGAGACCGCCGAACAGGCGGGCAAGCGGATCGCCCTGACCCTCCTCACCCACGGCCATCCCGACCACGCCGAGGGCGCGGGCCGGTTCGCCGAGCTCACCGGCACCAAGGTCCGCGCCCTGGACCCCGCCCTGCGCCTCGGCGACGAGGGGCTGGGCCCCGGGGACGTGATCCGGACCGGCGGGCTGGAGCTGCGCGTCGTCCCGACCCCCGGCCACACCGCCGACTCGCTCAGCTTCCACCTGCCCGCCGACCGGGCCGTCCTGACCGGCGACACGATCCTCGGCCGGGGCACCACCGTCGTCGCACACCCCGACGGCCGCCTCGGGGACTACCTCGACTCCCTGCGCCGGCTGCGCTCGCTGACGGTGGACGACGGCGTGCACACGGTGCTCCCGGGGCACGGACCGGTCCTGGACGACGCGCAGGGCGCGGTGGAGTTCTACCTGGCCCACCGCGCGCACCGGCTCGCCCAGGTCGAGACCGCGGTGGAGAACGGGTACACGACCCCCGCGGCGGTCGTCGCCCACGTCTACGCGGACGTGGACCGCTCGCTGTGGCCGGCCGCGGAATGGTCCGTACGGGCGCAGCTCGAGTACCTTCAAGATCACGGACTGATCCCGGGGGGACCTGAATGACCACGCTGTTCCTGCTGCTCGCGCTCATCGTCACGGCCTCGTGGATCACCTCTACGGTGACCCTGCGCATGAAGGCCCTCGAACGGCGCTCGGAGCGGCTGGAGCGGCAGCTGGGCCTGCTCCTGGACCACTTCGGCATCGAGGAGCCGGAGCCGGCCGGGATGGACGAGGTACGGGCGCTCGTGCGCGACGGCCGCACGGTCGAGGCCATCCGTGTCCACCGGCGCATCACCGGCGCGGGCCTGCTCGAGGCGAAGCAGGCGGTCGAGGCCCTGACGGAGGCCTGACCGCGTCTTCAGCGGGGCGTCTTCGTGCCGTGCCGGGCGGTGTACTCGTCCGCGAGCCACGGGCCGAGGTCTTCCAGGTACGCGTGCAGCACGGCCGGGTCCCCGGTCGGATCCAGCGCCATCGCGGCCGCGGCCCGCATCTGCGCGGCGCGCTCCGGGTAGTACCGGCCGAAGATCTCCGCGGACTCGGCGAGATCGCTCGTCCAGCCGCCCCACCGGGGCATCACGAGGGTGAACCCGGTGCGCACCAGGTGCCGCGAGAAGTGCCGGCTGAGCCTGCGGTACTCGGCGGGCGTCGACGCGGCTTCCAGCCTGGCCCGCCACCGCGGGAGTACGGCGGCCAGGTCGCCGTTGGTCTCACGGGCGAGCCGGCTGTCCGGGCGGTAGCGCGGGAGGTGCTCGGCCAGGTCGGCGCCGAGCAGCGGGGTGCACAGGCAGGCGAGGAACCAGCCCAGGTCGTCCCGCTCCTGCTCGCTCAGCAGGGTGTCCTTGCCGTGGAGCAGGATGCCGACGCCGTCGATCTCGGGGAAGTCCTGGTCGAGCCCGCGCGCCAGCACCTCGGCGGTGTCCCGGTCCTCGTCGGCGGCCTCGTGGTTCAGAGCGAGGAGCAGGTCGAGGTCGGAGCGCCCCGGGCGCGCCGTCCCGCGCGGCACGGACCCGTACAGGTAGGCGCTGTGGAGCCGCTGCCCGTACGCCTCGCCGATCCGCTCGCGCGCGGCGGCGACGACGGGTTCGAAGGCGCCCTGCACCCGGCCGAGTGACCCCTCGCGCTCGAAGTACCCGTACGCGTCCAGCCCTCTGTGCTCCATGGCCCCACTTTCCTGCCGGCCGGCCGCGTCCGGCCCCGTCGGAGTCCGAGGCGCGGGGTTCGGGGCGGAGCCCCGGGAAGCCCGGCGCAGCCGGGGTCCGCTCGCGCAGCGGTCCCGCACCCGGAAACGGCAGAGGGGCCCCGCCCGACCGGGCAGGACCCCTCCGTGCGAAGCAAAAAGCGTCAGCGGGACCGCTTCGCCAGCCGCTCCACGTCCAGCAGGATCACCGCGCGGGCCTCCAGGCGGAGCCACCCGCGGCCCGCGAAGTCCGCGAGGGCCTTGTTGACCGTCTCGCGGGAGGCGCCGACCAGCTGGGCCAGCTCCTCCTGCGTCAGGTCGTGCACGACGTGGATGCCCTCCTCCGACTGCACGCCGAACCGGCGCGACAGGTCGAGGAGCGCCCGCGCCACACGGCCGGGAACGTCGGAGAAGACCAGGTCGGACATCTGGTCGTTCGTCTTGCGCAGGCGCCGTGCCACCGCACGCAGCAGCGCGGTCGCGACCTCGGGCCGGGCGTTGAGCCACGGCTGCAGGTCGCCGTGGCCGAGGCCGAGCAGCTTGACCTCGGTCAGGGCGGTGGCGGTGGCGGTGCGCGGGCCGGGGTCGAAGAGCGACAGCTCGCCGATCAGCTCGCCGGGGCCGAGGACGGCCAGCATGTTCTCGCGGCCGTCGGGGGAGGTGCGGTGCAGCTTCACCTTGCCCTCGGTCACGACATACAGCCGGTCGCCGGGGTCGCCCTCGTGGAACAGGGCGTCACCGCGTGCGAGGGTCACCTCGCCCATGGAGGCGCGGAGCTCCGCGGCCTGCTCGTCATCGAGCGCCGCGAAGAGCGGGGCGCGCCGCAGAACGTCGTCCACGAGTCTCTCTCCTATGTCGACCAGCTCAGGGGTCCGTGCTCCCCATTTTGCCGGACGGCTCAAACAGTGCGATCAATCACAAGGATGCCGGACGTACGGGCGTGCTGTGCGGCGAGAGGCCAATCAGAGTGGTGTTACCTGAGGTCCAGGCGGGTGTCAGCGCCCGGCCTTAGGCTGGCCGGGTGTCCAATAAGCCGGTGAGAGCACAGGCCAAGGGGTCCGCAGGAGTGACGGGCGCCCCCAATTCAGCTGTGGGCGAACAAGCCCCCGAGAAGGCGTCCGGGAAGCCCCGGAAGGCCCTGCCGAGCCCCCAGGGCAAAGCTTCGGCCAAGAAAACGGAATCGCGCCTGGCGATGGTGCGCCGGGCCCGTCGCATCAATCGCGAGCTGGCCGAGCTCTATCCGTACGCCCATCCCGAGCTCGACTTCCGGAATCCCTTCGAGCTGCTGGTCGCCACGGTCCTCTCCGCCCAGACCACCGACCTGCGCGTGAACCAGACGACCCCGGCCCTGTTCGCCGCCTACCCGACCCCCGAGGACATGGCCGCGGCCGTTCCCGAGGATCTGGAGGAGCTCATCCGGCCGACCGGGTTCTTCCGGGCCAAGGCGCGGTCCCTCCTCGGCCTCTCGCAGGCCCTGCGGGACAACTTCGACGGGAACGTACCGGGCCGGATCGAGGACCTCGTGACGCTGCCCGGAGTGGGCCGCAAGACGGCCAACGTGGTGCTCGGCAACGCGTTCGGCGTCCCGGGCATCACCGTGGACACCCACTTCGGCCGGCTGGTCCGCCGCTGGAAGTGGACCGAGCAGGAGGATCCGGAGAAGGTCGAGGCGGAGATCTGCGGGATCTTCCCGAAGAGCGAGTGGACGATGCTCTCGCACCGCGTCGTCTTCCACGGCCGCCGGATCTGCCACGCCCGCAAGCCCGCCTGCGGCGCCTGCCCGATCGCCCCGCTCTGCCCGGCGTACGGCGAGGGCGAGACGGACCCGGAGAAGGCGAAGAAGCTGCTCAAGTACGAGAAGGGCGGTCAGCCCGGCCAGCGGCTGAGCCCGCCGCCGGACTACCCGGGCCTCCCGGCCCCGCCGCTGGGCGGCGGCCAGGCGGGCTCCACCGCCTCCTGAGCAAGAAGCACGACGCAGCACGAGCACGCAGCAGAGCACGCAGCACGAGCACGCAGCACGGCCGCGGGCCGCCGCACGGCGGCCCGCGGAGGAACGAATCCGGCCCGGCGCTGCGTTGTCCCGGTATCGGGACGGCGACGGTGTCGGCAACGGCAGGGAGCAGGGGTGCCTATGACGCGCGGAGCGCGGGACGAGAGCAGCGTGGCCCAGGCGGCCGCGCCGCCGCAGCAGGGCCAGCCGCAGGCCGCGTCACGGGCCGTCCGGGCCACGGCCCAGGGCCCGGCAGCCCCGGCCCCCGGCGCTCGCGCCCCCGGGCCCGAGGCCCCGTACGAGGACCGCGGCGCCCCGCGCGTCAGCACCCAGGGCCTGCCCGGTTGGCTCGATCCCGTCGTGGAGGCCGTACGGACGGTCCGGCCGACCCAGCTCAGCCGTTTCCTGCCGCCCGAGGACGGCCGGGGCCGCCAGTCCGCCGTACTGATCCTGTTCGGCGAGGGCCCGCGCGGCCCCGAGCTGCTGCTCATGGAGCGCGCCGGGAGCCTGCGCTCGCACCCGGGCCAGCCCTCCTTCCCGGGCGGCGCCCTCGATCCGGAGGACGGCGATCCGCACACCACCGGCCCGCTGCGCGCCGCCCTGCGCGAGGCCGAGGAGGAGACCGGGCTCGACCCCGCCGGCGTCCAGCTCTTCGGCGTCCTGCCGCGGCTCTACATCCCGGTCAGCGAGTTCGTCGTGACCCCGGTGCTCGGCTGGTGGCACGATCCCAGCCCGGTCGGCGTCGTGGATCCGGCCGAGACCGCCCGCGTCTTCACGGTTCCCGTGGCCGATCTCACGAATCCCGATCACCGGGTCACGGCCGTCCATCCGCGCGGCCATCTGGGCCCCGCTTTCACCGTCGAATCCGCTCTGGTCTGGGGTTTTACGGCCGGAGTGATCGACCGGCTCCTGCATTTCGCGGGGTGGGAGCGCCCCTGGGACCGATCGAGGCAGGTCCCGCTCGACTGGCACGCATGAGACGGTGACCCTCGTGAACGTGCTGGACATCCTGTTGCTGGTCGCCGCCGTCTGGTTTGCGATCGTCGGCTACCGCCAGGGCTTCGTCGTCGGCATCCTGTCGGTGATCGGCTTCCTCGGCGGTGGTCTCATCGCCGTGTCCCTGCTCCCGCTGATCTGGGACCGGGTGACCGACAACGGCACCCAGGTGTCCACCACGGTCGTCGTGATCGCCGTGGTCGTGATCATCGTCTGTGCCTCGATCGGGCAGGCCTTCACCACGCATCTGGGCAACCGGCTGCGCCGCCACATCACGTGGTCGCCGGCCCGCGTGGTCGACGCGACCGGCGGGGCCCTGGTCAACGTCGTCGCGATGCTGCTGGTGGCGTGGCTGATCGGCTCGGCGCTCGCCGGGACGTCACTTCCCACGCTGGGCAAGGAAGTCCGCAATTCCAAGGTGCTGCTGGGCGTTTCGCGGGTGCTGCCCGCGCAGGCCAACACCTGGTTCTCGGACTTCAGCTCCACCCTCGCGCGCAGCGGGTTCCCGCAGGTGTTCAGCCCGTTCTCGAACGAGCCGATCACCGAGGTGAAGGCGCCCGACCCGGCGCTCGCCCGCAGCCCCGTCGCCGAGGCGGCCAAGCGCTCGATCGTGAAGGTCGTCGGTACCGCGCCGAGCTGCAGCAAGGTCCTGGAGGGCACCGGCTTCGTCTTCGCGCCCGGCAAGGTGATGACCAACGCGCACGTCGTCGGCGGCGTCGGCGAGCCGACCGTACAGATCGGCGGCGAGGGCAAGCTCTACGACGGCAAGGTCGTGCTCTACGACTGGGAGCGCGACATCGCCGTCCTGGACGTGCCCAAGCTGAAGGCGCCCGCGCTGGAGTTCACCGACAAGGACGCGGCGAGCAGCAGCGACGCGATCGTCGCCGGCTTCCCGGAGAACGGCTCGTACGACGTCCGCGCGGCGCGGGTCCGCGGCCGGATCAACGCCAACGGCCCGGACATCTACCACCGCGGCACCGTCCGGCGCGACGTCTACTCGCTGTACGCGACGGTCCGCCAGGGCAACTCCGGCGGCCCGCTGCTCACGCCCGACGGCAAGGTGTACGGGGTCGTCTTCGCGAAGTCGCTCGACGACCCGAACACCGGGTACGCGCTGACGGCGGACGAGGTCCGCGACGACATCCGGATCGGGAAGGTCTCCGACCGGCGGGTCGACAGCCAGGGCTGCGCCCTCTGATCCGTACGGGCACCTTGCCCGTACGGACCGGGGCGCCGCGCCCGGCTACGTCCGTGGATGCCGCAGGCGGGCCGAGACCCAGCGGGCCCGGCGGCGCAGGATGCGTGGGATCCCGAGGCGGGGGTCGTGGCCGTCCCGGCCCGACCTCCCGTGTGTGCCCGGCGTCGCTGCCGGGCGGCGTTCGCGTGCGGTGTCACCGTAGTCGTGCGTCCAGCCCATACAACGAGCTGTGCCCGGGCCCCAAGGTCGGTAACCCCGTCCCGGGCGGCCAATTGGCCTATGCGCGAGGCAATTGAATGGTCGTAAGACAGTCGTACCGGCCGCCGTGCTGACGGCCGGTCAGACGGCTGGCATGGTCAGCGGTCCGGCTCGGGGTCCTTGAGCCAGTTCACGAGCTCGGTCGAGAACGCGGCGGGATCCTCTTCGTGGGGGAAGTGCCCGAGGCCGTCGAACAGCCGCCAGCGGTACGGGGCTTCGACGTACTCCCCGGAGCCTGCCGCGCTCCGGGTCCGCATCACCGGGTCGAGCGAGCCGTGCAGGTGCAGCGTCGGCACCCGCACCGGCCGCTTCATCCGGCGGTTGAACTGGAGCCCGTCCGGCCGGGCCATCGACCGCATCATCCAGCGGTACGGCTCGATCGAGCAGTGCGCGGTGGACGGGATGCACATCGCCCGCCGGTACACGTCGAGGTCCGCCTCCTCGGGGGGCACGGGCCCGGACCAGTCGCGGATCAGCTCCCCCACGAGCGCTCCGTCGTCGGCGACGAGCTGCCGCTCGGGAATGAACGGCCGCTGGAAGCCCCAGATGTGCGAACTGGCCCGCGTCTGACCGAAGTCGGACAGCATCGCCGAGCGCCAGCGCCGCGGGTGCGGCATCGAGGAGACCACGAGCCGGCGCACCAGCTTGGGCCGCATCACGGCCGCGGTCCAGGCGAGGTAGCCGCCCAGGTCGTGTCCCACGAGGGCGGCGTCGGGCTCGCCGAGCGACCGTACGACCCCGGTGATGTCGAGCGCCAGGTTCGCGGGGTCGTAGCCGCGGGGGGTGCGGTCGCTGCCGCCCACCCCGCGCAGGTCCATCGCGACCGCCCGGTATCCGGCGTCGGCGAGCGCGGTCAGCTGGTGCCGCCACGTCCACCAGAACTGCGGGAAGCCGTGCAGCAGCAGCACCAGCGGCCCGTCGCCCATCTCGGCGACGTGGAACCGGGCCCCGTTGGCCGCGACGTCCCGGTGGGTCACCGTCCTCCCGCCGGGCACATCGATCCGGACCGCCGTCGCGGCGGTGGGCGGAGTGCTGGAGTCCGGTGAGGGCGCTGTCATGAGGACGAGCGTGCCACACCCACGGCCTGGTCACTCACCGACCGCGGGTGCGGCTTGACGGTGCCGACGAGCGCCGCGGTCTGCTTGACGGAGGCGATGGTCCTCTCCGGCGGCTTGACCTTCTTGAACTTCGACACGGCGATCAGCGCCAGCAGGCCCGCGAGCAGCAGGAACGCCACGCCGACGATGAGGAAGGACCAGGCGAGCCCGAGCCCGAGGTTGTGGATCCCGTACGCCGCGGCGAAGCTCAGCACGGGAAGGGAGAACAGGGCGAACACTCCTGCGATCCCGATGGCGGTGCCGCCGATGCCCGCGCGCTTGACGTCCTGGCGGATCTCCGCCTTGGCGAGGGCGATCTCGTCGTGCACCAGGGCGGACATCTCGGCGGTGGCCGAGGCGACCAGCTGGCCGAGTGTGCGCTCGGCTCCTTGCGCCCCTTGGTCCACTGCGCTCATCGCTCTCTCCCTCTGTCATCTGCCGTCGTCTGACGTCGTCTGCTGTCGACACCGTGGGCGGCGGCTGTCCTGCGCCCGTCACAGCGTCAGTTCAGATCATGCCGGACGGTCGCCCTCGGTGCTGGACCCGGTGGCCGCTTCGAGCGCGGCGGCCGCGGCGGTCTCGGCCTTGCGGCGGTGCTCCGCGGCCTTCTCCTCGTAGATCTTCGCCATCCGCAGGTGGTACTCGGGCTTGTCCTGCTCGTAGACGTCCGGGATGCCGTCGCGGTCCTCGTCGCGCTCCTCGTCCTCGGTGAGCGCCCGGTACGTGCGGTTGCGCAGCTTGAGCATGACGCCCGCGACGACGGCGGCGATGAGGGAGCCGAACAGGACGGCGGCCTTGACCTCGTCGGTGAGGGTCTGGTCGCCGGTGAAGGCGAGTTCGCCGATGAGGAGCGAGACGGTGAAGCCGATGCCGGCGAGGGAGGCCACGGCGAGTACGTCCGGCCAGGCCAGGTCCTCGTTGAGCTCCGCCCGGGTGAAGCGGGCGGCCAGCCAGGTGCCGCCGAAGATGCCCACGGCCTTGCCGACGACCAGGCCGAGGACGACGCCGAGGGTCTCGGGCCGGGTGAAGACCTGGGCGATCGCCTTGTCGGAGAGCGAGACCCCGGCGGAGAACAGCGCGAAGAGCGGCACGGCGAGCCCGGCCGAGACGGGCCGCACGAGGTGTTCGATGTGCTCGCCGGGGGACTGGCGCTCGCCTTCCTTGCGCGAGCAGCGGAGCATCAGGCCCATGGCGACGCCGGCGATGGTCGCGTGGACGCCGCTGTTGTACATCAGGCCCCAGATGACCAGGGCGAGCGGGACGTACACGTACCAGCCGTGGACGCCCTTGCGGAGCAGGAACCAGAAGAGGACCAGGCCCAGGACCGCGCCGCCGAGGGCCAGGAAGTCGATCTCGCTGGTGAAGAACACCGCGATGATCATGATGGCGAAGAGGTCGTCGACGACGGCGAGGGTCAGCAGGAAGGCGCGCAGGGCGGACGGCAGTGAGGTGCCGATGACTGCGAGGACGGCCAGGGCGAAGGCGATGTCGGTGGCGGTCGGGACCGCCCAGCCGTCCATCGAGCCGCCGCCCAGGGTGTTGACCAGTACGTAGACCAGCGCGGGCACGGCCATGCCGCAGAGGGCGGCGATCACCGGGAGGGCGGCGGCCTTGGGGTCGCGCAGATCGCCCGCGACGAGCTCGCGTTTGAGCTCGATGCCGGCGACGAAGAAGAAGACGGCGAGCAGGCCGTCGGCCGCCCAGTGCTGGATCGAGAGGTCCAGGCCGAGGGAGGCCGGGCCGATGTGGAAGTTGCGGACGCTGGCGTAGCTGTCCGAGAGGGCGGGGATGTTCGCCCACAGCAGGGCGGCGATCGCGGCCACGAGGAGGAGCACGCCGCCGACGGTCTCGGCGCGCAGGGCGTCGGCCACGAAGCGCCGCTCGGGCAGGGAGAGCCTGCCGAGGAACTTGCGGCTGTGGCGGTCGGTGGGGCTGGGCGTGGCCACGGTGGGACACCTCCGGGTGGTCGACGGCATGACGAACGCTGTTGCCGACCAGACTTCCCGGCGCACCCTGAGAGTTGAATACGTCAAATGTTGACGTTTGCTCTACTTTACAAGGTCCGCGCAGTCGTATCCGGTGATCTTCACCTTAAACGGGCGGAGGGTGTCCGGCGCGCGATGCGCCGGACACCCTCCGCCACCCGGGACCGGGCCCGTCAGTCCTCGCTGGAGGCGCTGGGCAGCTTGCTCTGGATCAGGTCCATGACCGAGGAGTCCGCGAGCGTCGTGACGTCGCCGACCGCCCGGTTCTCCGCGACATCGCGCAGCAGACGCCGCATGATCTTGCCGGAGCGGGTCTTCGGCAGCTCCTGCACCGGCAGGATCCGCTTCGGCTTCGCGATCGGGCCGAGCGTGGCGCCCACGTGGTCGCGCAGGTCCGAGACCAGGCCGTTGGTCTCCGAGGCGCCGCCGCGCAGGATCACGAAGGCCACGATGGCCTGGCCGGTCGTCTCGTCGTTCGCGCCCACGACGGCCGCCTCGGCGACCGACGGGTGGGAGACGAGCGCCGACTCGACCTCGGTGGTCGAGATGTTGTGGCCGGAGACCAGCATCACGTCGTCCACCCGGCCCAGCAGCCAGATGTCGCCGTCCTCGTCCTTCTTGGCGCCGTCGCCCGCGAAGTACTTGCCCTCGAAGCGGGACCAATAGGTGTCGATGAACCGCTGGTCGTCGCCCCAGATGGTGCGCAGCATCGACGGCCACGGCTGGGTGAGGACCAGGTAGCCGCCACCGCCGTTCGGGACCTCGTGGCCCTCGTCGTCCACGACCGTGGCGCCGATCCCCGGCAGCGCGCGCTGCGCCGAGCCCGGCTTGGTCTCGGTGACACCGGGCAGCGGGGAGATCATCATCGCGCCGGTCTCGGTCTGCCACCAGGTGTCCACGATCGGGCAGCGGTCGCCGCCGATGTGCTTGCGGTACCAGATCCAGGCCTCGGGGTTGATCGGCTCGCCGACCGAGCCCAGCACGCGCAGGCTCGACAGGTCGAACTTCGCGGGGATGTCGTCGCCCCACTTCATGAACGTACGGATCGCCGTGGGCGCGGTGTACAGGATGGTGACGCCGTACTTCTGCACGACCTCCCAGAACCGGCCCTGGTGCGGGGTGTCCGGCGTGCCCTCGTACATCACCTGGGTGGCGCCGTTCGCGAGCGGCCCGTAGACGATGTACGAGTGCCCGGTCACCCAGCCGATGTCGGCGGTGCACCAGTAGACGTCGGTCTCCGGCTTGAGGTCGAAGACGGCGTGGTGGGTGTACGCGGCCTGCGTGAGGTAGCCGCCGGAGGTGTGCAGGATGCCCTTGGGCTTGCCCGTGGTCCCCGAGGTGTACAGGATGAACAGCGGGTGCTCGGCGTCGAAGGCCTGCGGGGTGTGCTCGGCGGACTGGCGTCCGACGATCTCGTGCCACCAGACGTCGCGGCCCTCGGTGAAGGCGGTGTCCTGGCCGGTGCGCTGCACGACGAGCACGTGCTCGACCTGCGGGCACTTGGCGACGGCCTCGTCGATGGCGGGCTTGAGGGCGCTGGGCTTGCCCCGGCGGTAGCCGCCGTCGGCGGTGATGACCAGCTTGGCGTCGGCGTCCTGGATGCGGGAGGCCACGGCGTCGGCGGAGAAGCCGCCGAAGACCACCGAGTGCGCGGCGCCGACGCGGGCGCACGCGAGCATCGCGACGACGGCCTCGGGGATCATCGGCAGGTAGACCGCGACCCGGTCGCCGGCCTGGACGCCCAGCTCGGTCAGGGCGTTGGCGGCCTTGGAGACCTCGTCCTTGAGCTCGGCGTAGGTGATCGCGCGGCTGTCACCGGGCTCGCCCTCGAAGTGGATGGCGATGCGGTCGCCGTTGCCGGCCTCGACGTGGCGGTCCACGCAGTTGTACGCGACGTTCAGCTTGCCGTCCGCGAACCACTTGGCGAAGGGCGGGTTGGTCCAGTCGAGCGTCTCGGTCGGCTCGACGTCCCAGGTCAGGCGGCGGGCCTGGGTGGCCCAGAAACCCAGCCGGTCCGCCTCGGCCTCGGTGTACGCAGCCCCTGTCACATTGGCGGCGGCGGCCAGATCGGCAGGCGGTGCGAACCGCCGCTCCTCCTTGAGCAGATTGGCCAGGCTTTCATTGCTCACGACATCTCCCTTTCCCAGGGTGTCCGTTGTGTCCCCGGGCATAGCTCATCAGTCGGCGGCCCTGGTGACAAGGGGTAGCCGGAAATTGGTTTAGACCTATAGCGCGGCCGGGCCCGTGTCGGCCCACGCGCAGAGTGGCCCCTTCCCGCTGCAAGGTGCGGAAAGGGGCCACTCTGTGGCACGGATACCGGAGAGTATCGGTTCAGCCGCGCCCTTGATCCAGATCTGCCGGAGACGGCGATTCGGTCACCATCCGGTCATCATTCGGACGTTCAGACGTGTTGTCCGACGCTGTCGAACACCCGGCAGTCGAAGAAGTCCTCGCCTTCGGACAGCAGGTACGCCTGCGCCTCGCCCACGTGGAAGTACATCCCGTGCAGCTCCAGCGTGCCCTCCGCGAGCCGCCTGGCCACCGATTCGTGCGCCCGAAGGTGCTCCAGCTGCTGCACCACGTTGGTCAGGCACAGCTGCTCCACGGCATCCGCCGGGAGCCGGCCCGCGATCCGGGCCCAGGCGTGGTGGCGGCTGGCCATCCGCTCCAGGCTGGGCAGCCCGTGCCGCAGCCACCGGCGCAAGGGGGTCATCGGGGCCCCGGGCGTGGAGTTCAGCAGCGCCTGCATGGCCCCGCACCCGGAGTGCCCGCACACCGTGATGCTGTCCACTTGGAGGACGTCCACGGCGTACTCGATGGCCGCCGCGACCGAATCGTCCGTCGCCTCGGCGCCCGGCAGGGGCACCAGGTTGCCGACGTTGCGGACCGTGAACAGGTCGCCGGGGCCGCTGGCCGTGATCATGCTGGTCACCAGACGGGAGTCCGCGCAGGTCAGGAAGAGCTGCGAGGGCCGCTGCCCCTCCCGGGCCAGCCGGGCCAGCTCGTCGCGGACGTGCGGCGCGGTGTCCCGCTGGAAGGCGCTGATCCCGCTGGCCAGTTGGCCGGCTCCGCGGCGGCGCGGGGCCGGGGTCTTCGCCGCCTCCACCGCCTCTGCCGCGTCGGGGGCCGCGGCCGCGCCGGGGATCGTGCGCTCGTCCTCCGGGCGGTGGTCGCAGTGGTTCTTCCAGGGGGTCCAGGGGCGGCAGCAGTGGTGCCCGCCGCGCGGGGACCTCTCGGCGTGTTCCGGAGTGCGGTCCGGGTGGTCGGCGTGTTCCGGCCGGTTCGCCCCGGCCATCCGGGTGGTGGAGCGGCCGGTGACCTCGAGCGAGCCCCCGTGCACCAGATGGAAGTCCTGCCAGTCCTGGAGCGTCTCGTACGCCGCGTGGTCCATGAACGAGCCGTCCAGCTCGACCACCACGCGCCCGCCGGGCGGGATCTGGTTCAGCACCCGGCTCAGCCGCGGCACCGCGAGGAAGGTCAACTGCCCACGCGCCCACACCCGGTGGACCCCGCCCTCCACCTCGACCGTGATCCGGGTCCGGGCCAGCCGGTGCAGGGCCATCGCGACGGCCACGGCGATGCCGATGGTGACGCCCGCCAGCACCCCGCCGAGTACGACCGCAGCGATCGTCGTCGCGTAGACGAGGATCTCGCGGTGCCGGCTGACCGTACGCAGATGGGTGGCGTTCACCATCTGCACGCCCAGCGCCATCACCAGGGCGGCCAGCGCGGCGAGCGGGATCAGGTCGAGGACCGGGACGAGCAGCGCCGCCGCCAGCAGGACCCAGAGGCCGTGCAGCATGACCGACCGCCGGGTGGCGGCCCCGGACTTGACGTTCGCCACGCTGCGGACGGCGCCGCCCGCGATGGGCAGCCCTCCCAGCGCGCCGGAGAGGATGTTCGCGGCGCCCTGGCCGCGCAGCTCCCGGTCGAGGTCGGCGCGCGGCGGGCGGTTGCCCGTACGCCGCTGGGAGGCGATCAGCTTGTCGGTGGCGACCGCGGACAGCAGGGATTCCACGCTGCCGACCAGGGTGACCGTCAGGACGGCCGCGACGATGCCGAGGACGGGCCCCGCGGGCAGCTCGGGCAGGGCGTGGCTGCGCCAGGACGGCAGGTCCACCCGGGGCAGGCTGAGCCCGGCCAGCGCGGCGAACGCCGTGGCCGTGGCGACGGCGGCGAGCGCGGCCGGCACCTTGCGCAGGGCGAGCCCCACCCGCCCGGGCAGCCGCGGCCAGCCGAGCAGTACGACCAGGGTCACGGCGCTGACGCCGAGCGCCGCCGGGTGCAGGTGGGCCAACTGGCCGGGCAGCCCCTTGACGTTGGCGACGGCGGAGCTCTGCGGGGTGCCGCCGAGGACGATGTGCAGCTGGGCCAGCGCGATCGTGACGCCGACGCCCGCGAGCATGCCGTGCACGATCGCCGGGCTGACCATGAGCGCGGACCGGGCGGTGCGCAGCGCGGCGAGCCCGAGCTGGCAGCAGCCGGCGACCACGGTGATGGCGCAGGTGGTGCGCCAGCCGTAGCGCTGGATCAACTCGGCCGTGACGACGGTGAGTCCGGTCGCCGGCCCGCTCACCAGGAGGGGCGTGCCGCCCAATCGCCCGGCCACGATCCCGCCGACGGCCGCTGCGACCAGGCCCGCCTGGAGCGGGGCGCCGGTGGCCAGGGCGATGCCGAGGGAGAGCGGCAGGGCGATCAGGAAGACGGTCAGGGAGGCGGAGAGATCGGCGTGGAAGTCGGCGCGGTGGCCCCTGCGGGGCGCGCCGCCGCCCTTGCCGCCGGTGGTGCTGCCGGCCTTGTGGCCGAAGTCGCTGCCGGTGTCGCCGGTGTCGCCGGTGTTGCTGGCGGTCGGGCCGTCGGGTGTGTCGCAGGGGTTGCTGCCGGGCTTGCGCTCGATCTCGTCGGCGGCGGGCAGGGGGGAGGTGGCTGTCATAGGTTCCCGTCTCCTCTACGGAGGGATGAAGCGGCGGGAGTCTCAACACTCAGTAAATGAAAGGTAATGGAGAGTAAAGGATCGTGGGGGGTAATAGGGGCAAACGGCTTACGAAATAGCACCCAAGGGTGATTAAGCATTTTGTCCGGCTTGTCACATCATCTTCACGGCGGACCGCATGGGACGTTGCGGCGCGGAAGACCCGCAATGGAACCGCGAGGAGAGGTGGACGGATGATCGCCGCCACGAAGAAGATCGCCGGCGGCCTGGTCGCCACGGCGCTGGTGCTGGGCGTCGCCGGGTGCAGCACCTCGGAACCCGCCAAACCCCCCTCCCCCGGGGGGCCGAACGGCAAGAAGGGCGCCGCCGCCCCGGAGGCCGCCCCCGGCAGTGTCAACCGGCTCATCGGCGACGGCTCGACGGCGTACACGGGTGCGCAGCCGAACGTGCAGAAGCCGCAGAAGCTGAAGCCCGGCGAGAAGCCGCCGCAGTTCGTGGTGTTCTCGTGGGACGGGGCCGGAGAGGACAGCCAGAAGCTCTTCTCGCACTTCCGCGAGGTCGGCAAGAAGTACAACGCCCGGATGACGTACTTCCTCAGCGGCGTGTACATGCTCCCGGAAGAGAAACGTTCCCTCTATACGGCCCCGCAGCACGAGTCCGGCCGCTCCGACATCGGCTTCGGCGATCTCGAGGGCATCAAGGACACGGCCACCCAGGTCCGCGCGGCCTGGCTCGAGGGCAACGAGATCGGCACCCACTTCAACGGCCACTTCTGCGGCCCCGACGGCGGCGTCGGCACCTGGTCCGTGCCGGAGTGGAAGAGCGAGATCAACCAGGCCAAGTCCTTCGTCAAGAACTGGAAGACCAACACGCCGGACCTGAAGGGCCTGGAGCCGCTCCCGTTCGACTACGACAAGGAGCTCATCGGCGCCCGGACCCCGTGCCTCGAAGGCCAGAAGAACTTCATGCTGGCGGCCAAGGGCATGGGTTTCCGCTACGACTCCAGCGGCATCAGCAAGCAGATCTGGCCGAAGAAGACGGACGGGCTCTGGGACGTCCCGCTCCAGCTGGTGCCCATGCCGGGCCGCGCCTTCGACACCCTGAGCATGGACTACAACTACCTGGTCAACCAGTCCGGGACGACCACGCAGGGCGACCCCTCGCAGCACGCGTACTGGGGCGAGCAGATGCGCGAAGGGCTCCAGCAGGCCTTCGACCGGGTCTACCAGGGCAACCGCGCGCCGCTGATCATCGGCAACCACTTCGAGTCCTGGAACGGCGGCACGTACATGAAGGCCGTCGAGGACTCCATCCAGTCGATGTGCACGCAGAAGGAGGTCCGCTGCGTGCCGTTCCGCGAGCTGGTCGACTGGCTCGATGCGCAGGACCCGAAGGTCCTGGAGTGGATGCGCGGCCTCGACGTGGGCGAGGCGCCCAAGGAGGGCTGGACGAAGTTCCTGACGGCGGGGCCGCCGGCCAAGCCGGCCGCCCCCGCCGGGGTCAAGCCGGCTGCGGAGCCGGCCGAAGAGGATGCGGACGAGGACTGACGAGGTCCGGGGCCGCCGGCTCGCAGCCGGTGGTCTCCCGCAGGACGAAACCGGGGTCGACCTGGGCGGCCAGGTCGACCCCCGTCTTGGCGTTGCCCCAGCTCTCCGCGTTCCGCAGGTGGAAATGGACCATCTGCTCGGTGTACCGCTCCCAGTCGCGGTGGGCGTACGAGTCGTCGGCCGCGTCCTGGAGGGCCTGCAGGGCCAGCCGGTTGCTCGCCTCGAGCAGCTCGAACGCCGCCGGGCGGCCCTTCTCCATCGCCCGGACCCAGTCGGAGTGCCCGACGGTGACGAGCAGGTCCTCTCCGACCTCGTCCTGGAGGAACTCGATGTCGTCCGTGCCCTGCACCTTGTTGCCGATGACCTTGAGCGCGACCCCGAAGTCCCGGGCGTACTCCTTGTACTGGCGGTAGACCGAGATGCCCTTGCGGGTCGGCTCGGCGACCAGGAAGGTCACGTCGAAGCGGGTGAACATGCCCGAGGCGAAGGAGTCCGAGCCGGCGGTCATGTCGACCACGACGTACTCGTCCGGGCCGTCGACCAGGTGGTTGAGGCAGAGTTCGACCGCCCCGACCTTGGAGTGGTAGCAGGCGACGCCGAGGTCCGCCTCGGTGAACGGCCCGGTGGCCATCAGCCGGACGGGTTCCCCGTCGAGCAGCAGCGTGCGCGCGCAGGCCTCGTACACCGGGTTGTCCTCGGTGACCCGCAGCAGGCGCGATCCGGCGCCGGGCGGCGTGGTCTTGATCATCGTGTCGGCGGAGGCGATGCGCGGGTTGGAGCCCCGCAGGTACTCCTTGATCAGGGGCAGGTGCGCGCCCAGGGCGGGCAGCGCGGCGGCCTCGTCCTCGCCGAGTCCGAGCGCGGCGCCCAGGTGCTGGTTGATGTCGGCGTCCACCGCGACGACGGGGGCCTCATTGGCGGCGAGGTGGCGGATGAAGAGGGAGGACAGGGTCGTCTTGCCGCTGCCGCCCTTTCCCACGAAAGCGATCTTCATGTTCACGAAGAGTAGTCCGTCGGTCGCTTTGTGTGGTGCATGTAAGTGAAGAAGGCCACTCCAAGGAGGGGTCGGTGGGGAGGAGGTCCAGTGCGTAGGCTCCCTACTTATGAGTAGCGCTTCTGACCCGCTGGCCGCCCTGGGTTCGCTCCCCGGCGTCGCCGAATCCGTGGATTCCGTACGCAAGGCCGTGGACCGCGTCTACGGGCACCGGGTGATGCGCCGGCGCAGCGGAGAGATCACCTCGGAGGCCGCGCTGCGCGGGGCCCGTGCGAGCGCGGCGCTGTCCGGGGCGGACTGGGCGCTGGAGGAGGTGCGCCGCCGGACCGACTTCGGGGCGGAGCCGGAGGCGCGCACGGTGGGCGCCGCGCTGCGCCTGACGGCGGAGGCCGGGCAGCTGCTGAGCATCTGGCGCCAGTCGCCGCTGCGGGTGCTGGCGCGCCTGCACCTGGTGGCTTCGGGGTCCACGGCCGACGGTGACGTGGTGGGACGCCCGCGACTGGCGGGCGAGTCGGTGGACGAGCCCCTGATCACCGCTGCCCTCCCGAGCGCGCAGGAGGTGGCGGGCCGCCTGGACGGCCTGTCCCGGCTGATCATCGCGGGCGGCTCGGCTCCGGCGCTGCTCACGTCGGCGGTGGTGCACGGCGAATTGCTGGCGCTGCGTCCGTTCGGCTCATACAACGGCCTGGTGGCGCGGGCGGCGGAGCGGATCGTGCTGATCAACAGCGGTCTGGACCCGAAGGCGATCTGCCCGGCGGAGGTCGGCCACGCGGAGCAGGGCCGGGACGCGTACTTGGCCGCCTTCGAGGGCTACGTCTCCGGGACGGCGGAGGGAATGGCGGCCTGGATCGCGCACTGCGGCCGCGCGATCGAGCTCGGCGTCCGCGAGTCGACGGCGGTCTGCGAGGCCCTGCAGCGCGGCGCGGCGTAGGGGCGGCTGCGGACGCAGGGCCGCGGACACGGGGCCGGGGACGCAGGGCCGCGGACACGGGGCCGCGGACACGGGGCCGCGGAAAAAGGCCGCGGACACAGGGTTGCGGCGACACCGTCTTGCTTTGGTGTCGCCGCTGGCATTTACGCCCAGTTACCAAGCGTCCTCGATATTTGCCCATCAGGTCGGGGACTTTGCCCGTTACCTGGTGCGGCTGGCCCGTAATCGACGGGTCGACGTCGCGTGGGTGCTCGGCGTTCATGCTTCGGTCCGTGGGCCTTACTGCGTTTTAAAGATGATCCTCTCGGATGTTCTTTGGTCTCGCGGGCCGTTGACTCCTTTGTACTCCGCTTCGCTGACAAGCGGAACCCCTCCCCGCTTTTTTTACTTTCCGGGACGTCCCAGCTCGAACCGGACACCCCGCATCCCCGCAGCTCAGGCCCCCTAAGTCACCCCGGGCCCCGCCTTGCCACCCCCGCGGGGGCCACCCACCCATCGCTGACGGAGCCGCCCCTCCCCGCCCGCCGAAACTGACCTCAGCGGCCCTGCGGGAGCGGTCACTCACCAGCCCGGCGGGGCCGCCCATCCAGCCTTGCGGGAACCGCCACTACCGGGCTGCCGAAACTCGCCCACGCCGCCTTGCCTTGCCGGATCTGGCATTCCCGGGTCACCGAAACTCGCCCACGCCGCCTTGCGGGATCCGGCGTTCCCGGGCCACCGGAACTGACCTCAGCGGCCCTGCCGGCGCCGGAATTCCCCGCCCGCCGGAGCGGGCGCATGCGGCCTTGCGGGAGCTGGAATTCCCTAGCCTGCGGGCCGGCCATCCAGCCTCGCCGGAGCCACCGCTCCTGCTCCGCCGGGTCTGGCCCCCGCCGCCTTGCGGGAGCCGGCATTCCCGGGCCGCCGGAACAGGCACATGCGGCCCTGCGGGAGCCGGCATTCCGGCCCTAGGGGGTGTCGTCAAAGTAGCGTCGTCCGCCCGTGAGGGCGGGGCCGGCGGGGTCTGGTGCGTGTGATCGCAAGGCGGAGGTGGGGGTCCCCCCGCCGAAGGCAGGGGGAGGAGGCGACGCTCGCGTCGTCGACCGACGACAACGCCGCGAGCGCGCGTGCCAGACCCCGCCGGCCTGGGGGCACCTCCCAGCGGTAGCTGGGGAGGGACTTTGACGACACCCCCTAGCCCTGGCGGGGCCGGCCCCCAGTCCTGCCAGGGCCCCCTCCTGGTCTGCCGAAACCGGTCCACGCCGCCGTGTCGGAGCCGGCCCTGCCAGAGAGCCGACCCGCGCCACCTTGCCGGAGGCGGCATACGCGGCCTCGGCAGCGCCGACATGCAGGGCTCCGGCGTTCCTGCGCACTCGGCCGGGTCGGAGCCGACACGCCGATCATTGGGCCGCACACCCCGCCCGGCGGGGCGGCACATCCAGCCCAGCCGGCGTTTGGGGCGCGGGGGCACGGGGGCGCGGGGGCGGAGGCCCCGGGTCCTTGAGCCGCGCCGGCTATGACGGCGCGGCTCCGCGCGGAGCCTTGCGGTCTTTGCCCCGGGTCGACGGTTGCGGCGCGGGTCCGGCGGAGTCCTTGGGCCCACGGCCCACGACCCGCGCCGACGACGGCGGCGCGGCTCCGGGCGGAGCCTCCGGGGCTTTGGCCGCGCACCGGTGATGGCGGCGCGTCCCGGCGGAGAGCCCTGGGTCTTTGAGCCGTGCCGACGATCGCGGCACGGGTCCCGGCGGAGCCTCCGGGTCTTTGAGTCGCGTCGGCGGTGGCGGCGCGCCTCCGGGCGGAGCCTCCGGGGCTTTGAGCCGCGCACCGGCGATGGCGGCGTGGGTCCCGGCGGAGCCCCCGGGTCTTTGAGTCGCGTCGGCGGTGGCGGCGCGCCTCCGGGCGGAGCCTCCGGGGCTTTGAGCCGCGCACCGGCGATGGCGGCGCGGGTCCCCGCGGAGCCCCGGGTCTTGAGCAGCGTCGGCGGCTGCGGCGCGGGTCCGCGGCGCAGCCCGGGGGCTCCCAGCCCGCCCGGCGTTTGAGGGCCGGGTCCGGGCAGAGCCCGGTGAACGGGAGAAGGGCGGGGCGGGGAGAGAAGCCCCGCGCAGCGGCGCCCCCATCGGCGGCATGCCACGGGGCGCCGCAGGGCGGGACCAGGCCGCCACCCGGCGCGACCTGGCTGCCACCCGGCGGGAACCGGCGGCCGGCGGGATCAGGGCAGGACCCCGCGCCCGACGGGATCGGGGCGGCGGCCCCGGGGCCGCGTCAGGCGGGCGAGGCGGCGGCCAGGGCAGTGGCCCGCCGCCGGCTGGCGTACCAGACCAGCCCGGCGGTAGCCGCAGCCGCACCCACCGCCGCCGCAGCGACCAGCGCCGGCCGCGCCGGCATCGACAGCCCGGGCAGCCGCTGCTTCAACCGCACCGGCCGGTTGAACACCAGCACCGGCCACTCCCGCGCCACCGCCTCCTTGCGCAGCGCCCGGTCGGGATTGACCGCATGCGGATGTCCGACCGCCTCCAGCATCGGGATGTCGGTCACCGAGTCGCTGTACGCGTAGCACCGCGAGAGGTCGTACCCCTCGGACTCCGCGAGCTCCCGCACGGCCTCGGCCTTGGTGGGCCCGTAGGCGTAGTACTCGATCTCGCCGGTGAAGCAGCCGTCCTCGCCTATGACCATCCGCGTGGCGACGACCCGGTCTGCGCCGAGCATCTCGCCGATCGGCTCGACGACTTCCGCGCCTGAGGTCGACACGATCACCACGTCGCGGCCCGCGGTGTGGTGCGCCTCGATCAGCGAGGCGGCCTCGTCGTAGATCAGCGGGTCGATGAGGTCGTGCAGGGTCTCGGCGACGATCTCCCGCACCTGCTGGACGTTCCACCCCTTGCAGAGGGAGGACAGATACTCACGCATCCGTTCCATCTGATCGTGGTCGGCGCCGCCGACCAGGTAGATGAACTGGGTATACGCAGTACGCAGCACGGCTCGGCGGTTGATCAGGCCGCCCTGGTAGAAGGACTTGCTGAACGTCAGAGTGCTTGACTTCGCAATGACCGTCTTGTCCAGGTCGAAGAAGGCTGCGGTGCGGGGCGACGAGTGCGGCAAGGGCTGGATTTCCACGCCCCGAGCATATGCGCCCACCATTCGGCGTAAGGTGTGGCGCGTGGGTTTGCCTGAGAAGGCTCTCGGGTACACCATGGAAGTCACGGATCGTTCGCGACCGTGCTAACCCGGTCTGGCTCCTCCCCCCCCGAGTCGGACCGTGGGGACGACCCCCGCTCTCCCCCCCGGCGGGGGTCGTCGCATGTCCGGACGCGGTTCGCGTCCCTGCCTTCGGCCCCAAGTGACCATTCCTGCAGCCCTCCTTCCTCGGCGGGCCCTGCGCGGCGAAGGCCCTCACCCCCTCATACGCGTGACGCTGCGTAGTCGTTCCGCCGCGCTCTGGAACTCCCCTGTTGGGGTGATGGAGTTATTCACAGGGCGTCAGTTGTCCACAGTTTTGGGGCAAGATCCACTTCATTTTCCGGATCGCTGCACGGTGATTCCAGCCGCGAAGTCCGCGGTGTTGGGATTTGCAGTGAGAAGGGGGCGGAGATCGTGGCTGGATCGAAGTCGTGTGAAGTGCCGGAGCGCGCGGAAGCAGGCGGAATCAGGCCATTGGGCGCTCCGGGCGCGGTCGTGCCCGCCGGCGGGCGGCCGCTGATCATCACCGAGGACCCGCTGCTGCTCGACGATCTGCTGCGGCTGTGCGCCGCTGCGGGCGCCGAGCCGCATGTGCACCATGCGGTGCCGGAGCAAAGCGGAGGCGGTGGTGGCGGAAGCGGCGGCAGGGGTGAAAGCGGTTCCGGGGATGCCGGGGAGGCGCCCGGAAGCGTCGGATGGGAGTCCGCGCCGCTCGTGCTCGTCGGGGACGATGCCGCCCGCCGGGTGCGCGGTGCCCCGCGCCGCGGCGGAGTGCTGCTCGTCGGCAGGGATCTGGACGACCCCCTCGTGTGGCAGCGGGCGGTGGAGATCGGCGCCGAGGAGGTGCTCCGGCTGCCCGATGCGGAGAGCCGGCTCGTCGACCGCATCGCCGATGTGGTGGAGGGAGCCGGGAAACCCGCCCTCGCCGTCGGGGTGATCGGCGGCAGCGGCGGGGCCGGAGCCTCCACCCTCGCGTGCGCCCTCGCCCTGCGGGCCGCCCGCGCCGGGGAGCGGACCATCCTCATCGACGGTGACCCCCTCGGCGGCGGCATGGACGTGCTGCTCGGCGGCGAGAGCGCCGAAGGGCTGCGCTGGCCGGACTTCGCGGGCTCCCGGGGCCGGGTGGGCGCCGCCGCACTGGAGGAGTCCCTGCCGGAGCTGCATGCGCTGCGGGTGCTCAGCTGGGACCGCGGGGACCGTGTGGTGGTGCCGCCTGCGGCCATGCGCTCCGTGCTGGCCGCCGCGCGCCGCCGGGGCGGCGTCGTGGTGGTCGACCTGCCCCGGCGGGTGGACGAAGCCGTGGCCGAGGCGCTGGCGCAGCTGGACCTGGTGCTGATGGTGGTGCCGGGCGAGTTGCGGGCCGTGGCCGCCGCGGGGCGGGTCGCGGCCGGGGTGAGGATGGTGGCCCGGGATGTCCGTGTGGTCGTACGGGGCCGCTGTCCGGGCGGGCTCGATGCCGAGTCGGTGGCCGGGCTGCTGGGGGTGCCGCTGGCCGGCGAGGTGCCGGTCGAGGTGGGGCTGCCGGGGCGGGTTGCCGAGGGGGAACCGCCGGGCGGGCAGGGGCGCGGCGCGCTGGCCCGGTTCTGCGACGGCTTCTGGCGGCGGGCGCTCGGTCCCGCCCAGGGGGTGGCGGCATGAGCGCCGTGCTCCTGGACGCGGTGCGCCAGCGGCTCGCCGAGAGCGGGGCGGAGCCGACCCCGGCCCGGGTGGCGGCGGCCCTGCGGGCACAGGGCCGGCTGCTCGGTGATGCGGAAGTGCTGGGTGTGGCGGCCGAGTTGCGGTCCGAACTGGTCGGAGCCGGCCCGCTGGAGGCCCTGCTCGCCGACCCGGAGGTCACCGATGTCCTCGTGGCCGCCCCGGACCGGGTGTGGGTGGACCGCGGCGGCGGGCTGGAGCTGACCGGGGTGACGTTCGCCGACACCGATGCCGTGCGCAGGCTCGCCCAGAGGCTGGCCGCCGTCGCAGGCCGGCGCCTGGACGACGCCCGGCCCTGGGTGGACGCCCGGATGCCGGACGGCACCCGGCTGCATGCCGTGCTGCCGCCGGTGGCGGTCGGCTCGGCCTGTCTGTCGCTGCGGGTGGTGCGCCCGCGGGCGTTCACGCTGGAGGAGCTGGTCGAGGCGGGCACGCTGCCGCCCGGCGGCCAGTCGCTGCTCCGGGACATGGTCGAGGCCAGGCTGTCGTTCCTCGTCTCCGGCGGGACCGGCACCGGCAAGACCACCTTGCTCAGTGCCCTGTTGGGGCTGGTCGGCCCCAGCGAGAGGATCGTCCTCGCCGAGGATTCGGCCGAGCTGCGGCCCGACCATCCGCATGTGGTGCGGCTGGAGAGCCGCCCGGCCAACCAGGAAGGGGCGGGCCTGGTCACCCTGGCGGACCTGGTCCGGCAGGCGCTGCGGATGAGGCCGGACCGGCTCGTCGTCGGTGAGGTCCGGGGCGCCGAAGTGGCCGATCTCCTGGCGGCTTTGAACACGGGCCACGAAGGAGGCTGCGGCACGGTCCACGCGAATGCAGCGGCGCATGTGCCGGCCCGGCTGGAGGCGCTCGGGACAGCCGCCGGGCTCGACCGTGCTGCCCTGCACAGCCAGTTGGCGGCCGCGTTGACCCTGGTGGTCCATCTGGTCCGGGACCGGGCCGGGCGGCGCAGGGTGGCCGAGGTGCATGTGCTGGAGCGGGACGCCGCCGGGCTGGTGGTCACCGTACCGGCGCTGCGCTGGTCCGCCCGGGGGTTCGCACGGGAGCGGGGCTGGGAGCGGCTGCGTCCGCTGCTGCGGGGTGCGCGGTGAACGGCGCGGCCGCGGTGCCGGTGCCGCTGTTCGCCGGGGTGCTGTGCGCGGGGACGGCCGCTTGGGCCCTGGCCGGGGGAGACCGGGTGGCCCGGCGGGCCCGGGTGGTGCTCGCCGGGGTCGGGCCCGTGGTGCCCCGCGGACCGCTGCGCCGTGAGCGGCTGGTGATCGCCGTACGGGTGCGCGCCGCGCGGTGGCGGGAGTGGTCCTGCCTCGGGGCCGGGCTCGCGGTCGCGCTGCTGGGCCGGTCGGTGATCCCGCTGGTGGTGGGCGCGGCGGCGGTGCCGCTGGTGCGGCGGTGGCTGCGGGTCCGGCAGCGGGAGCGCGAGCGCAGTGCACGGGCCGCCGAGGTGATCGCGCTGTGCGGGGCTGCGGTGGGCGAGCTCCGGTCGGGGGCCCAGCCCGGGCAGGCGCTGACGGCTGCGATGCGGCGGACGGCCGCCGGCCCCGGCGGGCCGGGCGCGGCGGAGGCGGCGGTGCTGGCCGCCGCGGCGTTCGGCGGGGACGTTCCGTCGGCATTGCGGCAGGCGTCACGGGAGCCCGGCGCGGAGGGGCTGGCCGGGATGGCCGCCTGCTGGCGGATCTCGGTGGACGGAGGTGCGGGGCTCGCTGCCGGACTGGACCGGCTGGAGGGGGCGCTGCGCGCCGAGCGGGACCGGCAGGAGTCGCTGCGGGCCCAGCTCGCGGGGGCCAGATCGACGACGGCGGTGCTCGCCCTGCTGCCGCTGGTCGGCCTGCTGATCGGCACCGGGCTCGGGGCGGATCCGCTCCACGTGCTGCTGCACACCCCGGTCGGGTGGGGCTGCCTGCTGGCGGGCGGGGTGCTGGAGGCGCTGGGGCTGCTGTGGTGCCGGCGGATCGTGCGGGCGGGGGAGCGGTGATGGGGGACCTCGTGATCCACAGGCTGGGGATGGCGTTGTGCGTCGCGGCGGCGGTGCTGTGCACGACCTCGGTGGTGGTGGCGCAGGTGCGGGCGCGGGCGGCCCGCCGCAGGATGGCCGCGCTGCTGTCGGCGGAACCGGAGCGGCGGGCACCGGTGTTCGGGTCCGCGATACGGGCGGCGGTGGCCGTATGGGCGGGCCCGGCCGGGGCGCTGCTGGCGGCCTGGCTGCTGGTCGGCGGGTTGCCGGGGGTGCTGGTCGGCTGCGGTGCGGCGATCGGTGTGTGGCGCTGGCTACGGCGGGCGCGGCCGTCGGCCGGGGTGGATCCGCAGGAGGCGGAGCGTCAGCTGCCCTTCGCGGCCGATCTGTTGGCCGCATGCCTCGCGGCCGGTGCGGCGCCGGTGGAGGCCGCGGAGGTGGTCGGCGAGTCGCTGGGCGGCCCGGTGGGCGAGCGGCTGGCGCTGGCCGGGGCGGAGCTGCGGCTCGGCGGCGAACCGGGGGACGCATGGGGGAGGTTGGCCGAGATACCGGGCGCCCGGGCGCTCGCGGAATGTCTCGAGCGGGCCGCCCGGACGGGGGCTCCGGCCGCGGAGCCGGTCTCCCGGCTGGCGACGGCGCTCCGGGAGGACCGCGCCCGGCAGGCCGGCGCCCGCGCCCAGCGGGCGGCGGTACTCGTCACCGCTCCGGTGGGGCTGTGTTTCCTCCCCGCGTTTCTCGCGGTCGGAGTGGCCCCGGTGGTGATCGGAATGGCCTCCGGTCTCCTCTCGGGCACCTGAAGTCACTGCATGAACTCGGACCTCAACTCCGGGCCTGAAATGACAACTGAGATCACGTCGAGAACGAAAATCAACGGGAGGTCGTTATGAGGATCATCTGGTTGCGCCTGCGGGCCGCGCTGAGCGGTCGGGCGAACGATGCGGGGATGTCCACTTCCGAATACGCCATGGGCACGATCGCGGCGTGTGCATTCGCGGCCGTTCTGTACAAGGTGGTGACGAGCGAGGTGGTCTCCACGGCACTTCAGTCGACCATCGGAAAGGCACTCGATGTGCCGTTCTGAGGAAACACGAGGGAGCCCGGGCGACCGGGGATATGTGACGGCGGAGGCCGCCCTGGTGATCCCCGCGCTGGTGCTGTTCGCGGCCCTGCTCGTGTGGGCGCTGATGGCGGCGGCCGCGCAGATCCGGTGCGTGGACGCGGCCCGGGCCGGAGCCCGGGCGGCGGCCCGTTCGGAGCCGCCGGGCGTGGCGGTGGCGGCGGCCCGGGCGGCCGCCCCGCCGGGGGCGGAGGTCGGGGTGGAGCGCGAGGGGGACCTGTGGAGGGTCCGTGTCGCGGCGCCGGCGCCGGGCCCGGGCGGGCTGCCGGTGCGGCTCGGGGCGCAGGCGGTGGCGCTGGCCGAGGACAGCGCGGGGCCGCCGCCATGAGCCGGGACCGGGGTTCCGCGACGGTGTGGGCGGCCCTGGCGGCAACGGTGCTGGGGGCGGTGTTCGGCGGTGTGCTGCTGCTCGGCCAGGCCGTCGTCGCCCGCCACCGCGCGGCGGCGGCCGCCGATCTGGCCGCCCTCGCGGCGGCGGCGACCTGGGCCCACGGTCCGGAGGCCGCCTGCGCCGCGGCCCGCCGGGTCGCCGGGGCCCAGAGTGCGGCCGTGACCGCCTGCACCCTCCAGGGCGAGGTGGCCGAGGTGACGGCCCGCCCCGCAACGGGCCCGTTCGACCCGACGATCAGCGCCCGAGCGGGACCGCCCCTGCCCGGCGCCGAGCCGGGACCGGCTGTCGTACGAGCCCCGGCAGGCCTCGCCGGGCCTGCGCCGCCCGGGATTCGGGAGGCCGGGGGCCGGCCCGCCCCACCGCCCCCGGGAGGCGGTCCGGGGCCGGACTAGGCGGGGGGTTCAGAGGGCGGGGCCTGTGCGAGGAGGCGGGTGAGCAGGCGGATCGCGCCGCGTTTGTGGAGGGGGTCGTTGCCGTTGCCGCACTTGGGGGACTGGATGCACGAGGGGCAGCCCGCCTCGCATTCGCAGGCAGCGATCGCATCGCGGGTCGCCGTCAGCCAGGCGCGGGCCGTGTGGAAGGCGCGCTCCGCGAAACCGGCGCCGCCGGGGTGGCCGTCGTAGACGAACACGGTCGGGAGGAGGGTGTCGGGATGCAGCGGGACGGAGACCCCGCCGATGTCCCAGCGGTCGCAGGTGGCGAACAGCGGCAGCAGGCCGATGGAGGCGTGCTCGGCGGCGTGCAGGGCGCCGCCGAGGATCTCCGGGTTGATCCGGGCCTCGTCGAGCTGGTCCTCGCTCACGGTCCACCACACGGCCCGGGTGCGCAGGGTGCGGGGCGGCAGGTCCAGCTTCGACTCGCCCAGCACCTCGCCGGTGATCAGTTTGCGGCGCAGGTACGAGACGACCTGGTTGGTCACCTCGACCGAGCCGAAGCAGAGCCGGGCCGGGCCCCAGGGGATCTCGGTCTCGGTCTCCAGGACGGAGATGGAGGTGGTGTCGCGGGCGGTGGTCGAGAAGGGCGGGCTGGACTCCTCGACCAGCGCGACCGAATCGTCCAGGTCCAGGTGCTTCACCAGATAGGTGCGGCCCTGGTGGAGGTGGACGGCCCCGTCGTGGACGGCGGTGTGGGCGGCCGACTCGTCGACGGTGCCCAGGAGGCGCCCGGTGGCCGCCTCGACGATCTGCACCGGGCGGCCGCCCTCGCCCCGGATGTCGGTCAGGTCCGAGGCCCGCTCCCGGCGGGTCCAGTGCCAGGCCGTGGCCCTCCGGCGCAGCAGCTTCGCCGCCTCCAGCTGCGGGATCAGCTCCTGGGCCGCCGGGCCGAACAGGGCGAGGTCCGCCTCCGTCAGCGGGAGCTCGGCGGCGGCCGCGCACAGGTGCGGGGCCAGGACGTACGGGTTGTCCGGGTCGAGGACCGTGGCCTCCACCGGTTGGCGGAACAAGGCCTCCGGATGGTGGACCAGGTACGTGTCGAGGGGGTCGTCCCGGGCGATCAGCACGGCCAGGGCCCCCTGGCCCGAGCGCCCGGCGCGGCCCGCCTGCTGCCACAGGGAGGCCCGGGTGCCCGGGTACCCGGTGATCAGGACGGCGTCCAGGCCCGAGACGTCCACGCCCAGCTCCAGGGCCGTGGTGGCGGCCAGGCCCAGCAGCTCGCCGGAGTGCAGGGCGCGCTCCAGGGCCCGTCGCTCCTCGGGCAGGTAGCCGCCCCGGTAGGCCGCGACACGCCCGGGCAGCGACCGGTCCACCTCGGCGAGCCGCTCCTGGGCGATCACCGAGATCAGCTCCGCGCCGCGCCGGGAGCGGACGAAGGCGACCGTACGGACCCCCTGGACGACCAGATCGGTCAGCAGGTCGGCGGTCTCGGCCGTGGCGGTGCGGCGTACCGGGGCGCCCTTCTCGCCCCGCAGATCGGTCAGCGGCGGCTCCCACAGGGCGAAGACCACCTCGCCGCGCGGGGAGGCGTCGTCGGCGACCTCGGTGACCGGGACGCCGGTCAGCCGGGACGCCGCGGCCGCCGGGTCGCTCGCGGTGGCGGAGGCCAGCAGGAAGACCGGATCGGAGCCGTAGCGGGCGCACAGCCGCCGCAGCCGGCGCAGCACCTGGGCGACGTGCGAGCCGAATACGCCCCGGTAGGTGTGGCACTCGTCGATGACCACGTAGCGCAGGGAGCGCAGGAAGGACGACCAGCGGGGATGGGCGGGCAGGATCCCCCGGTGGAGCATGTCGGGGTTGGTGAGCACGTAGTTCGCGTACTGGCGCACCCATTCGCGTTCTTCTACCGGCGTGTCGCCGTCGTAGACCGCGGGCCGGACGGCGTTGCCCAGGGGCGCGGCCAGCGACCGTACGGCGCGCCACTGGTCGGCTGCCAGAGCCTTGGTCGGGGCCAGGTAGAGGGCGGTCGCACCGCGCCCGTTCGGCGCTTGCGCGCCGTCCGCCAGGGCGGAGAGCACGGGCGCGAGGTAGGCCAGCGACTTGCCCGAGGCGGTTCCGGTGGCGACGACCACCGACTCGCCGTCCAGGGCGTGCTCGGCCACCGCGGCCTGGTGTTCCCACGGATGGTCGATCCCGGCGGCCTGAATTGCGGCTACGACATCCGTTCGGATGCGGTCGGGCCACACTGCATGACGACCCGCCCGAGGGGGCAAGTGCTCCGTATGGGTGATGCGCGCAGCTCGAGAAGGCCCCCGTGAAAGGCGGTCCAGGACCGTGCCGGGGGTGGGTCGTGGGTCCTCGGGTGCCGTGGGCCGACCGGGACGGTGAGTATTGGCCATTGGAAGCGAGTGTGTCACCGGCGTGCGGGACAATGGTCCGAAGGCGTCGTGCGCGCCTGCCGGTAAGTGATTGAATGCCATCGCGGCAGCCAATCCCTCCCCTGCCTACGGGTGGGGAGGCCCCTGGGGGGCGCCGCTCGATAGCAAGGTGCTGGAGGATCCGTGGACCTGTCCCTGTCGACTCGCACTGTCGGCGACCGCACGGTCGTGGAGGTCGGTGGCGAGATTGATGTGTATACCGCGCCCAAGCTGCGCGAGCAGTTGGTCGAGTTGGTGAACGACGGCAGCTACCACCTGGTTGTCGACATGGAGCGAGTGGACTTCCTCGACTCCACCGGGCTTGGTGTGCTCGTGGGAGGCCTCAAGCGTGTCCGTGCGCACGAGGGCTCGCTGCGACTGGTGTGCAACCAGGAGCGCATCCTGAAGATCTTCCGCATCACCGGTCTGACCAAGGTGTTCCCGATCCACACGACGGTGGAAGACGCCGTCGCCGCCACCGACTGACGGCTCACCGTCCGCGGCGCCGCAGGGCGCCGCGGAGGGAGCCGAACAGGAGCGGGGGCGCGGGCCGAAGCGGTCCGGGCCCCTGTAAGGCACGCCCGTAGTCCGAGGGGGACGCGCATGGCCATCGTTGAACTGCGCTTCAGCGCCCAGCCCGAACACGTCCGGACGGCCCGCCTCGTCGCGGCCGCCGTGGCACGGCGGGCGGGCGTGGACGAAGCCGTGCTCGACGAGGTCCGCCTCGCCGTGGGCGAGGCCTGCTCGCGCGCCGTCGGTCTGCATGTCAGCAACGGGCTGACCGCGCCCGTCCGGGTGATCCTGACCGAGGAGGAGAAGCTGTTCTCCATCGAGGTCGGCGACGAGGTGCCCGGACCGGCCGGCGGCCCGACGGGGGCTGTGCCCGGCCTCGACGCCGCCCTGGACCCGGATACGGACACCGAGGACGAGATGGGTCTCGCGGTGATCAGCGGGCTCGTCGACGACGTCGAGGTGACGAGCGGTGAGTCGGGCGGGACCATCCGGATGAGCTGGCCGGTGTCGGGCGCATCCGCCTAGGACACGGCCTGGCCCGCAGTCGGTGCGGAGATTCTTCCGATCTTAATCAAGGCCCTGCTGAGCAGGGCCTTTTTTCATCACCTCCACGGCATTTCCTAGATCAATGACCGGGCGTCAATGCCTTTGCCCCATTACTTCTTTCGGGGGTAATGGAGTGACGCGATCTATTGCTGAGGAGCAAGAGCAGGCCAATTCCGTTTCCCGCGCACTGTTTTGATCGGGAAGAGCTCCCTACAATCCGTCCACATCTTGAGCTCATCACGTCAAGGAGGACGAATGACGGGGCTCTTCACCCCCAACGCGCCGGTCGGAAACTCCGATCTGGCAGCCGCAGTACTCACCGATGACAATCGGCTCATCGTGATGGTGATCGCGGCCGTGGCACTTGCCGCACTCGTCGTCGCGCAGATCCTGGTCCGCCAGGTGCTCGCCGCGGACGAGGGCACCGACAGCATGAAGAAAATCGCCGCAGCCGTCCAGGAAGGCGCCAACGCCTACCTCGGCCGGCAGCTGCGCACCCTCGGGATCTTCGCGGTCGTCGTGTTCTTCCTGCTCTTCCTGCTGCCCGCCGACGACTGGACCCAGCGGGCGGGACGTTCCGCCTTCTTCCTCGTGGGCGCCATCTTCTCGGCGGCCACCGGCTACATCGGCATGCGGCTGGCGGTCCGCGCCAACGTCCGCGTCGCCGCCGCCGCACGCGAGGCCACCCCCGCCGAGGGCGAGCCCGCCAAGGACCTCACCGACGTCGCCCACAAGGCCATGCGGATCGCCTTCCGCACCGGCGGCGTCGTCGGCATGTTCACCGTCGGCCTCGGCCTCCTCGGCGCCTCCTGCGTCGTCCTGGTCTACGCCGCCGACGCCCCCAAGGTCCTGGAGGGCTTCGGCCTCGGCGCCGCCCTGATCGCGATGTTCATGCGCGTCGGCGGCGGCATCTTCACCAAGGCCGCCGACGTCGGCGCCGACCTGGTCGGCAAGGTCGAGCAGGGCATTCCGGAGGACGACCCGCGCAATGCCGCGACCATCGCCGACAATGTGGGCGACAACGTCGGCGACTGCGCCGGTATGGCGGCCGACCTGTTCGAGTCGTACGCCGTCACCCTCGTGGCCGCGCTCATCCTCGGCAAGGCCGCCTTCGGCGACCTGGGCCTGGCCTTCCCGCTGATCGTCCCCGCCATCGGCGTCATCACCGCCATGATCGGCATCTTCGCGGTCTCCCCGCGCCGCGCCGACCGCAGCGGAATGACCGCCATCAACCGCGGCTTCTTCATCTCCGCGGTGATCTCGCTGGTGCTGGTCGCGATCGCCGTCTTCGTGTACCTGCCGGCGAGCTACAAGGACCTGGTCGGCGTCGAGGACGCCGCGATCACCAACCACTCCGGCGACCCGCGCATCCTGGCCCTCGTCGCCGTCGCCATCGGCATCGTGCTCGCGGCCCTGATCCAGCAGCTGACCGGGTACTTCACCGAGACCAACCGCCGTCCCGTCCGGGACATCGGCAAGTCCTCCCTGACCGGCGCGGCCACCGTCGTCCTCGCCGGCATCTCCGTCGGCCTGGAGTCCGCCGTCTACACGGCGCTGCTCATCGGCCTCGGCGTGTACGGGGCGTTCCTGCTCGGCGGCACGTCGATCATGCTGGCGCTCTTCGCGGTGGCCCTGGCCGGCACCGGCCTGCTCACCACCGTCGGCGTCATCGTCGCCATGGACACCTTCGGGCCCGTCTCCGACAACGCCCAGGGCATCGCCGAGATGTCCGGCGACGTCGAGGGCGCCGGTGCGCAGGTCCTGACCGACCTGGACGCGGTGGGCAACACCACCAAGGCCATCACCAAGGGCATCGCGATCGCCACCGCCGTGCTCGCCGCGGCCGCGCTGTTCGGCTCGTACAACGACGCGATCGCGGGCGCGATCAAGGAGGTCGGCGCCAAGGCCGGGGAGATGAACCTCAGCCTGGACATCGCCCAGCCCAACAACCTGGTCGGGCTGATCCTGGGCGCGGCCGTCGTGTTCCTGTTCTCGGGCCTGGCCATCAACGCCGTCTCCCGCTCCGCGGGCGCCGTCGTCTACGAGGTGCGCCGCCAGTTCCGCGAGCACCCCGGGATCATGGACTACACCGAGAAGCCCGAGTACGGGCGCGTCGTGGACATCTGCACCAAGGACGCGCTGCGCGAACTCGCCACGCCCGGCCTGCTCGCCGTCCTGACCCCGATCGCCGTCGGGTTCTCGCTCGGCGTCGGCGCGCTCGGTTCGTTCCTCGCGGGTGCCATCGGCACCGGCACCCTGATGGCGGTCTTCCTCGCCAACTCCGGTGGCGCGTGGGACAACGCCAAGAAGCTCGTCGAGGACGGCCACCACGGCGGCAAGGGCAGCGAGGCCCACGCCGCGACCGTCATCGGCGACACCGTCGGCGACCCCTTCAAGGACACCGCGGGTCCCGCGATCAACCCGCTGCTCAAGGTGATGAACCTGGTGGCGCTGCTGATCGCCCCGGCGGTCGTGCAGTTCAGCTACGGCGCCGACGCGAGCGCGACCGTGCGCGCGATCGTCGCCGTCATCGCCATCGCCGTCATCATCGGCGCGGTGTACATCTCCAAGCGCCGCGGCATCGCCGTGGGCGACGAGGGCGACGGCTCCGAGCCCGCCGAGCGGGTGGCCCAGCAGGCCGATCCCGCGGTGGTTTCCTGACCCGACGGGTGACTCCGGGGGGCGACCCCGGGAGCAACCGGAGGGCCGACCGGCCCGAGGACTCGAAGATACGCCCGAACGGCGGACAGGCGGCGCGGACTGACGCGTCGTCTGTCCGCCTTTCTGCGTGCCCGGATGGCGGGCGTGTATCTTCCGGGCCGAGAGCCTTCGAAGGGACCAATCCGGTGAACAAGAAGTTTGCGGCCGCAGTGTCCGGCGGTGCGGTACTGATGCTCGTGCTGTCCGGCTGCGGCGGCGATGAGACGGACGACAAGGCCGACGCCTGGGCCAAGAAGGTTTGCGACAAGTGGCAGCCCGAGCTGAAGAAGATCGAGACCGCCGGCACCGACATCAAGCGCGTGGCCACCCAGAACAGCGAGCCCGCCGAGGTGAAGACGACCGACTCGGCGGCGTTCGGGACGATGTCCGAGTCGTACAAGGCGATGGGTGCCGCCCTGCAGGGGGCGGGAGTTCCGCCGGTCAAGGACGGCGAGACGACCCAGGCCTCGGCGGTCAAGAGCTTCGAGGAGGCCTCCAAGGGCTACGCCGACCTGAAGGCGAAGATGGACGGCCTGGACCCGCAGGACAAGACCAAGTTCGCCGCGGGCCTCAAGGAGGTGGCCGGTGGACTCGAGGCGGCCTCCAAGGGCGGCAAGGACGCGCTCAACACGCTCAAGGCCGGCGGCCTGGACAATGCGATGAACAGCCAGAAGGGCTGCCAGGTCGCGGCGTCGTCGCCGCCGCCGAAGTGAGGTAGCAGGCCGGCAGGGGCAGTACGCACGCGAGGGCGGCGGTACGCAGGCCGCGACGGCAGTAGGCGCACCAGGGCGGCCGGGTTCGAGGAACCCGGCCGCCCTGCTCCGTGCCGGGCCACCGGCCGCGCGGGGCACGCATCCGCGGCGCCAGCCGACACAATGGACCGGTGAGTACCACCAGCCTTCCCTCGCCCGACCGCGCCGCCGAGCTCCGCACGGCCCTGCTCGCCGCCGGTTTCACCGCCGACGGCCTGCTCGACCTGCTCGGCGCCCCCGCCTACGCCGCACTGGCCCGCAGCGAGACGGTCCCCGCCCTGCGCGCCACCCGCGGCCGCGGCGACGGCCCGCTCGCGAGCCTGGTCCGGCTGTTCCTGCTACAGCAGCCGGAGCCGTACGTGCACGCCGCCGAGGCGCTGCCCGTCGAAGCCGCGCTGGCGGACGGCTGGCTGCGCCGGGAGGGCGACGAGGTGCACGCCACCGTCGACGTGCGCCCGTACGGCGGCCCCGACGGCGAGGACTGGTTCATCGTCTCCGACCTCGGCTGCGCCGTCGGCGGGGCCGGCGGGATCGGCAGCCGCGAGGAGGGTGTGGTCCTCGGCGTCGGCGGGGCCTCCACCACCCTGGCCGGGATCACCGTCCGCACCCCGGTCGCCACCGCCCTCGACCTCGGCACCGGATCCGGCATCCAGGCCCTGCACGCCGCTCAGCACGCCACCCGGGTCACCGCCACCGATGTCAACCCCCGGGCCCTGGAGTTCACCCGGCTGACCCTGGCGCTGTCCGGCGCCCAGGAGGCCGAGCTGCTCCTCGGGTCGCTGTTCGCTCCGGTCGGCGAGGCCACGTACGACCTGATCGTGTCGAATCCGCCGTTCGTGATCTCTCCCGGCGCCCGGCTGACGTACCGCGACGGCGGGATGGGCGGCGACGACCTGTGCCGCACCCTCGTCCAGGATGCCGGGGCGCACCTCAACCCCGGCGGGTACGCGCAGTTCCTCGGCAACTGGCAGCACGTGGAGGGCGAGGACTGGCACGACCGGGTCCGCGCCTGGGTGCCGCGCGGCTGCGACGCGTGGATCGTGCAGCGTGACGTGCAGGACGTCACGCAGTACGCGGAGCTGTGGCTGCGCGACGCGGGCGACCACCGCACCGACCCCGCCGAGTACGCGAGCCGGTACGAGGACTGGCTGGACGAGTTCGAGGCCCGCAAGACCAAGGCCGTCGGCTTCGGGTGGATCACGCTGCGCCGCAGCGATGCGGACGAGCCGTCGATCGTGGTCGAGGAGTGGCCGCACTCGGTGGAACAGCCGCTCGGCGACGCCGTGGTCGCCCATTTCGCGCGGCAGGACTACCTGCGGGACCACGACGACGCGGCCCTGCTGGAGGCCCGCTTCGTCCTGGCGGAGGAGGTCGTCCAGGAGCAGGTCGGCGCGCCCGGCGCAGAGGACCCGGAGCACGTGGTGCTGCGGCAGAACCGCGGGATGCGGCGCGCGACCAAGGTCGACACGGTCGGGGCGGGATTCGCCGGAGTGTG
This sequence comes from Streptomyces sp. R33, assembly GCF_041200175.1. Taxonomy (NCBI): domain Bacteria; kingdom Bacillati; phylum Actinomycetota; class Actinomycetes; order Kitasatosporales; family Streptomycetaceae; genus Streptomyces; species Streptomyces sp. R33. The sequence goes on along the minus strand of NZ_CP165727.1, from coordinate 4,142,624 downwards.
CGACGGCTCACTCACGGCGGGCCGGATCCTGGACGCGATCGCACACCTGGTGCAGGAGGATCCCGTCGTCCTGCGGGACCGGACTCCGGGGTCCATCCGGATGCTGGTCGAGCAGGGCTTCCTGGAGCCGGCCGACAGCTGACCGCCTCCCGGCGCCGCGGCCGCGGCCCGTCATCGGCGGCGGCCCGGACGTGGCCGGATCCGTGACGTAACCCGGGGTTCGCACGCCGTATCCCGCCTGTCGGCAGGCTCCCGCCCAGGGGGACGGCCAGGGGCGGCGGGGGCGGTCCGCGGGGATCCGTACGAGACCCCGAAAGCGCTCGGAGGGTAAGGGGGGAACGGCATGGAGAACGGTCCGGCGGTCTTCGCGGCAACCGTGTTCCTGCTGTTCGGGAAGGCTCTGCCGGGCTGGACGGGGGCGCGTTCCCTGCGCCGCGCGCCGGTGGCCGAAGGTGTGCGCCCCGCCGTCGCCCTACCGCCGGCGCTGCTCGCGTCCGGGGTGTCCCCGGCGCTCGGCTCCCGGTGCCTCGCGCGGCTGTGATCACCGGCCCGGTGACGGGCCGATCCCGGCCGGTGACCTGCTGATCCCGACGCGCCGACCGGCCCGGATCCTCGTCCGAAAACAGGACGTCAGAGGGGGTGCGAGGGCGGGGCCAGACGGCCCCCTGGCCACTCGGCCCGGTGATCGCGACGGGTCCGCCGCGGTATCCGGGCGGCAGAAATGGCACTTGTCGGGTTACCGTTCGAGTGGCCGTTGCGGGCTTCTGCCGTTTGACACGGGGGCGGGTTGTACCGTCACACTCCGCAGCGTCGCCGTACCGCGACCGAGTGCCGACCGGAGAGAAGAGCCAAGTTGTCCCCGACTAGCGAGACCGCAAAGGGCGGCCGCCGACTCGTCATCGTCGAGTCCCCTGCCAAGGCGAAGACGATCAAGGGCTACCTCGGCCCGGGATACGTCGTCGAGGCGAGCGTCGGGCACATTCGCGACCTCCCGAACGGCGCCGCCGAGGTCCCCGACAAGTACACGGGCGAGGTCCGCCGCCTCGGTGTGGACGTCGAGCACGACTTCCAGCCGATCTACGTCGTCAACGCCGACAAGAAGGCCCAGGTCAGGAAGCTCAAGGAGCTGCTGGCCGAGTCCGACGAACTCTTCCTCGCCACCGATGAGGACCGCGAGGGCGAAGCCATCGCGTGGCACCTGCAGGAAGTCCTCAAGCCCAAGGTCCCCGTCCACCGGATGGTCTTCCACGAGATCACGAAGGACGCGATCCGCGACGCCGTCGCCAACCCGCGCGAGCTGAACCAGCGCATGGTCGACGCCCAGGAGACCCGCCGCATCCTCGACCGCCTGTACGGCTACGAGGTCTCGCCGGTCCTGTGGAAGAAGGTCATGCCGCGGCTGTCGGCCGGCCGTGTCCAGTCGGTCGCCACCCGTCTCGTCGTCGAGCGGGAGCGCGAGCGCATCGCCTTCCGCTCCGCCGAGTACTGGGACCTGACCGGAACGTTCTCCACCGGCCGTGCCGGTGACGCCTCCGACCCGTCGACCCTGGTCGCCCGCCTGAACACGGTGGACGGCAAGCGCATCGCGCAGGGCCGTGACTTCGGCTCGAACGGGCAGCTCAAGAGCGAGGTCCTGCACCTCGACGAGGCGAACGCCCGGGCGCTGGCCGCTGCGCTGGCGGACACCTCGTTCGCCGTCCGGTCGGTCGAGTCCAAGCCGTACCGCCGCTCCCCGTACGCCCCGTTCCGCACGACGACGCTGCAGCAGGAGGCCTCGCGCAAGCTCGGCTTCGGTGCGAAGGCGACGATGCAGGTGGCGCAGAAGCTGTACGAGAACGGCTTCATCACCTACATGCGTACGGACTCCACCACGCTCTCCGACACCGCGGTGTCGGCGGCGCGGGCGCAGGTCACGCAGCTCTACGGGGCCGACTACCTGCCGGAGAAGCCGCGCGTCTACGCCGGAAAGGTCAAGAACGCGCAGGAGGCGCACGAGGCGATCCGTCCCTCGGGTGATCGTTTCCGCACCCCGGCCGAGACGGGTCTGACCGGCGACCAGTTCCGCCTGTACGAGCTGATCTGGAAGCGGACCGTCGCCTCCCAGATGAAGGACGCGGTCGGCAACTCGGTCACCGTCAAGATCGGCGGCCGCGCGTCGGACGGCCGCGACGCCGAGTTCACCGCGTCCGGCAAGACGATCACCTTCCACGGGTTCATGAAGGCGTACGTCGAGGGCGCGGACGACCCGAACGCCGAGCTCGACGACCGCGAGAAGCGGCTCCCGCAGGTCGCGGAGGGCGACGCGCTGTCGGCCGAGGAGATCACGGCGGACGGCCACTCGACCAAACCGCCGGCCCGCTACACCGAGGCGTCGCTGGTCAAGGAGCTCGAGGAGCGGGAGATCGGCCGCCCGTCGACGTACGCGTCGATCATCGGCACGATCCTGGACCGCGGGTACGTCTTCAAGAAGGGCACGGCGCTCGTGCCGTCCTTCCTGTCGTTCGCCGTGGTCAACCTGCTGGAGACGCACTTCGGCCGGCTCGTCGACTACGACTTCACGGCCAAGATGGAGGACGACCTCGACCGCATCGCGCGGGGCGAGGCCCAGTCCGTGCCGTGGCTGAAGCGGTTCTACTTCGGTTCCGAGGACGCGTCGGAGGTCGTACCGGCCGACGGCGACCACCTCGGCGGCCTGAAGGAGCTCGTCACGGACCTCGGCGCGATCGACGCCCGGGAGATCTCCTCCTTCCCGGTCGGCGAGGGCATCGTGCTGCGCGTCGGCCGCTACGGGCCGTACGTGGAGCGGGGCGAGAAGGACGCGGAGGGCCACCAGCGGGCCGACGTGCCGGACGACCTGGCGCCGGACGAGCTGACGATCGGGTACGCGGAGGAGCTGTTCGCGAAGCCGAGCGGCGAGTTCGAGCTGGGCAAGGACCCGGTGAGCGGGAACGAGATCGTCGCGAAGGACGGCCGCTACGGGCCGTACGTGACGGAGATCCTGCCCGAGGGCACCCCGAAGACGGGCAAGAACGCGGTGAAGCCGCGGACGGCCTCGCTGTTCAAGTCGATGAGCCTGGACACGGTCACGCTGGACGACGCGCTGAAGCTGATGTCCCTGCCGCGTGTGGTGGGCGCGGACGCGGAGGGCGTGGAGATCACGGCCCAGAACGGCCGCTACGGCCCGTACCTGAAGAAGGGCACGGACTCGCGGTCGCTGGAGACCGAGGACCAGCTGTTCTCGATCACGCTGGACGAGGCGCTGGCGATCTACGCGCAGCCGAAGCAGCGCGGGCGGGCCGCGGCCAAGCCGCCGCTGAAGGAGCTGGGCACCGACCCGGTCAGCGAGAAGCCGGTGGTGGTCAAGGACGGCCGCTTCGGGCCGTACGTGACGGACGGCGAGACGAACGCGACGCTGCGGCGGGACGACGACGTCGAGACGATCACGCCGGAGCGGGGCTACGAGCTGCTCGCGGAGAAGCGGGCGAAGGGCCCGGCGAAGAAGACGGCGAAGAAGGCCCCGGCCAAGAAGGCCACGGCGAAGAAGGCCACGGCGACGAAGACGGCTGCGGCGAAGAAGACGACGACGGCGAAGAAGGCCGTCGCGAAGAAGGCCCCGGCCAAGAAGACGGCGACGAAGAAGACGGCCGCGGCCACCCCCGCCCCGTCGGACGACTAGCCTCCGGCACCGCTGCCGGGGGCTCCGCCCCGGACCCGCGGGTCCGGGGCGGAGCCCCGTGACCGTCCTGGCCGGCCAAGGGCCACAAGTGGGGCCGGAGTCACACAGGACGGTTATCCACGGGCTCCGCACCCGCCAAGCGCAGCGGATAGGCTGGGCGGATGACGCGAGCCGAGCAGCCAACGGTCGTGACCGCCCCCGCGAACCCCACCTACGACGAAGCCCTCGCCGCGGATTCCCGCGAGCGCGCGGTGCGCGCACTGCTGCGCACCCCCAGGCTGCGCCGGCTGTGGAGCGCCCAGCTGGTGAGCGGCATCGGCGATGCCCTCGCCCTGCTGGTGCTGGTGCTGCTGGCCTTCCAGACGGCGGTCTCCGAGGAGACCTTCGGCAGCGGCTACCAGGGCTGGGCCCTCACCGTCGCCGCCGTCTTCGGGGTCCGGATCCTCGCCACCCTGCTCTTCGGCGCCGTACTGCTCGGCCCGCTGGCCAAGCTCCTCGCGCCGAAGGAGGCCGGCGGCAAGCTGGACCGCCGCTGGACGATGGTCGGCGCCGACGGGATCCGGCTCGGTCTGTTCGTCGTCGCCCCGCTCTGGCTCGACTGGATCCCGGCCCACGCGCTCACCGCGCTGCTGGCCACCGTCTTCGTCTCCGGCGTCGCCGAGCGGCTGTGGACCCTGGCCAAGGACAGCGCGGCTCCCGCCCTGCTGCCCTCGCCGCCGCCGGAGGGCGCGACCGTACGCCCGCTGCCGGACCACCTCGACGCGCTGCGCCGGCTGACCCTGCGGACGTCCTTCGCCGCGATGCCCGTCGCCGCCGCCGTGCTGCTCGTCGCGACGCTCGTCGGCAAGGCCCTCGGCCTCGGCGTGGACTGGTTCGCCGAGAACCAGGCCGCCCTCGGCTCGTACGTGGCCTCCGGCCTGTTCGCGGCGTCCGTCTCCCTGCTGCTCCCGCTGGTGCTGCCCGCGGCGAAGACCCCGCGCCCGCGCTCTCCTCTGGAGGGCGGGCGGGCCCCCAAGGCGGGGGACCGCCCGGAGAAGGGCCGTACGGGGGCCGTTCCGCTGCTCGTGCTGGCCAGCGCCGCCGTCGCCGGAGCCGTGTCCAGCGCCGCCGCCGTGGCCGTCCTGCACGCCTTCGACCTGGGCGGCGGCCCCGCCACCTTCGCCCTGCTCGTCCTGGCCCTGCTCGGCGGTACCGCCGCCGGCATCCGCGCCACCCAGGCCGGCAAGGTGCTCCCCGCGCTCTCCCGGCGCCGGCTGCTGGCCCTGGCCATCGCGGTGGCCGGACTCGCGCTGCTGCTGACCGGGCTGGTCCCGGACACGGCCACCGTGCTGTTCCTGTCGCTGCTCGCGGGCACCGCCGCGGGCGTGGCCGCCAACACCGGCCACACCCTGCTGGACCAGGAGACCGAGGAGTTCCGCCGGGCGCGGGTCACCGAGCACCTGCAGGCCGTCGTACGGGTGGCCGTGGGCGTCGGCGCCGTCCTCGCCCCGGTCCTGGCCGCGGCGATCGGCCCGCACCGGCTGGCCGCCGGGGACGTCGTCTTCGCACACGGCGGGGCCGCCTTCACCCTGATGCTGGTCGGCGCCCTGCTGCTGCCCGTCGCCGTCGTGGTCCTCGCCAAGGCCGACGACCGCAGCGGTGTACCGCTGCGCCGCGACCTGCGCGAGGCGCTGCGCGGCGGGGAGCCGGTGCAGGCCGCGTCCGACGCCGGGTTCTTCATCGCCCTGGAGGGCGGCGACGGCGCCGGCAAGTCCACCCAGGTCGAGGCGCTGGCCGACTGGATACGGGGCAAGGGGCACGAGGTCGTCGTGACCCGCGAGCCGGGAGCCACGCCGGTCGGCAAGCGGCTCCGCTCGATCCTGCTCGACGTCTCCTCGGCCGGGCTGTCGAACCGCGCCGAGGCGTTGCTGTACGCCGCCGACCGCGCGGAGCACGTGGACACAGTCGTGCGGCCCGCCCTGGAGCGCGGCGCGGTCGTCATCTCCGACCGCTACATCGACTCCTCGGTGGCCTACCAGGGTGCCGGGCGCGACCTGTCCCCGACCGAGATCGCCCGGATCTCCCGCTGGGCCACCGACGGGCTCGTCCCCAACCTGACCGTGCTGCTCGACGTAGCGCCGGAGGCGGCGCGCGAGCGGTTCACCGAGGCCCCGGACCGGCTGGAGTCGGAGCCGGCCGAGTTCCACCAGCGGGTGCGGGCCGGCTTCCTGACGCTGGCCGCGGCCGACCCCGGGCGCTACCTGGTGGTCGATGCCGGCCAGGACCCGGAGTCCGTGACCACCGTCGTGCGCCACCGCCTGGACCGGATGCTTCCGCTCTCGGAGGCCGAGGTGGCGGCCCAGGCCGAGGCCCGGCGCAAGGCCGAGGAGGACGCCCGGCGCAGGGCCGAGGAAGAGGCCGCGCGCAAGGCGGAGGAAGAGCGGCTGCGCGCTGCGGAGGAAGCACGCCTGAAGGCCGAGGCCGAAGCCGCCCGGATCAAGGCCGAGGCCGAGGCCGCCCGCAGGGCGGAGGAAGAGCGGCTGCGCGCCGAGGAGGAGGCCCGTGTCCGGGCCGAGGCCGAGCGGCTGCGCGTGGAGGCCGAGGAGAAGGCCCGCGCGGCGGAGCTGGAGCGGCTGCGCAAGCAGGCGGAGGAAGAGGCCCGGCTGCGTGCCGAGGCCGAGGAGCGGCGGCTGGAGAAGCAGCGGCGGGCCGAGGAGGCCCTGCTCAGGGCGGAGGAGGCGCGCCGGCTGGCGGAGGCCTCGGCGGCCGCGGCGGCGGCCCAGGCAGCGGCAGCGGCTTCGGCCCCTGCCGCGGCGCCGGCACCGGCCCCCGCTCCGGCACCGGCCCCCGCTCCCGAGGCGCCCGCCCCCAAGGTGGCCATGACCAAGGAGCCGCTCCCGGACGATGCGGTGACGGTGGAGACTCCGCTGGTCAAGCGGGTCGTCCAGCCGGACGACGTGACCCAGACGGTCCCCGTGCCGAAGATCGACCCGGCGGCGGAGACCTCCGTTCTGCCGGCCGTCCCGTCGGCCGGCCCGGCCGACGAGACGGCGGTCCTGCCGCCCGTACGCCCGTCGTCCCGTACGAGCCCGCAGGCCGGCCCGGCTCCGGCCGGGCAAGCCCGCTCCGCCACGCGGCCGACGGCCCGCCGTCCGGAGGAGAGCCCGGCCGACCGGGTGCCGCCGGGGATCTTCCGGGACTCCGGCGACGACGTGACCCGCGAGCTCCCGCTGCTCGGCGACGACGGCGGCCCGAGCGGGCAGGGCGCGCAGAGCCGGCCGGCTCAGTCGGCGCGGCCGAGCCGGCCGCGTCCCGCCTGGGCCGAGGAGACCCCGCTGGACGATCTGCCGACCCTGGCGGACGAGCTGCTGGGCCCGCGCCGGGACGACGAGGACGAAGAGGGCGGTCCGCGCCGCCGCCGCTGACGGGGATTGTCAGTGGCGCACGCCACACTGGGGGCGGGCACGAGCAGGACGAGCGGTACGGACGGCCAAGGGAAGACGGCCGGTGAAAGGCGGTGGGCGGGATGCCCGTATGGGACGACCTGGTGGGACAGGAGCGGGTGCAGTCGCAGCTGGCCGCCGCCGCCCGTGACGCCGACGCCCTGGTCACCGCCGTCGAGGCCGGGGCGCCGCCGCCCGCCACGTCCAAGATGACGCACGCCTGGCTGTTCACCGGTCCGCCCGGCTCCGGGCGGGCCACCGCCGCCCGTGCCTTCGCGGCGGCCCTGCAGTGCACCAGCCCCGACCGCGCCCTCGGGGGCGAGCCGGGCTGCGGGTTCTGCGACGGCTGCCACACCACCGTGGTCGGTACGCACGCCGATGTGGAGATCGTCCGTACCGATCTGCTGTCCATCGGTGTGAAGGAGACCCGTGATCTGGTCCGCCGGGCGCAGCTCTCGCCGGCCGTGGGCCGCTGGCAGGTCATCGTCCTCGAGGATGCCGACCGGCTGACCGAGGGCGCGGGCAACGTGCTCCTCAAGGCCGTGGAGGAGCCCGCTCCGCGGACCGTGTGGCTGCTGTGCGCACCCTCCCTGGAGGACGTGCTGCCCACCATCCGCTCCCGTTGCCGCCATCTGACCCTCCGTACCCCGCCCGTCCACGCCGTCGCCGATGTGCTGGTCCGGCGCGACGGCATCGAGCCCGCCGTCGCCGCGGCCGTGGCGCGCGCGACCCAGGGCCACATCGGCCGGGCCCGCCGGCTCGCGCAGGACGAGGCCGCCCGGGCCCGCCGGGCCGCCGTGCTGAAGCTCCCGCTCCGCATCGACGACGTGGGCGGCTGCCTCAAGGCCGCCCAGGAGCTGGTCGACGCCGCCGCCGAGGACGCGAAGCAGGTCGCGGAGGAGGTCGACACCAAGGAGACCGAGGACCTGAGGGCCGCACTCGGCGCCGGGGCCGGCACCGGCGGCCGCATGCCGCGGGGCACGGCGGGCGTGATGAAGGAGCTCGAGGACCGGCAGAAGCGCCGCCGCACCCGTACCCAGCGCGACACGCTCGACCTGGCGCTGACCGACCTCACCGGCTTCTACCGGGACGTGCTGGCCCTCCAGCTCGGCTCTTCGCTGGCGATCGCGAACGAGGAGATACGGCCCGACCTGGACCGGATCGCCCGCGCGTCCGGACCGGAGCGCACCCTGCGCCGGATCGAGGCGATCATCGCCTGCCGCGATGCCCTGGACCGCAACGTGGCCCCGCTCCTCGCGGTCGAGGCGATGACGATGTCCCTCCGAGCCGGCTGAGCTGCACCGGGGCCGCCTCGCACCGGGGCCGCCTCGCCTTCAACCGCCGTTGACCGTTTCACCCGTTTGAGCGATCCGCCGAGGTCGGGCCGGGTACGGCGGGATCGGTGCGGGGCTGCGGCGAGCCCGCGGCGGCGGGCGGCCGGTCGGCGGGGGCGCGTCCGGGCCGCGTCGCCCGGCAGGACGTAGGCTCCGAGGATGGACACCAGTCGCCTGCTGCGTACGACCGGAACCGTGATCGCAGCTGCGGGGCTGCTGCTCTCGGGGTGCACCTCGGACGGGTCGGGAGGGCCGAAGGCCGTCGCGTCCTCGGCCGGGGGCACTGCGCCGGCGGCCGCCTCGACCGCGGTCCCGGCCGCGCTGCGCCCGTACTACGAGCAGAAGCTGAGCTGGCGCGACTGCGGTGTCCCCGGGTTCCAGTGCGCCACGATGAAGGCCCCGCTGGACTACGCGCACCCCGAGTCCGGCCAGGACGTCGACATCGCCGTGGCCCGCCGCCAGGCCACCGGTCCCGGCAAGCGGCTGGGCTCCCTCGTGGTGAACCCGGGCGGCCCCGGCGGCTCCGGCATCGGCTACCTCCAGGCGTACGCGGGCATCGGCTACCCGGCAGCCGTCCGCGCCCGGTACGACATGGTGTCCTTCGACCCGCGCGGGGTGGACCGCAGCAGCCCGGTCCAGTGCCTGACCGGGCCGGAGATGGACAAGTTCACGCAGGTGGACCAGACGCCGGACAACGCGGCGGAGCGGGCCGAGCTGGTGGCCGCGTTCAAGCAGTTCGCGGCCGGCTGCCAGTCCCGCTCGCAGCGGGTCCTGCCGCACGTCTCCACGGTCGAGGCGGCCCGCGACATGGACGTGCTGCGTGCGGTGCTGGGCGACGAGAAGCTGGCGTACGTCGGCGCCTCGTACGGGACCTTCCTCGGGGCGACGTACGCGGAGCTGTTCCCCGGGCGGGTCGGCCGGCTCGTCCTGGACGGCGCGATGGATCCCTCCCGTCCGGCGCTCGAGATGAACCGGGACCAGACCGGGGGCTTCGAGACGGCCCTGCGCTCCTTCATCAAGGACTGCGCGAAGCAGTCCGACTGCCCGCTCGGGAAGGGCGGGCCGGAGGCGATGACGGAGCAGCTCAAGGAGTTCTTCCGCAAGGCCGACGCGCAGCCCGTGCCCAGCGGCGATCCGGACCGCCCGCTGGGCGAGTCCCTCGCCACGACGGGGGTGATCGCGGCGCTGTACGACGAGAGCGCGTGGCCGCAGCTGCGCGAGGCGCTGACGGCGGCGATGAACGGCGACGGGTCCGGCCTGCTGGGCCTGGCCGACAGCTATTACGAGCGGGAGGCGGACGGCAAGTACGCGAACCTGATGTTCGCGAACGCCGCCGTGAACTGCCTGGACCAGCCTCCCGCCTTCGCCGGCCCGGATGCGGTCGACGCGGCTGTGCCGTCCTTCCAGAAGGCCTCCCCGGTGTTCGGCGCGGGCCTCGCCTGGGCCTCGCTGAACTGCGCGTACTGGCCGGTCAAGGCCACCGGCGAGGCCCGCGCCCTGACGGCGAAGGGCGCCCCGCCGATCGTGGTGGTCGGCACGGTCCGGGACCCGGCGACCCCGTACAAGTGGGCCCAGGCGCTGGCGCAGCAGCTCGACTCGGGCGTCCTGCTCACGTACGACGGCGACGGCCACACGGCGTACGGCCGCGGCAGCGCCTGCATCGACACGGCGATCAACCAGTACCTGCTGGCGGGAACCCCGCCGAAGGACGGCAAGAAGTGCACCTGACGCCCCTGCCCCGCCCCAGGCGGTGAGATGCCCCCGATCGATCCCCATATGCCCCCTACGTCCCACCCCTCCACAACGTGGTTCGGGGCACCCCGTTTCAGCCTGTAGACTTGGCGCCGCTGCTGATGAGAGCTCCTCTCCGAGGGAACACTTGTCTGACCAGCGGTGCCGCCTTAGCTCAGTTGGCCAGAGCAACGCACTCGTAATGCGTAGGTCTCGGGTTCGAATCCCGAAGGCGGCTCTGTAGAAGCCCCAGGACTCACTCGCCGTGACCTGGGGCTTTTGCTATTCCCGGGGCCGGTCGGCGCATGCAGCGGCCGGGCCCGAAACCCGGTGCGTGAGCGGAGGGGCTGTCAGCCCGTGCGCGTGGCGAACATGCAAGCCGCCTTCGCCACCAACGCAGCCATCGGCGTCCGGGCGACCAGGGCCATCGACGGTGAGCAACAACGACCAGGCCCGCTTCGTGGCCGCCACGGGACACGAGGCACCCCGCCTGGCCACGAGGCAGGTGCCCGGATGGCATCCTCGACCGCTTACTTGCCGTGATCGTGGGGGTTTCTCGCTTCCCGGGGCGGCGTCGCGGCCCCATCTGCCGCTTCAGGGACGCGAGTTCGGTCAGGCCGCGCCGGGGATCTATCCGGGGTGGGTGGGCTCTTTTCTGAGGTGGGTTCGCAGCGCCCAGCGGGCGAGGCTTCCGATGGCGAGGGCGGCGATGATCGAGCCCCAGTCGATGACGTGGGGCAGTCCCGGGAAGAAGGCGAAGAAGGCGAGGGTGGCGGCGGCGCCTGCGAGGAAGGCGCCGATTCCGGAGCGCCGGAGTCTGGTGTCTCGGGCAGGGTCCTCGGGCCTGCTCTGCGGGCTCATGTGCGGCTCACTTCGTGATGTGGTGGCACTGGCCGGCCCACCGGACGCCGTTGACGTGGATGTACGCGCATGCTTTGCCGTAGCGGGGGAGTTTCTGGGGTGCGTTGTCCCGCATCGGGTTGATCTTGCACTCGGTGTGCGTCTTGCCGCGGGACGTGCGGTAGATCTTGTTGTCGGTGTCCGCGTAGGTGAAGTCGATGCGCCAGTTGCAGAAGCCCGCGTTGAGGGCCCCGACGAAGCCGCAGTCGACTCCGGCGTTCTGGTAGGTGATGGTCTTGCCCTCGCCGCGGATGATGTGGGTGAACATGCATCCGGTGGGGACCTTCATGGTGACTCCGCCGACTTGGTATTCGGAGGTGGCCACGGGGGTCGAGCCGATGGCGCCGGCGTGTGCAGGCGCGGGGGGTAACAGGGCGAACGTGGCTGTCGCGGCGAGAGCGACGGTGATCTTTGCTGAAGGCGCTTGCCCATGCGTGTCTTCTTCTGGCGGAGTTTCCGTATATACCGGAACTCGTTTTGTGCGTTCAGGTTTCTGCACTGGAGCGCAGTCCACTGCGAAGAGTGACTGGGCGATTACGGGGTCGACGGGGCTCCCGGTCGCTCGGGGGGCGGGACGGAGCTAGGTTGGGAAGGCTGGACCCGGGCGACGCGTGGCAGGAGGCCGGCATGTCGACACGGTTGCGCAAAGTGGCGGTGGGGATGGCCGCAGCGGGCCTGGTGGTGGTGCCTCTGGGGGTGGGGGCGGGGTACGCGCTGGACGGGTCGGTGGGCTCCGGTGCTTCGGTTTCGGCTCCGGTGACCCCCAGTGCCTCGGCTTCGGCCCCGGTTGCCGCCGACGGGGAGTTTCCACAGCTCACCCCCGCCGTGGCGCGGCAGTTGGACGACGCCGTCCGGAAGGTGATGAGCGAGGCGAAGATACCCGGGGTGATGGTGTCGCTCTCGGCCCCCGGCAAGGGCGAGTACGTGCGGGCCTTCGGTGTCGCCGACAAGGCCACCGGCCAGCCGGTCAGCACGAACATGTACATGCGCATAGGCAGCGTGACCAAGACCTTCACCGTGACCGCCCTGCTCCAGCTGGTCGACCAGGGCAAGGTCGGGCTGGACGACCCCATAGGCAAATACGTGAGCGGGGTGCCCAACGGGGACCGGATCACGCTGCGCGAGCTCGCCGGGATGCGGAGCGGGTTGTTCAACTACTCCGAGGACGAAGGTTTCTTCAAAGCCCTGACGAGCAATCCCCGACGGCCCTTCACCCCGCAGGAGTTGCTCGCGTACTCCTTCAAGCACCCGGTGCTGTTCGAGCCCAACGCGAAGTTCTACTACTGCAACACCAACCTGATCCTGCTGGGGCTGGTGGTGGAGAAGCAGAGCGGGCAGAGGCTCAACGACTACATCAACCAGAAGGTCGTCCGCCCCGCCGGTCTGCGGCACACGCTCTTCCCCGTAGGCCCGGAGTTCCCGAGTCCGCACTCCCAGGGGTACACGGACCAGACCGCGAGCGGGAAGGTCGAGGACGCGGCCGACTGGAACCCCTCCTGGGGCTGGGCTGCGGGCGCCATGATCTCCGATCTCGGTGACCTGAAGACCTGGGCCAGGGTCCTGGCCACGGGCACGCTGCTGAAGCCCGCCACCCAGGCCGAGCGCCTGAACGTCGTCGAGGCGCTGCCCGGCGCCGGTTACGGCCTGGGCATCTTCAACGTCCAGGGCTGGATCGGCCACAACGGCTCGTTGCCCGGCTACCAGGCGCTGGTCGTGTACCTGCCGCAGGCGAAGGCCACGCTGACGCTGACGCTGAACACGGACATCTCCTACGAGGGTTCCGAGCCCAGCACCCTCTTCGGCGAGGCGATCACCAAGATCGTCACCCCGGACCACGTCTTCAGCCTCCCCGCCCAGCCCGTTACCGGACACTGAGTGCATGGATGATGTGAATGTGGTGGTGCGCGTTGCAGGTGACGGGGATGTCGACGTCGCGGGTGGGCTGTTCCGCGGGTACCTCGATTTCTACGAGGTGAAGGTCGAGGACCCGGACCGGCCCCGCGCCTTCCTCGCGGAGCGGATCCGGGCCGGCGAGTCCCTGGTGCTGCTCGCCGACGTCCCGGAGGCCGGCACGGTCGGGTTCGCGCAGGTCTACCGGACCTTCTCGTCGCTCGCCCTGCGGCCCGTCTGGATCCTGAGCGACCTGTACGTCGACCCGTCCGGCCGCCGCACCGGCGCAGGACGGGCGCTGCTGCGCGACGTACTGCGCCGGGCCCGGGAGGCCGGGGTGGCCGGGGTGCAGCTGGAGACCGCTTACGACAACCACGTCGCGCAGAGCCTGTACGAAGCGGAGGGTTTCGAACGCGACGCGTTCCACGTCTACTTCCACGGACTGGGGTGAAACATTCCGGCACCCCCACCGCGTCGTTGGGGTGAGGCGGACGCTAGGGGGAGCGAATGCGGCAGGGGCGCAGGGACGGGTTCCGCGAGTTCGCGGCGGGCCGGTCGGGGCATTTGTACCGGTCGGCCTGCCTGCTGACCAGCGGGGACACGCACCTCGCAGAGGACTTGGTGCAGGAGACCCTGGGGCGGATGTACCTGCTCTGGGGGCGGATCTCCCGTATCGACAATCCGGCGGCGTACGCGCAGACCGTGCTCGTGCGGGTCTTCCTGACGCACCAGCGGCGCAGGTCGGCGGGGGAGCGGCCGGTCGGGGAGTTCCCCGAGTCGGGCGCACCCGCGGCCGTCGGCGCCGATCCGGCGCTGCGGCTGACGCTGCTGGACGCGCTGGGGCGGCTGGCGCCCAAGGACCGGGCGGTGCTCGTGCTGCGGTACTGGGAGGACCGCAGCGTGGAGGAGACCGCCGACGCGATGAACGCCAGCTCGGCGGCTGTGCGGACCCGCACCACGCGGGCGCTGGGCCGGCTGCGGGAGCAACTGGGCGGATCACTGGCTGAGTTCGTCGGCCTCTGAAGCCCCTTCGCCGCCTCGATCGTCCCTTGTCCTTGCTACTCGGTGGAAGGTCTTGTTCCGCATGCCCTTTGAAGATGAGCTCAGCGAAGCCCTGCGGCGTACCGGGGACGAGTTCACGCCCGACCCGCGCGCCCTCGTCGCCGCCGGTGAACAGCGCGGACGGCGGCTGGTGGCGCGCCGCAGGGCCGCCGTGGTCGGCGGGTCGGTGGTGGCCCTGGCGGTGATCGGCGCGGGCAGCGCCTACACCAGCGGCCTGTTCGGCGGCTCGGGCGGCGCCGCGGCGGCCGCCGTCGCGCCGCAGGCCGACCCGACGCAGCCGCCCAAGGTGAAGGAAAAGGCGGGCGGCGGCGCCGTCTCCGCCGATCAGCTGATCGACGTGTTCAGGCAGCTGCTGCCCGGTGGCACGGTGTCCGGGGCCAAGGCGCGGGGTACGGGCGAGACGGCCCACCCGAGCGTCTCCGGGCTCTACGACGACGGGGAGGGGCCGGCGGCCCTCGGAGTCGCCCTCGCGCGGGTCGACCCGAAGGGGCAGATGGCCGCCGACTCGGTGACCTGCCCCGACAAGAACGTCCTGGACTTCGACGACTGCACCCTCGAGACGCTCGAGGACGGCTCGAAGCTCATGGTCTTCCAGGGCTACGAGTACCCCGACCGCCGGGAGCCCACGAAGGTGTGGCGGGCCACGCTGGTGACCCCGCAGGGCTACCAGGTGGACGTACAGGAGTGGAACGCTCCGGCCGAGAAGGGCCAGCCCGTCTCACGGGCCAATCCGCCCCTGGCCCCTGAGAAGTTGAAGGAGTTCACGACCTCGCCGCTGTGGCGGCCGGCGCTGAGCGACCTGCCGGCCGCCGAGCCGGATCCCGGTGCTCCGGCGCCGGCCGGGGCGCGGGGCGCCGCCGCGGTGTTGGAGTCCCTGCTGCCGAAGACCGGGATCACGGTCGCCTCCAAGGGCGGCGAGGGGGAGCACGGCTATGTCGTGCTCGACGACGGCAACGGCACATCGCTCGTCCAGGTCAACGTGCAGGCCGGCATGGGTGAGTTGCTCAAGGACCACTTCGGGTCCGGTGCCGTCACCCTGCCCGACGGCACGAGGGTGAAGTCCGAGCAACGGGACGGTGAGAAGGGCGGCGCGAACGTCGTGTGGTGGACCGTCGACACGCTGCGGACGGACGGCCGGCGCGTGGTGGTCTCCGCCTTCAACACCGGCAACCAGAACAAGCCCGCGACCCGGGACAAGCCGATCCTGACGATGGAACAGCTGCAGCAGATCGCGCTCGACCCGAAGTGGTTCGGCTGATCATCCGCGGCGAGTGGTGCTCCCTCGCGTCCGCTCCTACTTGGCGTCCGCGTACGACTCCACGATCGCCGTGGTGAACGGGAACCGGACCGGGGTGTCCCCGAAGGCGATCCGGCCGGCCCGGTCGCCGGCGGCGCGGATCGCCTCGGCGACGGCCCCGGCCTCCTCGGCGGGGCAGTGCACGATCACCTCGTCGTGCTGGAAGAACACCAGCTCGGCCCGCATCCCGGCGCGCGCGATGGCCTGCCGGAGGGCCGCGAGCAGCAGGAGGGCCCAGTCGGCGGCGCTGCCCTGGACGACGAAGTTGCGGGTGAAGCGGCCGCGGGCCCGGGTGTTGGTGGAGGCGTAGCTCGGGGTCCAGCCGTCCTCCCTGTCCTGCGGGATCCCGGCTTCGCCGTCCTCGGCGGCGCCGACCGGCGGCGGGCAGGTCCGGCCCAGCCAGGTCCGTACGAGGCGACCCTCCTCGCCCGCCTTGGCGGCGTCGTCCACGTACGCCACGGCCTGCGGGAAGCGTCGGCGCAGCGCGGCCAGGTTCTTCAGGCCGTCGCCGGAGGTCTGTCCGTACACGGCGCCGAGGACGGCGAGTTTGGCCATGTCCCGGTCGCCCGAGAAGCCCTGGCGGGAGATGGCCGTGTACAGGTCCTCGGGGCGCCCGGCCACCTCCATGAAGGCGGGGTCGCGGGAGATCGCGGCGAGGACGCGGGGCTCCATCTGGTCGGCGTCGGCGACGACGAGCCGCCAGCCCGGGTCGGCGACGACGGCCCTGCGGATCACCTTCGGGATTTGCAGGGCCCCGCCGCCGTTGGTGACCCAGCGGCCGGTCAGGGTGCCGCCGGGGACGAACTCGGGGCGGAAGCGGCCCTCGTGGACCCAGTCCTGGAGCCAGGACCAGCCGTGGGCGGTGTAGATCCGGTACAGCTTCTTGTACGCCAGGAGGGGCTCCACGGCGGGGTGGTCGAGCTCTTGGATCTCCCAGCGGCGGGTGGACTTGAGCCGGATCCCGGCCTCGGCGAAGGCCTTGATCACGTCCGCCGGCAGATCCGGGCGTACGCGGCGGCCGAAGGCGATGGAGATCTCGTCGGCCAGCTCGGCGAGGCGGCGGGGCTCGCCGCCGCCGGCGTAGCGCTCGCCGAGGAGCTCGGTGAGCAGGGCGCGGTGGACGTCGGCCCGCCACGGGAGGCCGGAGCGGTGCATTTCGGCGGCGATCAGGAAGGCGGCGGACTCGGCGGCGATGAGCAGGCGCAGGCGGTCGGGGTGGGCGGTGGCGGCGGTGCGTTTCGCCTGGTCGTCGTAGATCGCGACGAGCGCGTCGAGGGGGAGGGGGGTGGAGGTGGGCTGGGGGTCGAAGAAGTCGAAGAGGGAGTCCTGGGTGGTGGGGGTGGCGGCGCGCTGTGGGGGATCGGCGGGTACGGGGGCGCCGGTGAGCCGGGCCCAGGCGGCTGCCGCCGAGCGGGGTTCGCCGGAGCGGCCCTCGTGGGCGAGGAGGAGGAGCTCGGCGTCTTCGATGTCGTGACAGCGCTCTACGCGGATGCCGGCTGCGAGGAGGCGGGGGTACAGGGCGGTGGTGCTGCGCCAGATCCAGCGGGTGGTGGTGGGGGCGGAGCGGATCGCGTCCGCGGGGTTCTGGACGGTGAGGGGGCTGGGGGCGGGGCCGGTGGCGGGGGTGGGGGTGAGCGGCATGGCGTGCCAGAGGCCGTCGCCGGCTTCGGCGAGGGCCCAGTGGGGGGTGCGGTCGCTCATGGGTGCGAGTGTCCCACCGGGGTCTGACACCTTGCCCGTCCGGCACTCCGGGGCCTGGGTTCCGCTGCGCGGTGCCATCTCCCCGCCCCGCCCTTTCTCCGTTTCCCGGGCTCTGCCCGGACCCCGTGCCGGGGGCTCTGCCGCGGACCCCCGCGCGTCGAACGCCGGCGGGGCTGGATCGGGCGGGCGGGTCGGGGAGCCGGGGATCCGCCCCCGGGCCCCGCGCCTCAAGTGTCGGCGGGGCTGGATCGGGCAGGGCGTGGGGTCGGGGGCGCTGGGGGGTGGGGTGGGGGCGTGTAAAGCTGAGGGGGTGAGAGAGATCGTCGATCGTGCCTGTGAAGCCGCCCTCTACAGCCAGGACGATGCCGGGCTGGATGCCGGGGCCTCGGTGCTCGTCGGGGACGGTGGGCAGTGGGGCGGGGTCGGGCGGGAGCTGCTCGGGCGCGGGGAGGCGTACGTACGGCAGGCCTGGGAGCGGGGGTGGCAGCCCGCCGACGTGCTCCGGCTGGTCGGGCGGGACCTCGGCGAGCGGCATCTGCGGATCACCCGCGACCTGATCGCCGCCGAGGCGCGCCGGTACGCCCGGCTCCCCGAGCGGTGGACCGATGCCGAGGTGTGGTGGACAGAGGACGGCGAGTACGGGGAACGGCTCGTGCAGCGGGAGAAGGCCGATCGGTTCAGCCTTGCCACGGCCTTGCTCGAAGTCTTCCGGCTGTTGATCCGGTTGCCCTCCATCGAGCCCGTGGGGGCCCTCCCCGGGGACCCGGCCGGCGATGCCCTGGAGCACGCGCACATCGAGCCCCGCATGCTCGGCCGCATCCGGGCCCTGCTCGCCAAGGCCGAGGCGACCACCTTCCCGGAGGAGGCCGAGGCGCTCAGCGCCAAGGCGCAGGAGCTGATGGCCCGGCACACCGTCGACGAGGCCGTGCTCGCGGCGAGCGGCAAGGGGCCCGCTCAGGTGCCTGCGGCCTGCCGGATCGGGGTCGAGGCGCCGTACGAAGAGGCCAAGGCCGTGCTGCTGGACGCCGTCGCCACGGCCAACCGCTGTCGGGCCGTGTGGAACAGCGCCTACGAGTTCTCCACCGTGGTGGGGTTCGAGAGCGACCTGGAGGCCGTCGAGCTGCTCTACACGTCCCTGCTCGTGCAGGGGACCGCCGCCATGACCCGCGCCGAGGCCGCCCAGCGTTCCGGCGGGCGCAAGCGGACCAAGACGTTCCGGCAGTCCTTCCTGCTCGCGTACGCCAGCCGGCTCGGCCAGCGCCTCGCCGAGACGGCCGAGCACACCGTCGCCGAGGCCCCCGACAACCTGCCCGCCCTGGTGGCCCGTGACGTCGCCGTCACCTCCCGGGCGGACGAGATGTTCCCCCGGACCACGACCACCCGGCTGCGCGGGGCCACCGACCACGCGGGCTGGGAGGACGGCACGGCCGCCGCCGACCGCGCGCACATGGGCGGCAAGCACCGCCCGCTGCCCCGCTAGGGGGTGTCGCCGCGCTCGCCGGCCTCGCGTCTGAACGGGTACCGGGCGCGTGCTCGACGCGTACTGAAGGGCGTGCCGTGCAGGCCCGCGCATCCCCGCTGCGCCTTGATCCAATCCTTATAAGCGTCTGATTCGCCCCTGATCCACCCGAGTTCTTCCCTGACAGTGATCAGGGGAGCACCCTCCGCGTGCACGTGCATCTGCCCATGCATGCGCTTGTGAACACAGCTATGATCCGGTGCAGTTGACATCTGCACTATCGGGGGCTTCCTGTGGACCACGCGTACAACGGGATGGCAGCTGCAGAACTCGACGGAGTGACCTGGCAGAAGAGCAGACACAGCAACTCGCAAGGTTCCTGTGTCGAGTTCGCCAAGCTGCCGGGTGGAGCTGTCGCCGTGCGCAACTCGCGCTTTCCGGACGGGCCCGCGCTCGTCTACACGCCGGCCGAGATAGAGGCGCTGCTGCTGGGCGTCAAGGACGGCGAGTTCGACCACCTGATCGCCTGATCGACCGATCGGCACATCGCCCGATCGCCCCGAGGAACGGCGCACCGATCAAGCCATGCACGTGCACTGGCCGGGACTGATCGAAATGATCAACCCCGGCCAGTCGTCGTATGCCCGCATGTCCGCATGCCCGTATGTGCCTGTGTGCGCCGCTGCCTACTCGTGCAGCATGAACAGCGCCCAGACCACCTTGCCGGTCAGCCGTCCCGCGAGCGGGTGCCAGCCCCAGCTGTCGCTGTACGCATCCACGAGGAACAGCCCGCGCCCCGACTCCAGGTCGCAGTTCTCCTGCGTCCGCTCCGGCGCGAACGACCCGCCCGGCCGGTCCTCGCTGGGGTCCCGTACCGCGCACACCAGCCGGGTGCTCCACCGCATCAGGTGCAGCCGTACCGAGGCCTCCGGCTCGCCCGCGCCGCCGGTCGCCGGCCTGGTGTCCTCCGGCAGGGCATGGCGCAGCGCGTTGGTCACGAGTTCGGAGACGACCAGGGCCACGTCGTCGAAGCGGTCGTCGAGGCCCCACTGGCACAGGGTGGACCGGGTGAACGAACGGGCGCCCCGCACCGCCTCGAAGCGGGCGGGCAGAGCGCAGGAGGCGGACCCGGAGACAGCCGTGGGGTCGACCGGGGGCAGCCCCTGCCGTAACGGCTCGAGCATGGTCGATCCATTCGTCCCCATGCGAGGCACTCCCGGGATTCGCGGGCGGAGCGGCGCGCTCCGTCCAGAAAGAACTGCGGGGTGGGTCCGGCGCCGGCGCGAAGAGCACGCAGGTGCGCGGCACCATCGTTCCGAATGCAGAAGCTGGATGCAAGGGCAGATGCACGTGCACGCGCCGGACCTGTCCACTCCCGTGATGGTTCTTGCTCATTTCTTCCTACGCATACTTACGGACTTCTTTTGCGGCGGGCGGGATTCCGTTACAGAACGAGTACGGGCCGATGCGTTTTGGTGGCAGACTGCGGGACCTGGGGTACGGGGGCCCCGGCGACGCACACCACGCGCAGACCACGCGTACACATGGCGATGGGGAGGGCAGGACAAGTGACCGCAGAAGCAAGCGGTTCTGTGGTGCGCCGCATCCTCCTGGGCTCTCAGCTCAGGCGACTCCGAGAATCCCGCGGCATCACCCGTGAGGCGGCCGGCTACTCGATCCGCGCATCCGAATCGAAGATCAGCCGCTTGGAGTTGGGAAGGGTGAGCTTCAAGGCAAGGGACGTGGAGGACCTCCTCACGCTCTACGGAGTCACGGACGGCGCGGAGCGGGAGTCCCTGCTGGGACTGGTCCGCGAAGCCAACGCAGCCGGCTGGTGGCACAGTTACGGCGACGTGCTGCCCGGGTGGTTCCAGACGTACATCGGCCTGGAGGGCGCGGCCTCGCTCATCCGGATCTATGAAGTCCAGTTCGTCCACGGCCTGTTGCAGACCGAGGCCTACGCGCAGGCCGTCGTCAGCCGTGGCATGCCCGGCGCCACGAAGGCCGAGATAGACCGCCGCGTCGCGCTGCGCCTGGAGCGCCAGAAGGTGCTCGTCTCCGAGAGCGCCCCGGTCTTCCACGCCGTTCTGGACGAGGCCGCGCTGCGCCGCCCGTACGGCGACCGCGACGTCATGCGCGGCCAGTTGGAGCACCTCATCGAGGTCTCCCAGCGGCCCAACGTGCAGCTCCAGGTGATGCCGTTCTCCTTCGGCGGGCATGCCGGCGAAAGCGGAGCCTTCACCCTGCTGCGCTTCCCGGAGTCCGACCTCCAGGACATCGTCTATCTGGAACAGCTCACCAGTGCCCTCTACCTGGACAAAGACGAGGAAGTGGCGCAGTACGAACGGGCGATGGAGCGGCTTCAGGCCGACTGTCCCGACCCCGAACGGACCCGGGATCTTCTCCGCGGCCTGCTCCAACTGTCTTGATTCGCACGTAGTATGACGTCTGATCAGTGCATGATGACCGATCGGTCTCCGGTGCAGCGCACGGGTGCGCGCTCGCAGTAAGGGATGGCATGTCCATATTCGACGACCTGGCTCACCAGTACATCGACGGCGAATGGCTGGCCGGCACCGGTTCGTGGGACATCATCGACGTCAACCCGTACAACGGGGAGAAGCTCGCGGCCATCACCGTGGCCACCGTCGAGCAGGTGGACCGGGCCTACCTCGGCGCCGAGCGCGCCCAGAGAGAGTGGGCCGCCACCAGCCCGTACGCCAGACGCGCCGTCCTGGAACGCGCCCTGCGGATCACCGAGGAGCGCGAGAAGGAGATCATCGAGGCGATGATCGACGAGCTCGGCGGGACGCGTCCCAAGGCCGAGTACGAGGTCCACCTCGCCAAGGAGTTCATCCGCGAGTCGATCCAGCTGGCCATCCGCCCCGAGGGCCGGATCCTCGCTTCGCCCGTCGCGGGCAAGGAGAACCGGGTCCAGCGCCTCCCGGTCGGCGTCGTCACCGTGATCAGCCCCTTCAACTTCCCGTTCCTGGTCACCCTGAAGTCGGTCGCCCCGGCCCTGGCCCTGGGCAACGCGGTGGTGATCAAGCCGAACCAGAACGCACCCGTGGTCGGCGGCGGGGTCATAGCCAAGATCTTCGAGGACGCGGGCCTGCCGGCCGGACTCCTCAACGTGCTGGTCACCGACATCGCCGAAATAGGCGACGCGCTCCTCACGCACCCCGTCCCGAAGGTCATCTCCTTCGCCGGCTCCGACCGGGTCGGCCGGCACGTCGGCTCCGTCGCCGCCCGGCACTTCAAGCGGACCGTCCTGGAGCTCAGCGGCAACAGCGCCCTCGTCGTCCTCGACGACGCCGACCTCGACTACGCGGTGGACGCGGCCGTCTTCAGCCGCTTCGTCTACCAGGGCCAGGTCTGCATGGCCGCCAACCGGATCCTCGTGGACGCCTCGATCGCGGAGGAGTTCACCGAGAAGTTCACCGCCCGGGTGCGGAGCCTGAAGACCGGCGACCCCCGCGAGGCGGACACCCACATCGGCCCGCTGATCAACTCCTTCCAGGCCGACGCCCTGACCGCGCTCGTGGACCAGGCCGTGGAATCCGGGGCGCAGGCCCTCGTCCGCGGATCTACGCGCGGCAACCTGGTCGAGCCGACCGTGCTGGCCGGCCTCCCCGAGGACTCCCCGCTGCTCGGCCAGGAGATCTTCGGCCCGGTGGCGCTGCTGGTGGTCTTCGACGGCGAGGACGAGGCCGTACGGCTGACCAACGCGACCCCGTACGGTCTGAGCGGCGCCGTGCACACGCGGGACGTGGAGCGGGGCGTGCGCTTCGCCCAGCGGATCGAGACCGGGATGATCCACGTCAACGACTCGACCATCGGCGACGAGCCGCTCGCCGCGTTCGGCGGGGAGAAGTCCTCGGGCCTGGGCCGGCTGAACGGCGAGGCCACGATCGAGGCGTTCACCACCCAGAAGTGGATCTCGGTGCAGCACGGCAGGACGAGTTTCCCCTTCTGACCGCGCTTCCCCTTCCGCGCTCGCTCTAGACTCGTGCGAGTCAGCGGCGGGCAGCGTTCCGGGGGAGACCTGAGTTGAGCAACATTCCGGAGACGGGGCGCACACCCCGGGTCCAGAACCGCCTGGTCGTGATCCAGGTGGTCGTCTTCTCGCTGCTGCTCACCCTCGGCGGGCGCCTCTGGTACCTCCAGGTGCGCAACGGCCAGGAGTACACGGACGAGGCGAAGAACAACCACACCCAGCAGGTCGTCCAGCCCGCCGTGCGCGGCTCGATCCTGGACTCCCGGGGGGTCCCGCTGGCCGACAACGAGACGCGCATGGTCGTCTCCGCCAGCCGTACCGACCTCACCAGGATGAAGGACAAGGGCAAGGGCGTCCTGACCCGGCTCGCCGGCGTCCTGGGCCTCAATCCCGAGGACGTGGTCAACAGCGTCCGGCTGTGCGACGCCAAGACGCCGAAGCCGTGCTGGAACGGTTCCCCGTACCAGCCGATCCCCGTCACCGACGAGGCGACCACGGACCAGGTGCTGGAGATAAGGGAACACGCCGAGCAGTTCCCCGGCATCACCGCCGAGCCGACCGCCCTGCGCCGCTACGCCGGCCCCGACGGGGCCAACACCTCGCAGGTGCTGGGCTACCTCTCGCCGGTCACCGATGCGGAGATCACCAAGGCCAAGAAGACCGACTCCCCGTACCTGCGCTCCGACCAGGTGGGCCGCTCCGGCCTGGAGCGCACGTACGACAAGGAGCTGCGCGGCAAGGCCGGCGTCACGCGCTACGAGGTGGACAACCTCGGGCGGGTCATCGGGCAGGCGCAGGCCGACAAGCCGACGCCCGGCTCGAACGTCGTCACCTCGATCGACTCGCGCGTGCAGGCGGTGGCCGAGCGCGAGCTGAACAACGCGATGATCGAGGCCCGCAAGGGGTACGACAAGAACACGCGCAGGAATTACGAGGCCGACTCGGGCGCGGTCGTCGTCATGGAGGCCAAGACCGGCCGCATCGTCGCGATGGCCTCCAACCCGACCTACGACCCGAACGCGTGGGTCGGCGGCATCTCCGCCAAGGACTACGCGTCCCTCACCGACAAGGACTCCAACTACCCGCTGCTCAACCGCGCGATCCAGGGCCAGGCGGCCCCGGGCTCGATCTTCAAGGTCGTCTCCTCGACCGCCGCGGTGAACGCCGGGTACCCGTTCAACGGGCGGTACGGCTGCCCCAGCTCGTACTCGGTGGGCAGTCAGAACTTCACCAACTTCGAGTCCCAGGGCTACGGCGACATCACCATCGGGCGGGCCCTCGAGGTCTCCTGTGACACCGTCTACTACGCCCTCGCGGACAAGGAGTGGAAGAAGGACGGCGGGATCAACCCCAAGAAGGACCCGAGCGACTGGTTCCTCAAGACGGCCCACGAGTTCGGCCTGGGCAAGGCCACCGGCATCGACCTGCCGAACGAGGTGAACGGCCGGGTCCCCGACCGCCAGTGGAAGAAGGACTTCTTCGAGGCGAACAAGGCCGCCTGGTGCCGGGACGGCAAGAAGGACGGCTCGTACGCCGAGAAGATCGCGTACGAGAACTGCCGCCAGGGCAACCAGCTCCGCGAGGGCGACGCGATCAACTACTCCATCGGCCAGGGCGACACCCTCGTCACCCCGATCCAGATGGCGTCGATCTACGCGGCCATCGCCAACGGCGGCACGATGCACCAGCCGAGCGTCGGCAAGGCGATCGTCAGCGCCGACGGCACCTCGGTCAAGGAGATCGCGCCGAAGGAACAGGGCCGACTGCCCATGGACGCGGAGCTGCGCGACGACATCGACGGCGCGCTCGCCTCGGTGGCCACCACGGGCAGCGCGGCCTGGCGGTTCGGCGGCTGGCCGCAGAAGCAGATCCCGATGCACGCGAAGACGGGCACCGCGGAGGTCCAGGGCAAGCAGACCACCTCGTGGTTCGCCTCCTACACCGAGGACTACGCGATCGTCATGACGATCTCCCAGGGCGGTACGGGCTCCGGGGCCTCCGGGCCGGCGGTGCGCAAGATCTACGAGGCGATGTACGGGCTCGACGAGAAGGGCGGCCAGGACTTGTCCAAGGCCCTGCTCCCGAAGCCGCAGACGGCGCTGCCGGCGATCCGGCCGGAAGGCGTCGCCGAATGACCCCGGTTGAGGACAGAACCTGACCGCATCCCTCCGTAGCGTGGTTGTTGTCAGCAGGAGCACACCGAGAAGGCGGTAGATCAGCATGGTCACTCACGTTCCGGCAGAGTCCTACGGCGACGAGCGCGGCGCGCTCCTGTCCTTCGCGGAGGCCCAGCGCGGCGCTCTGCGGCGGGCGGTGCTCGGCCT
This sequence comes from Streptomyces sp. R33, assembly GCF_041200175.1. Classification (NCBI taxonomy): domain Bacteria; kingdom Bacillati; phylum Actinomycetota; class Actinomycetes; order Kitasatosporales; family Streptomycetaceae; genus Streptomyces; species Streptomyces sp. R33. The sequence goes on along the minus strand of NZ_CP165727.1, from coordinate 4,117,831 downwards.
CACCGAGGAGCAGGCGGCGAGCCGCCCGAGCGCGAGCGAGCTGTCGCTGTCGGGGCTGCTGAAGCACGTCGCGGAGACGGAGCTGAACTGGCTGCGGATGGCGCAGCAGCTGCCGAACGAGCGGCAGCGCACGAAGGAGACCTGGGGAGACAGCTTCCGACTGGTCGAAGGCGAGAGCATCCCCGGGATCCTGGAGTTCTGGGACGGGGTCGTGGAGGAGCTGGAGAAGTTCATCCGCGCGGTGCCGAGCCTGGACGACACGTTCCCGCTCCCCGAGGCGCCGTGGTTCCCGAAGGAGGGCCGGGTCTCGATGCGCTGGCTGCTCCTGCACCTGGTGGAGGAGCACGCGCGCCACGCCGGCCACGCGGACGTCATCCGCGAGTCGCTGGACGGCAAGACGGCCTTCGAGCTCGTGGCCGCGGCCAACGGCGACACCTGGCCGCCTGCGCGCTAGGGGTGTCGTCAAAGTCCCGTCTGGCCGGCGGGGTCTGGCACGCGCGCTCGCGGCGTTGTCGTCGGTCGACGACGCGAGCGTCGCCTCCCTCCTCCGCCTTGCGATCACACGCACCAGACCCCGCCGGCCCCGCCCTCACGGGCGGACGACGCTACTTTGACGACACCCCCTAGGTGTGTCGGGGCCGCTCGGATGCGGCCCCGCTCCGCCCCGCCCCGCGGACCCGCTTCGGAGGAGACTTGCACCTCACGTGGCGTGAGGACTCAGAGTGAAGGGCGTACCCGAACCAGAGGAGCGGAAACGATGAGCTACTCCGTGGGACAGGTCGCCGGTTTCGCCGGAGTCACGGTGCGCACCCTGCACCACTACGACGAGATCGGCCTGCTCTCCCCGAGCACCCGCAGCAGCGCGGGTCACCGGCGTTACGACGACGCCGACCTCGACCGGCTGCAGCGGATCCTGTTCTACCGGGAGCTCGGTTTCCCGCTCGAAGAGGTCGCGGTCCTGCTGGACGATCCGGACTCGAACCCGAGGGAGCACCTGCGCCGGCAGCATGCCCTCCTGTCCGACCGGATCGCCCGGCTCCAGCAGATGGCCGAGGCCGTGGAGCACGCCATGGAGGCAGAGAGAATGGGCATCAACCTCACGCCCGAGGAGAAGTTCGAGGTCTTCGGGGACTTCGACCCCGACCAGTACGCGGACGAGGCGCACCAGCGCTGGGGCGACACGGACGCGTACAAGGAGTCCGCTCGCCGGGCGGCCGCCTACACGAAGGAAGACTGGAAGCGTTTCCAGGCCGAGGCGGACGAGATCAACCGGAGGTTCGCCGAGCTGCTGGACGCCGGTGCGTCCGCGGAATCCGACGAGGCCATGGACGTGGCCGAGGAGCACCGCGGCTGGATCGACCGGAACAGCTACACCTGCTCGCACGAGATGCACACGTGCCTGGGTGAGATGTACGTCGCGGACGAGCGCTTCACGGCCTACTACGACACGGTCCGTCCCGGTCTGGCGGTGTTCGTACGGGACGCGATCGTCGCGAACGCCATCCGCAAGGCGTAGAAAGCCGGATGTTCCCCACACGGCCCCCTCCCGGTGACTGGAACCGGGAGGGGGTCCTGTGCGTTGATAATTGAAACCGCCGTCATGTCCGATGCACCCGCGGACGCCCGCCGCGATACCCCCGATCCAGGAGAGCCCGGAACTCGTGTACACGCTTGCGCTCGCCCCTGAGTGGCTGTCCCCGGACTATCTGATCTCGCACTACGGCTTGATCGGCATCCTGGTCATCGTCTTCGCGGAGTCCGGGCTGTTCGCCTTCCTGCCCGGCGACTCCCTGCTGTTCACGGCGGGTCTGCTGGTCGCGAACGGCGAGTACATCAAGCAGCCGCTGTGGCTGGTCTGCACCCTGATCTCGGTGGCCGCGATCGTCGGTGACCAGGTGGGTTACATGATCGGCAAGGTCTTCGGACCGAAGCTCTTCAACCGGCCGAAGTCGAAGCTCTTCAAGCGGGAGAATCTGGACAAGGCGCACGAGTTCATGGACAAGCACGGCCCGAAGGCCATCGTGCTCGCCCGCTTCGTGCCGATCGTCCGTACGTTCGCCCCGATGGTCGCGGGCGCCGGCTCGATGAAGTACCGCACGTTCCTGACGTACAACGTCATCGGCGGTATCGCCTGGGGTGCCGGGCTCACGGTCGCGGGCTTCTGGCTCGGCCAGATCGCCTTCATCAAGACCAACATCGAGGCGATCCTCGTCCTGATCGTCCTCCTCTCGCTCATCCCGGTGATCTTCGAGGTGTTGAAGGCCCGCAAGGAGGCGAAGGCGAACGGCGGCGCCGATGCGGCGCCGGCCGGCGGCGAGCGCCGCCGCCACGCCAAGCGGTAGACCGCACGCCGGGAATCCGGCGGCCGCACGCGCCGAAGGGCGGGCACCCTCACGGGTGCCCGCCCTCGGGCTTTTGCCGTTGTTCCTGCGGTCGGCTCGAACCGTCGCGGTAGCGATCAGAAGGGCCAGGGCAGGGGGATCGGCAGCGGGTTCGGGATCTTGGGCAGCGGGATCGGCAGCTTGGGCAGCGGCGGTACCGGGATCGGCAGCTTGGGTACGGGCGGCAGCGGGATCGGCAGCTTGGGTACCGGCGGTACCGGGATGGGCAGCTTGGGTACGGGCGGCAGCGGCAGCGGGATCTTCGGCACCGGGATGGGCAGCTTGGGTACCGGGGGCAGCGGCAGCGGGATCTTCGGCACCGGGATGGGCAGCTTGGGTACCGGCGGCAGCGGCAGCGGGATCTTCGGCACCGGGATGGGCAGCTTGGGTACCGGGGGCAGCGGCAGCGGGATCTTCGGCACCGGGATGGGCAGCTTGGGTACCGGGGGCAGCGGCAGCGGGATCTTCGGCACCGGGATCGGGAACTTCGGTACCGGGGGCAGCGGCAGCGGCGCCTTCGGCAGCGGCAGGCCCGGGGGCGGCGGCAGCGGGATCGGCAGCTTGGGCGGCACCGGTCCCGGGGGCAGCGGTACCGGAAGCTTCGGCGGAAGCGGCAGCGGCGGCAAGGGCAGCTTCGGCGGCGCCGGATGCTTATTGTGGCCGCCGCTCCCCTTCCCCTTTCCGTGCTTGTTGTTCTGCTTTCCGTTGCGGTTCTTGTTCCGGCCGTCATTCTTGTCGTGGACGAGGTCGGTGTGACTGGCTGCGGCAGTCTTGTGCGGCGTCGCGGCGAATGCGCTGGCGGGCAGCGCCACGACTCCGGCCGTCAGGGCGGCCGTCGTCGCCAACGTCACGAAATGCCGGGTCAAGGCTGTCTTCGGCATGGGATTCTCCTTGTGCGTCGAGAGGGGTGAATCCCGGCTCCGGAGCTGGTCCGGCCGGTGCCGGGATCTCGCGAACCTGGTCGGCCCGTGCCTCAAGTAAGCGCGGGTCGCCGCACGAAGACATGTCCCGGGAATTCGGGGCTTGACAGGTTGTTTCGACGCATTCCTGGATTTCACGGAACCCGCACTGCGGTTTTCCGGAAAGGCGCACATGCCGCGGCGACGGCATCCCGAAACCGGAATCCCGTGGAACGATCAGCTGGTCGAAAAGGGCCTCAGAAGCCGCGGGTGCGCTTCGCGGCGCGGCGCTTGGCCGCGCTGGCGGCCCCCGGGATCCGCATGAACAGCCGCGAGGTCTCGGAGCCGAGGTTGACCCCGATCGCGATGGCCAGGGCGATGGCGGCGGCGTTCACCAGTGAGCCGAGGCCCTCGTTCAGCCGGTTCTCGGCGATGAGCAGCAGCCCGTAGTACGTCGCCGAGCCCGGCAGCAGCGGGCCGATGGCCGCCGTCGTGTACGGAAGGGCCGAGGCGAAGCGGTAGCGCGAGAAGAGCTGGCCGAACAGGCCGACCAGCCCGGCGGCGATGGCCGTGGAGGGCACGGGCGGGATGCCGCCCGCGTAGTGCAGGGCCCCGAAGGTCACCCAGGCGACCCCGCCGTTCAGCGTCACGATCCACACGGTGGAACGTTCCTGCTGAAGCAGGATCGCGAACGTGAACACCAGCACCATCGAGGCCGCGATCTGGATCAGCGGCCGCTGGGTGATCTGGAGGACCTCCTCCGGCTTCGGCGAGGCGCCGAGCTGGAGCCCGAGGTACAGCACGACCAGCACGCCCATGATGATGCCGATGAAGAGGTACATGACCTCCAGCAGCCGGGCGGAGGCGGTGATGTAGAAGCCGGTCAGGCCGTCCTGCACGGCGGCGACCAGGGCCCGCCCGGGCAGTAGTGCGAACAGCCCGCCGGTGATCACCGCGGAGGCGCGTACGTCGGTCTCGGTCAGCTTCAGGGCCACGCCGATCGCGGCGGGCGGCATCGCGGCCACCACGAACTGGTAGAACTCCGGCAGCCCGCGCCCGGCGCACAGCCAGGCCAGCCGGTCGCCGAGCATCGCCCCGATCGCGGCCGCGAAGAAGACGAACACGCCACCGCCGACCAGTGTGGAGGCGGCCCCGGCGAGCAGCCCGGCGGCGGCCGTGAGGACCCAGGAGGGGTACGGGTGCCGGTTGCGGCGGATCTCGGCGAGGCGCCGGTAGGCGTCCTCGAGCGAGAGCTCGATCTCGTGCGCGCTGATGTCGTCCACCAGCTGGTAGACGGCGGCCAGGCGGGTGTAGTCGGTGCCGCGGCGGCGCACGGTCCGGCTCGCCGAGACCGGGTCGTCGATGAGGGAGGGCTGGTGGGTGATCGACAGCAGCGTGAAGGTGACCGTGGGCTCGCAGCGGTCCAGCCCGTACGAGCGGGCCACCGCGAACATCGCGGCCTCCACGTCCTCGGCGCCCTCGCCGCCCGCGAGCAGCAGCTCGCCGATGCGCAGGGTCAGGTCCAGTACGCGGCCCACGGCCGGCCCGGTCTCGCTGTGCTTGTGCACGGCCTCGGGGACGGGCCGTACGTCGACCGGCATGCGCAGCATGGTGCGCATGCGGTCCTGCCAGGGGGACTCCGTCATGCGGGAGACGGGGAGCCCGTGCCCGGGAAGGTGGGCGGGCGGGGAGTTCTGGGCGCTGTAGGTGGCCGGCGGCGCGAACGCGGAGCCTTCGGGTTCTGCGGGCACCGGGGGGAGTCCCTCCGGCACGGCGAACTCCGAGGTCGGCTGGTCCGCGTCGACCGGCTCCGGCTCGATTCCGGGCGGCGGGGTGAAGGCGCTGTGCGCCTCGTCGGACGTGGGCTTTCTGTCCTCTGCCCCGTCGGCCTCCGCCACGCGTCCTCCACTCCGTGATCACCAGCGGTACCAGTATGCGGAACGCTGCCATCCGCGGCGATACCGGCCCGGCTGCGGACCGGATCCGGGTACGGCAACGGGCGGCACCCCCTCCGTGAGGGAGTACCGCCCGGGGTGTCACGGGGGCGGCGGGAGATCCCGCCTACCCGTCACCCGGCACGGCTCAGTGGCCGCCCTGCGCCTCGAGGCGCTTGAAGGAGGCCTCGATCTCGGCCTCGGCCTCGGCGCGGCCGACCCAGTTGGCGCCCTCGACCGACTTGCCCGGCTCCAGGTCCTTGTAGACCTCGAAGAAGTGCTGGATCTCCAGGCGGTCGAACTCCGACACGTGGTGGATGTCGCGCAGGTGCTCCACGCGCGGGTCCGAGGCCGGCACGCAGAGCAGCTTGGCGTCGCCGCCCGCCTCGTCGGTCATGTTGAACATGCCGATCGCGCGGCACTTGATCAGGCAGCCCGGGAAGGTGGGCTCGTCCAGGATGACGAGGGCGTCCAGCGGGTCGCCGTCCTCACCGAGGGTGTTCTCGACGAAGCCGTAGTCCGCCGGGTAGCTGGTGGAGGTGAAGAGGCGACGGTCCAGACGGATCCGGCCGGTCTCGTGGTCCACCTCGTACTTGTTCCGCGAACCCTTGGGGATCTCGATGGTGACGTCGAACTCCACGTCCTGCTCCTCCATGATCAGCTTCATTGCTTCGAGACTGCGTTGATTCATCTGCGCGCGCGTCCGGCCCAGCCCTGCGGGTGGGGTGCCATGCTCGCGGCAAGACGCAGTGGTTAAGTGTCCCTCACGCATATGTGTGATCGCGAAAGGGGCTGGTCCGAGGTGCCATTGGTCAAGACGTGGCAGCTCATCGCGGTGTCGGCCGTCTCCGGCCTCGCCCTGTCGGTGGCTGCGGTGGCCGCTGCCGGTCCTTGGGACTCCGGCCAGCGTAAGGCCGAGCGGGACAGGGCCGCCTCCTGGGGCCTTACGGGTGGCGCAGATCACGGGGCGGACCACGGCGGCGGGGCCGTTCCGCAGGCCGCACCCAGCGCCCCCGGGGTGCTCCCGGGCATCGGTTCGGGCGCCGCGCTCAAGGCCGGGAGCGGGGTCGCGGCCACCGACCCCGGGCGGCTCGCCGCGGCCCTGCGGCCGCTCCTGGCCGACCCCGCGCTCGGGACGGTCCGTACCGCCTCGGTCGTCGACACCGCCACCGGCCAGGTGCTCTTCGAGTCCGGGCCGCGCGAGGCCATGACCCCCGCCTCCACCATCAAGATCGCCACCGCGACGGCCGCGCTGGCCGCGCTCGGCCCCGAGCACCGGATCCGGACCACCGTGGCCCCCGGCGCCGACCCCGGGGAGATCGTCCTGGTCGGCGGCGGCGACCCCTCCCTCACGGCCAAGAAGAAGAGCCCCGCCGGATCCGGCGGCAGCCTCGTCGCGCTCGCCGCCGACACCGCCCAGGCCCTCAAGGCCGCCGGCACCGACACCGTGCGGCTCGGCTACGACGACACCCTCTTCACCGGGCCCGCCCTCCACCCGATCGGCGAGAACCCCAACATCGCGCTGGTCACGGCCCTCGCAGCGGACGAGGGCCGCCCCGACGACTCCACCTCCGGCCCCGTCGAGCGGGTCGAGGACCCCGCCAAGGAGACCGCCCGCTCCTTCGCCGCCCTCCTCAAGGAACGCGGCATCAAGGTCAGCGCCGACCCCGCCAAGGCCAAGGCCCCCGCCGGCGCCCAGCCGCTCGCCACCACCCTCTCCACCCCGCTCGCCGGGCTCGTCGAGCGGATGCTGACCAACAGCGACAACGACATCGCCGAGGTCCTGGCCCGCCAGACCGCCCTCGCCTCCGGACAGCCCGCGAGCTTCGAGGGCGCCGAGAAGGCCGTCAAGGACCGGCTCACCGGCCTCGGCATCGACACCGCCGGCGCCCGCTTCGCCGACGGCAGCGGCCTCAACCGCGCCGACAAGATCAACACCGGCCTGCTGACGGGGCTCCTGGCCAAGGCGGCCGACCCGCAGAAGCCGGAGCTGCGGCCCGTGCTCACCGGACTGCCCGTCGCCGGATTCACCGGGACCCTGCGCACCCGCAACGCCGGAAGCTCCCCGGCCGCCGGCCTCGTCCGGGCCAAGACGGGCACCCTGAACGGGGTGAACTCCCTCGCCGGGACCGTCGTCGACCCCTCCGGCCGACTCCTCGCCTTCGCGTTCCTGACCGCGAACACCACCGACGCGGGGGCCGCGGAGAAGGGCCTCGACAAGCTCGCGGCGGCCGTCGCCCGCGCCTCGTAGGGATCCGGGGGGCTCCGCATCGGAGCTGGCCCACGTACCGTTGACGCATGACGAGCATCGGTGGTGCCGAGATGGTCGACTGGAATCTCGCGGTGGCGACCGCGGCCCGGCTGGTGCGGCCGGGTCCCGAGGTCAGCCGCGACGAGGCCCGGGCCGTGGTGGCGGAACTGCGCAGGCATGCCAGGACCTCCGAACGCCACGTACGCGAGTTCACGCGGATGATCCCCGAGGGCGCGGCCGTCCCCGACACCCCCGTCCTCGTCGTCGACCGGGCCGGCTGGGTCAAGGCCAACGTGGCCGGCTTCCGCGAGCTCCTGGCCCCCCTCCTCGGCAAGATGCAGGACCGCCGCGCCGGCGCCCCCGGCGGCGCCGTCCTCGGCGCGGTCGGCGGCAAGGTCACCGGCGTCGAGCTGGGCATGCTGCTCAGCTTCCTGGCCTCCCGCGTGCTCGGCCAATACGAGACCTTCGCCCCGGCCGGCCGCGAGCTGCCGGGCTCGGCCACGGGCGGCGGCCGGCTGCTGCTCGTCGCCCCGAACATCGTGCACGTCGAGCGCGAGCTGGACGTGCGCCCGCACGACTTCCGGCTGTGGGTCTGCCTGCACGAGGAGACGCACCGTACGCAGTTCACCGCGGTGCCCTGGCTCCGCGACCACCTCGAGGGCGAGATCCAGACGTTCCTCGGCGCCACCGAGATGGACCCGGCGGCCATCCTCGAGCGGCTGCGCGAGGCCGCGCAGTCCTTCGCCGGCGCCCGCCCCGACTCCGAGCAGGGCGACGAGGGCCGCTCCCTGGTCGAGCTCGTCCAGACCCCCGAGCAGCGCGAGGTGCTCGGCCGGCTGACCGCCGTCATGTCCCTGCTGGAGGGCCACGCCGACTACGTCATGGACGGGGTCGGCCCCGCGGTCGTGCCCTCGGTCGCCGAGATCCGGGAGAAGTTCCAGCAGCGCCGGGCCAGCGGCGCGGGCCGCCTCGACGCCACTCTGCGCAAGCTGTTGGGGCTCGACGCCAAGCTGCGCCAGTACCGCGACGGCGAGCGCTTCGTACGCGCCGTCGTCGACCAGGTCGGCATGGACGGATTCAACCGGGTCTGGACCTCGCCGAACACACTGCCGACGAAGGCGGAGATCGCCAAGCCCGCGGACTGGGTCGCGCGGGTGCACCGCAAGGGCGAATAGAAGCGAAGGGGAGTGACTCAGGGGGCGTAAACATGTCTCACTGGGGGAAGCAGCGTCACCCGTCCGAGGGACCGTGAGGCGCGGAAGGCCGTGCGATGCTCAAGGAACGGCTCGGTTCTGTCACCATCGACGCACTCTGAGTGACAACCCCTCATCTCGCGGGGGCTCCCGGCGGGGGCTCCTCACGGGGGCCGGGGCACCGGGCAGCGTCGAACAGCACCGAACAGCAGCGGTTCCAGCACCACACCCCCAGCCTTCGAGGCATCCGAACTCCACCGAAGGGCACCGGACATGGGTCCCCATCCTGCGGTCGCGGCGATACGCCTGGCGGTCCGCCGCGTACTCCACGACGTCCTCACCGACCTCACCGACCGTCCTGCCGGCCTCTCCACGGCTCCGTCCGGGAGTACCCCCGCCGCCGCAGCCGGCTCCCCGCCGCTCGTACTCGTCGCCTGCTCCGGCGGTGCCGACTCCATGGCGCTCGCCTCCGCCCTCGCCTTCGAGGCACCCAAACTCGGCATCCGGGCCGGCGGCATCACCGTCGACCACGGGCTCCAAGTGGGCTCCGACCTGCGCGCCGCCGAGGTCGTCACCCGCATGACCGCACTCCGCCTCGACCCGGTGGAGTCCGTCGCCGTGCGCGTCGGCCGCGACGGCGGACCCGAGGCCGCCGCCCGCGACGCCCGCTACGCCGCCCTGGACGAGGCCGCGGACCGTCTGGGCGCCGCCGCCGTGCTGCTCGGTCACACCCGGGACGATCAAGCCGAAACCGTCCTGCTGGGGCTCGCCCGCGGCTCCGGCATCCGCTCGCTGTCCGGCATGGCCGAAGTCTCCGGCGGCCCGGGCCGCAGCCACCGCTACCGCCGCCCCTTCCTCCAGGTCGACCGGCAGACCGCCCGCAAGGCCTGCATGGTCCAGTCCCTGCCGGTCTGGGACGACCCGCACAACATCGACCCCGCCTACACCCGCTCCCGGCTCCGCCACGAGGGACTGCCCGCCCTCGAGAAGGCGCTGGGCAAGGGCGTGGTCGAGGCGCTGGCCCGCACCGCCCAGCTGTCCCGCGACGACGCCGACGCCCTCGACGCCTGGGCCGCCGAGGCCGAGGCCGGCGTACGGGACGAGGACGGCCGCCTGGAGTGCGCGAAGCTCTACGCCCTGCCCCCGGCCGTCCGCCGCCGCGTGCTGCGCAGGGCCGTGGTCGCGGCCGGTTCTCCCGCAGGCTCCCTCTTCGCCCGCCACATCGAGGAAGTGGACCGGCTCATCACCGGATGGCGGGGTCAGGGCGCCATCAACCTGCCCGGCCGGGTCGAAGCCCAGCGGCAGGGTGGCAGACTTGTCATCCGGCAGGGCTGATTGGTGCTGAACCACGGCTGAGTCCTCCGGGGGAACCCCCGGAGCCCCGGCCGTCGACGAAAGTGATGCGGGTGGACGAGAAGGACATGGGCAGCGACCTCCAGTCGGTGCTCATCACCAAGGAAGAGATCGACGCGAAGCTGGCCGAGCTGGCGGCGAAGATCGATGCGGAGTACGCGGGCAAGGACCTGCTCATCGTCGGCGTCCTCAAGGGCGCGGTGATGGTGATGGCGGACCTGGCGCGCGCCTTGTCCACCCCGCTCACCATGGACTGGATGGCGGTGTCCTCGTACGGCGCCGGGACCCAGTCCTCCGGTGTGGTCCGGATCCTCAAGGACCTGGACACCGACATCAAGGACAAGCACGTCCTGATCGTCGAGGACATCATCGACTCGGGCCTGACCCTGTCCTGGCTGCTGTCGAACCTGGGCTCCCGCCAGCCGGCCTCGCTCGAGGTCGTCACGCTGCTGCGCAAGCCCGACGCCGCCAAGGTCGCGATCGACGTGAAGTGGGTCGGCTTCGACATCCCGAACGAGTTCGTCGTCGGCTACGGCCTCGACTACGCGGAGAAGTACCGCAACCTGCCGTTCGTCGGGACCCTCGCCCCGCACGTCTACGGCGGCTGACGCCGCGGGCCCCGGCCGGGGCCCGCACAGGGGAACCCTGGAACGATTCCTGCCGTTGGAGCAGGGGAAAGCAGTTCTGTCAGCCGTCCCACGAGGCCGCGGGTGACAATACAGGGGTACATTCCGAAGAACAGTCTTTACTCACAGCAGCATTTACCTACGGGCAGGAGGGACGGGGCGCCTGGCGCCCCGTATGGATGGACGTGAAGCGATACTTCCGTGGGCCGGTCATGTGGATCGTGCTGGCCGTCCTCGCCGTGGTCGTGTTGATGAACGTCGTCGGCTCCGGCGGCGGCTACAAGTCGGTGGAGACCAGCGAGGTCATCAAGGCGATCAACAGTGGCCAGGTGGAGAGCGCCAAGCTCACCACCGGTGACAGCCAGATGATCAAGATCGAGCTGAAGAAGGACCAGAAGCTCGGCGACAACGACGGCACCAAGTTCCAGGCCAACTACATCGGGGACCAGGGCGTCGGGCTCGCCAAGGACCTCCAGACCAAGTACGAAGCCGGTCAGATCCCGAACGGGTACACCGTCTCGCCGGACAAGACCAGCCCGTTCCTCAGCGTGCTGCTCTCCCTGCTGCCCTTCGTCCTCATCGTCGTCGTCTTCCTGTTCCTGATGAACCAGATGCAGGGCGGCGGCTCCCGGGTGATGAACTTCGGGAAGTCCAAGGCCAAGCTCATCACCAAGGACACCCCGAAGACGACGTTCGCCGACGTCGCGGGCTCGGACGAGGCCGTCGAGGAACTCCACGAGATCAAGGAGTTCCTGCAGGAGCCGGCCAAGTTCCAGGCCGTCGGGGCGAAGATCCCCAAGGGCGTGCTGCTCTACGGCCCGCCCGGCACCGGCAAGACCCTGCTGGCGCGTGCCGTCGCCGGCGAGGCGGGCGTGCCGTTCTACTCGATCTCCGGTTCCGACTTCGTCGAGATGTTCGTCGGTGTCGGTGCCTCGCGTGTCCGCGACCTGTTCGAGCAGGCCAAGGCCAACGCCCCGGCGATCGTCTTCGTCGACGAGATCGACGCCGTCGGCCGGCACCGCGGTGCGGGCCTCGGCGGCGGCCACGACGAGCGCGAGCAGACCCTGAACCAGCTGCTCGTCGAGATGGACGGCTTCGACGTGAAGGGCGGCGTCATCCTGATCGCCGCCACGAACCGCCCGGACATCCTCGACCCGGCGCTGCTGCGCCCGGGCCGCTTCGACCGGCAGATCGCGGTCGACCGTCCCGACATGCAGGGCCGTCTGGAGATCCTCAAGGTCCACCAGAAGGGCAAGCCGGTCGCTCCGGACGTCGACCTCTCGGCCGTCGCCCGCCGCACCCCCGGCTTCACGGGTGCCGATCTGTCCAACGTCCTGAACGAGGCGGCGCTCCTGACCGCCCGCTCGGACCGCAAGCTGATCGACAACCACATGCTGGACGAGGCCATCGACCGCGTCGTGGCGGGCCCGCAGAAGCGGACCCGGATCATGTCGGACCGGGAAAAGAAGATCACCGCGTACCACGAGGGCGGTCACGCCCTGGTCGCGGCGGCCTCCCCGAACTCCGACCCGGTCCACAAGATCACGATCCTGTCCCGCGGCCGGGCCCTGGGCTACACCATGGTCCTGCCCGACGAGGACAAGTACTCGACCACGCGCAACGAGATGCTCGACCAGCTGGCGTACATGCTGGGCGGGCGCGCGGCCGAGGAGCTGGTCTTCCACGACCCGACCACCGGCGCGGCGAACGACATCGAGAAGGCCACGGCGACGGCCCGCGCGATGGTGACCCAGTACGGCATGACCGAGCGCCTCGGCGCGATCAAGTTCGGCGGGGACAACACCGAGCCGTTCCTGGGCCGCGAGATGTCGCACCCGCGGGACTACTCGGAAGAGGTCGCGGCGCTGGTCGACGAAGAGGTCAAGAAGCTCATCGAGACCGCGCACAACGAGGCCTGGGAGATCCTGGTCGAGAACCGCGACGTCCTCGACAACCTGGTCCTCGCGCTCCTCGAGAAGGAGACGCTGGGCAAGGAGGAGATCGCCGAGGTCTTCTCGACGATCGTGAAGCGCCCGGCCCGACCGGCGTGGACCGGCTCTTCGCACCGCACCCCGTCGACCCGTCCGCCGGTGCTCTCTCCCAAGGAGCTCCAGCTGACGAACTCGGCGAACGGCACCTCGGCCAGCGCGCCGGCCGTGTCCGTGGAGAAGGAGCCGTCCCCGGAGGACCGCGCCGAGTAGCCCTCGGCCGGACCGTCCCGGAATGGATGCCGCGCCCCCCAGGTTCTAGCCTGGGGGGCGCGGCACTTTTGCGTGTCCGCGAGCGCCAGTGCACACAGGAACGAGGAAGAGATGACCGACCCAGTGACCCTGACCGGTGACGAGGGCACGATCGGCGAGTTCGACGAGAAGCGCGCCGAGGCGGCGGTCCGCGAACTTCTGATCGCGGTCGGCGAGGACCCGGACCGCGAGGGCCTCCTCGAAACCCCGGCGCGCGTGGCGCGGGCGTACAAGGAGATATTCGCCGGCCTCTACCAGAAGCCCGAAGAGGTCCTGACGACCACGTTCGACCTGGGCCACGACGAGATGGTCCTGGTCAAGGACATCGAGGTCATGAGCAACTGCGAACATCATCTCGTGCCGTTCCACGGCGTCGCGCACGTCGGCTACATCCCGTCCATCGACGGCAAGATCACCGGTTTGTCGAAGCTGGCCCGTCTCGTGGACGTGTTCGCCCGCCGCCCGCAGGTGCAGGAGCGGCTGACCACGCAGATAGCGGACTCCCTGATGGAGATCCTGGAGCCGCGCGGGGTCATCGTCGTCGTCGAGTGCGAGCACATGTGCATGACGATGCGCGGGGTCCGCAAGCCCGGCGCGAAGACCATCACCTCGGCGGTCCGCGGCCAGCTCCGCGACCCCGCCACCCGCAACGAGGCCATGAGCCTGATCATGGCGCGCTGACCAGCTGACCAGCTGACCCCTGGCCCCCGGCCCCGGCCGGAGGCCGCTTCAGGCGCGCGAGGGGGAGTGGGGGATGGTGTCGTCGTCTTCCGGGAGCTTCAGGACGTGCTCCAGGAAGAGGGCGGCGGCGATGACCGCCGCGCCGGCCAGGACCGAGAAGGCGGCGTACCAGGCCTGGTCGCGGCGGGCGGGCACCTCCAGGCCGTTGGCCCACAGGAAGACGCCCACGCCGCCGTACATGCCCGCCACGAGGGCCGCCACGAGGGCGCTGGCCTGACCGAAGACGACCGCGCGGGCCGCCATCAGCGGCTCCACGCCCTTGGCGCCCGGCCGCCGCTCGCGCTGCGCCTTGAGGCGGGACCGCAGCGAGAGGGCGGTGGCCAGCAGGACGACCGCGATGGCGCCGAGGACGATGGGCGCGGCCAGCGGGACGCCCGGCAGGGTCCCGTACGCGTTCCACAGCCGGGCGCCCGCCCAGGACAGCACCCCGGCGACGGCGAAGATCCCCGCCAGGACCGCCGGCCTCAGTTGCTTCACGTGCCCGTTCCCCGCTTTCCGCGCCAAGTCGTCAGTCGCCGCAGTCCACAGGCTGCAGCCACAGGTTAACGACTACTCGGGGAGGCGGAGTTCCAGGTCCGGCCGCGGCGTGACCCCGGCCAGGCCGATTCCGGCCAGCAGGGAAGCGACCGGGCCGTGCCCGGGGATCTGCGCCTCGGGGTCGACGTCGTTCCACGGGGCCAGGACGAAGGCCCGCTGGTGGGCCCGCGGGTGGGGGAGGGTGAGGACCGGGTCGGCCGAGACCACCTCGGCGTACGACACGATGTCGACGTCGATGGTGCGCGGGCCCCAGCGCTCGTCGCGGACGCGGTCGAAGGCCTCTTCGATGGCGTGGCCGCGCTCCAGCAGGGAGGACGGGGGCAGCGTGGTCCGTACGCGGACCACAGCGTTGAGGTACGACGGCTGGGAGCCGGGCTCGACGCCCCACGGCTCGGTCTCGTAGACGGGGGAGACGGCCTTGACCCGCAGGCCGGGGGTGTCGCCGAGGGCGTCGATGGCGCCCTGGAGGGTCTCCAGGCGGTTGCCGAGGTTCGCGCCGAGCGCGATGACGGCCCACTTCGGGTTGGAGAGGGTCGTGTCGGCCGCGTCCACCGTCTCCACGACGGATGCGGGCACCGGCTGGACGGTGGGGTCGCTCTGGGCGTTCAGTCCGTTGTTCACACGCGGCTCCGGGTGATCGTGATGGTCACGTCGTCGAAGGGGACGGTGATGGGGGCGTCCGGTTTGTGGACGACGACCTCCACCTGTGCGACCGCTTCGTGCTTCAGGCACTGCTGGGCGATCCGCTCGGCGAGGGTCTCGATCAGGTCGACGGGCTCTCCCTGGACCACATCGACGACTTCCTCCGCGACTACCCCGTAATGCACGGTCTTCGCCAGGTCGTCGTCGGCCGCCGCGGGGCGGGTGTCGATGTGGAGCACCAGGTCGACGATGAAGGTCTGGCCTTCCTCGCGTTCCCGGGGGAAGACGCCGTGGTGCCCGCGAGCCTTGAGGCCGCGCAGCGCGACACGATCCACGCGAATCACTCCTGCTTTCGTAGGTGCTTCCGGTCCGGGACTCCCCGGATCCATGGGCCTACGCCGAGTGCGGTCGGCGTCGTCCGTCTTCGAATTTACCTGCGAACGACCCCGGATCCCGCCGGAGGGGTCAGGCGGAGTCCTCCTCCTCGTCCTCGTCGGAGTCCGTCAGGACGGGAGAACCGTGGTGGGACCAGAGCCGCCAGCCCCCGGATGTGCGTCGGAACACATTCGTGGCGACGACCAGCTGGCCGACGAGCGGGCCGAGCTCTCCGCCGTCCTCGGCGGGCCCGCCGCTGAGGATGTTCTCCGTGCACGTCACCAGTGCGGTGTCGCCTATGACGGCGACTTTCGTGTCGGTGAGGAAGAACTGGATGTAGTCGGTGTGGGACATGATCAGCGCGTACGAGCGCAGCACCTCGCCGCGGCCCGAGAGCACCGGCCAGCCCGGGTGCACGCAGGAGATCTCGTCCTCGAGCCAGAGCGCCGACAGTGCGTCGAAGTCCCCCTGCTCCATGGCCTCGTAGAAGGCCGTGTTGACCTCTTCGACGGCTTCGATGTCGGTAAGGCTCACCGTTCCCCTCTCCTGGCTGCCGTACGGGTTCCTCCGCCGGCGGGGCGGATCACAGGGCCCCTTCCACGGCGCGGGCCACCCGAACCGCGTCGGCGGTGGCCCGTACCTCGTGGACCCGCACGGCCCAGGCGCCCTGGTGGGCGGCGATGGCGGAAACGGCGGCGGTGGCGGCGTCGCGCTCGCGGGCGGGCGGCGGGGCGGCGTCGGCGGCGCCGGCCAGGATCCGGCCGAGGAAACGCTTCCGCGAGGCGGCGACCAGCAGCGGGAAGCCGAGGGCGCGCAGCTCGGGGAGGTGGGCGACGAGGGCGAGGTCGTGCTCGGCCATCTTCGCGAAGCCGAGGCCGGGGTCGACGACGAGCCGCTCGGGGGCGATCCCGCCGGCCACGACCGCGTCGATGCGGGTGCGGAGCTCGGCGGTGACCTCCGCGACGACGTCCTCGTAGACGGCGAGGCGGTTCATGCCGTCGCTGAAGCCGCGCCAGTGCATGACGACGAACGGCACCTCGGCGGCGGCCACGGCCGGGATCATGCCGGGGTCGGCGAGCCCGCCGCTGACGTCGTTGACCAGCAGCGCGCCGGCGGCGACGGCCTGGGCGGCGACGGAGGCGCGCATGGTGTCGACGGAGACGGTGACCCCCTCGGAGGCCAGGCCGCGCACCACGGGGACGACGCGGCGCAGCTCCTCCTCCTCGTCCACGCGGGAGGCGCCGGGGCGGGTCGACTCGCCGCCCACGTCGACGAGGTCGGCGCCCTGGGCGACGAGGTCGAGGCCGCGCTTGACGGCGGCGGTGGTGTCGAACCAGCGCCCGCCGTCGGAGAAGGAGTCGGGGGTGACGTTGACGACGCCCATGACCCCGCAGCGGTCCCATTCCGGCAGGCCTGCGACCCGGCCCCTGCCGGCGGCCCCGCGCTTGATGTTCATGGCTCCAGGGTAGGGCCGCGTCCCTGACCGGGCCGTACGCGGGTTCCGGGGCCCGCAGCCCGGGTGCGCAAACGCGGGGGCCCGTAGGCGCAAACGCCGGAGCCCGTACGCGCAAACGCCGGAGCCCGGCCTGCCGCGGGTGCGGCGGGTCGGGCTCCGGGGGCCGGGGCGCGGGGGCCCGGGCCGGGGGTCAGGCGACCTGGACCTCGCGTTCGGGCTGCGCCTGGGCGGGGACCTTGGCGGTCACGTGCGTGTGGGCGCAGGTGCGCACCGGCTTGGGCCGTCGCCGGCTGGCGAACAGCCGGGGCAGGGCCACCGTCACGAAGCCCTCGGCCTGCATCACGGCGAAGCCGATGCGGGGCAGGTCGCTGCTGGTGCGGTAGACCATGAACCGCGGCTCCCAGCGGGGGCGGAACTTCTCGTTGAACTTGTACAGCGACTCGATCTGGAACCAGCGCGACAGGAAGACCAGCAGGCCGCGCCACATCCGCAGCACCGGCCCGGCACCGATCTTCTCGCCGCGGGCGAGGGCCGCGCGGAACATCGCGAAGTTCAGCGAGACCTTCTCGATGCCCAGGGACGGCGCCTCCACCAGGGAGGCCACGATCAGCAGCTCGTTCATGCCCGGGTCGGCGGCGCGGTCGCGGCGCATCAGCTCCAGCGACATGCCGTCCTTGCCCCAGGGGACGAAGTGCAGGACGGCCTTGAGGTCGCCGAACGGGCTGGGGTCGTTCTCCTCGACCCGGTGGGCGGTGGCGATGAAGCAGTCGCCGTCGCCCTCCTCGCCGACCCGGCCCAGCGCCATGGAGAAGCCGCGCTCGGTGTCCGTGCCGCGCCAGGCCTCGGCGGCGCCCCGTACGCGCTCCAGCTCCTCCTCGGTCAGCTCGCTGACGCGGCGGACCTTGGTGGTGTAGCCGTTGCGCTCGATGCGCTTCACCATCTGGCGGACGTTGCGCATGGGGCGGCCGGAGAGGGAGAAGTCTTTGACGTCGACGATCGCCTCGTCGCCGAGCTCCAGGGCGTCCAGCCCGGTCTCGCGGGTCCAGACCTCGCCGCCGGTCTCGCTGCAGCCCACGACGGCCGGGGTCCAGGAGTGGGCCTTGGCCTCCTCCATGAACCGCTCGATGGCGCCGGGCCAGGCCTCGACGTCGCCGATGGGGTCGCCGGAGGCGAGCATCACGCCGGAGACGACGCGGTAGGTGACGGCGGCCTTGCCGCTGGGGGAGAAGACGACGGCCTTGTCGCGGCGGAGCGCGAAGTGGCCCAGCGAGTCGCGGCCGCCGTGCTTGGCGAGCAGCTCGCGCAGCTTGAGCTCGTCGTCGGCGGTGAGCTGCGCGGCCGGGTGCTCGGGGCGGAAGGCCAGGTAGATGGTGGTGAGCGCGGTCAGCATGCCGAGGGCGCCGAGGGAGTAGCCCACGGTCCAGGACACGCGGCCGGCGTAGTCGACGGGGCCCTCGAAGCCGAAGAGGCCGTACACGACGTGGCTGATCTGCTCGTAAATACCCGGATGGCCGACGACGCGGCCCGGGTGGGAGTTGACGATGACCAGACCGAGGCCGATGGAGCCCGCGCTCATCAGCACGAAGTTGGCGAGCGCCTTCCAGCGGCTGCGCGGGTCCGGCAGCGCCTTGAATTCACTCTGGTGCCGCACGATCAGCCCGAGGAGGACCGCCGCGATGACGACGCCGATGACGGAGTGCCGGTACGTGAACTGCGCGACGGCGCCCGCCGGGAGCAGGACCACGGCGGCCCGCCAGGCACGGCGCTTGCGGCGCTTGAGGCCGTGGGCGAGCAGGAGGAGCAGGACGCCCGCGCTGATGGCGAGGGCGGCTGCGAACGGGCCCAGCGAACCGGGCAGCACCTCGGTGACCGCGTGGAACCGGCTGTGCCGGAACCGCGGGAACACGCCCGCCGCGATGTCCAGAAGGCCGACGATCATGACGGCCGTACCTACCAGGCCGGGCACCGACTCCGGTCGTGGGCCGCGGAAGATTCGGCGGACCTGCTTCGGAACCTGTCCCGACTTATCGCCATCTATCCTGCTAGACATCGCTTCCCGTTGCTCCGCGAGAGATCATGTGGCCGAAGGCCGCGACAGCCTCCGGAGTGTGGTGCGTCCACTAGGACGACATCGGGGTCGAGCGGGTTCACTCTTCCGCCGAGAAAAACTAGTCCTGCCATCAGAAAGTCGACTGACTGCTCATGGGTCTCACCAGTAATACGGTTCTGGCGCTGGCCATCGTCGCCGGTGTGCTGCTGTTCGCAGCCACGGTGTGGTTCTGGCCCCGGCTCTCGGGCCGCACCTGGCGTGCGCTGCTCGGCCGGATCGGCCTCCTGCTCGCGACCCAGCTGGCGTTGTTCTCGGCCGTCGGCCTGGCGGCGAACAAGTCCTTCTCCTTCTACGGCTCGTGGGCGGACCTGTTCGGCCAGCAGACATCTGTCGGCAAGGTCGTGGACCACTCGATGAGCAGCAAGGACATCAAGGTCGTCGACAAGCAGAAGCTCGACGTGCCGGGCGGCGCCCAGCCCCAGGTGGGCGGACAGATCCTGAAGGTTGCCATAACCGGGCAGAAGTCGAAAATAACGAGCCCCGGGTACGTGTGGCTGCCGCCGGAGTACTTCCAGCCGCAGCACAAGGACAAGAACTTTCCGGCCTCCATCGTGCTGACGGGCTACCCGGGCACCGCCGAGAACCTGATCAAAGGGCTGAACTACCCGATGACGGCCTTCAAGCAGGCCAAGGCGGGCAAGATGAAGCCGATGATCCTGGTGATGCTCCGCCCGACGATCGCGCCGCCGCGTGACACCGAGTGCGTGGACATACCCGGCGGACCGCAGACCGAGACCTTCTTCGGCCAGGACCTGCCGCAGGCCATCCAGGACACCTTCCGGGTCGGCAAGAAGCCGCAGAACATGGGCTTCATCGGCAACTCCACGGGCGGCTACTGCGCCCTGAAGATCGCCGCGCACTACCCGCAGACCTTCGGCGCCGCCGCGGGTCTGTCCGCGTACTACGACGCCGCGAACGACGCGACGACCGGCAACCTGTTCCAGGGCGACGACAAGCTGAAGAAGCGTGCGGACGTCCTGCACAGCATCGAGCACAAGCAGCCGTCGGGTACGTCCTTCCTGGTCACCAGCAGCGAGCAGGGCGAGCCGAACCTCGGTGACACCAAGAAGTTCATCAAGCTGGTCAAGGGCCCGGACCGGGTCTCCTCGATCATCCTCGACAGCGGCGGCCACAACTTCAACACGTGGCGCCGCGAGATCCCGCCGATGCTGGTGTGGATGAGCAACCGCATCCAGGCCTGACCCGCAGGCCGGGTCAGGCCTTCTGGCCCTAGGCCTCTTGCAGTTGGGCCCGGCGCAGGGCCCGGTGGACGCCCTCCGGGGTCAGTACGCCGACCAGCGCGCCGGTGTCCGGGTCCGTGACCCCGATCCGGCCGGAGTCCTCCTGCAGCAGCAGCGCGAGCGCCTCGCGCAGACTCGCCCCCAGCGCCACTTCGGCGGTGGGGGCTTTCCCGTCGGCCTCCGCCAGGTCGGCCTGCCCCACCGGGGTGACCGCGAGCCGCTTCAGGCCCCGGTCCGCGCCGACGAAGGAGGCCACGTACGCGGTGGCTGGCGCACCCAGCACTTCGGCCGGGCGGGCGAACTGCTCGATGGTGCCCGCGCCGTAGACGGCGATGCGGTCGCCGAGCCGGACCGCTTCCTCCAGGTCGTGCGTGACCAGCAGGATCGTTTTGCGCACCGTCTTCTGCAGCGCCAGGAACTCGTTCTGGAGGCGTTCGCGGACCACCGGGTCCACCGCCCCGAACGGCTCGTCCATCAGCAGCACCGGCGGATCGGCCGCGAGGGCGCGCGCGACGCCGACGCGCTGGCGCTGTCCGCCGGAGAGCTGCTCCGGATACCGGCCCCCGTACACGGCCGGGTCCAGGCCCACGAGTTCGAGGAGCTCGGCCGCCCGGGCACGGGCCTTGGCCTTGGGGGTGCCGATCAGCTGGGGCACGGTCGCGGTGTTCTCCAGCACCGTCTTGTGCGGGAACAGCCCGACCTGCTGGATGACGTACCCGATGTGCCGGCGCAGCTCGACCGGATCGGCGTCCGCGATGTCCTCGCCGCCGAGCAGGATCCGGCCGGAGGTCGGCTCGATGAGCCGGTTGACCATCTTCATCGTGGTGGTCTTGCCGCACCCGGACGGGCCCACGAGGGTGACCAGCTCGCCCTCCGCCACCTCGAAGGACAGGTCCTCGACGGCCGTGGTCCCGTCGGGGTAGCGCTTGGTCACATGCTCGAATCGGATCACCTGCCCATCCTCCCCCACACACTGCGGGTTGTTTGTGACGGGAGTATTACCCCGGTGCGAAGGTTTCCGGCCATTGTCCGCCCAGGGGGTTAGGGTCGCTCTTGACCGGTCCCGTTCGGACGGGTGTACGCAGCGGAGGCAGGGGGGGTGAGGGCATGGCCGGACAGAACTGCCTGGTGGCGAACGACTGGATCTGCTGGGACTACGTCACGTCCCGCTCCCAGGAGCTCACCGACGCCACGGTCCAACACGTGTGGATCACGGGCGTGTCGGTGCTCGTGGGCCTCGCCGTTTCCCTCCCGCTGGCCCTGCTGGCCCGCCGCGGCCGGCGCTGGGCCGCGCCCGTGCTGGGCCTGACCACCCTGCTCTACACGGTCCCCTCGCTCGCCATGTTCTCCCTGCTGCTGCCGCTGTTCGGGCTGTCGGCCTCGCTCGTGGTGACCGGTCTGGTGCTGTACTCGCTGACCATCCTGGTCCGCAATGCGATGGCCGGCCTGGAAGCCGTCCCCGAGGAGGTACGGGAGGCCGCGCGCGGGATGGGCTACGGGCCCGCGCGGCTGCTGTGGCAGGTCGAACTGCCGCTGGCGCTGCCCGCGCTGCTCGCCGGGGTGCGGATCGCCACGGTGTCCACGGTGGCGCTGACCACCGTCGGCTCCATCGTCGGCAAGGGCGGCCTCGGCAACCTCATCGCCCCGGCGGTCAACAGCTCCTTCAAGGCCCAGGTGCTCACCGCCTCCGTGCTGTGCGTGCTGCTCGCGCTGGTGGCGGACCTGCTGCTGCTCGGCCTGCAGCGACTGCTCACGCCGTGGACCCGGGCGACGCGGCCGGCGCGGACGGAGCGGGCCGGGCGGGCCGCGCGCCTGACGCGGACGGCGAAGGGGGCATGAGGCGATGGGCGTGATGGGACAGGCCTGGGACTGGCTGGCTAACGGGGCCAACTGGTCCGGGGAGAACGGCGTGTGGCACCGGCTCGGCGAGCACGTGTACGTCAGCGGGATCTCCCTCGCCATCGCCTGCGCCGTGGCCCTCCCGGTCGGTCTGTGGCTCGGCCACATCGGCAAGGGCGGGGCGCTCGCCGTCAACGTGTCCAACGCCGGACGGGCCGTGCCCGTCTTCGCGGTGCTGGCCCTGTTCATGGTCTCGCCGCTGCGCAGCGCGGGCTATGTGCCCACCATCGCCGCCCTCGTGCTCTTCGCCGTCCCGCCGCTGCTGACCAATGCGTACGTCGGCATGCGGGAGGTGGACCGCTCGGTGGTGGAGGCCGCCCGGGGCATGGGCATGTCCGGCGGCCAGCTCTTCTGGCGGGTGGAACTGCCGCTCGCGCGGGAGCTGGTGATGACCGGGCTGCGCTCGGGCGCCGTCCAGGTCATCGCCACGGCCACGATCGCGGCCATGGTCGGCCAGGGCGGCCTCGGCCGGATCATCACCGCCGGCTTCAACACGTACAACACCCCACAGGTCGTCGCGGGGGCCCTGCTGGTGGCGGCGCTCGCCCTGCTGGTCGAGGGCGCCCTGGTGGCGGCCGACCGGCTGTTCCCGCGTCCGGCGGCGCGCTGACCCTCCGGCCCGGCCCGCGGGCGTTCCCCTTCGCTGTCCGTCCTTTGTCGTTCCCACTCCCTTGGAGGAGCAAAGATGAGCAAGTCCACGCGCGTCCTCGGCGCCGTACTGGGGGCGGCGGCCCTGACCGCCTCGCTCACCGCGTGCGGCGGCGACAGCCTGGAGAAGAGCAAGGACGGCGGTGCGGCCGCGTCCGCGCCCTCGGACTCGGGTTCCGGCTCCGGCAAGGGCAAGGTCGTGATCGGTGCGGCCGGGTTCACCGAGTCCAACGTGCTGGCGGAGCTGTACGCGCAGGTCCTCAAGGACGCGGGCTACAGCACCTCGATCACCACGGTGAACAACCGCGAGCTGTACGAGCCCTCGCTGGAGAAGGGCGAGATCGACGTCGTCCCGGAGTACGCAGCCACCCTCGCGGAGTTCCTCAACGCCAAGGTGAACGGGCCGAAGGCGCCGGAGGAGAAGCCCGTCGCGTCGAGCGACGTGGCGGCGACGGTCGCGGGGCTGGAGAAGCTGGCGGCCCCGCTCGGCCTGAAGGTGCTGCCGGCGGGCTCGGCGGTCGACCAGAACGCGTTCGCGGTATCGAAGGAATTCGCCCAGAAGAACAACCTGAAGACCCTTTCCGATCTTGGCAAGTCGGGTCTGAAGGTGAAGATCGCGGCGGGTGACGAATGCGCCGTACGGCCCTTCTGCGCGCCCGGGTTGAAGAAGACGTACGGAATCGACGTTTCCGGGATCGACCCGAAGGGCGTCGGCACCCCGCAGGCCAAGCAGGCCGTCAAGGACGGTGTGGACCAGCTGGCGCTCACCACGACCACGGACGCCACGCTCGACAGCTTCGGGCTGGTCCTGCTGGAGGACGACAAGAAGCTCCAGAACGCCGACAACGTCCTGCCGGTGGTCAACGCCAAGGACGCGGGATCCCCGGAGATCGCGGCCGCCCTCGACAAGCTGACCAAGGTCCTGACGACCGCCGACCTCGTCGAGCTGAACAAGAAGGTGGACGCGCAGCGCGAGAAGCCGGCGGATGCCGCGAAGGCCTATCTGAAGGCGAAGGGCCTGACGAAGTAGGAGTAGTTACGGGTTTGGTGGAGAAATGACGGGTAACTGCCCGGCCACAGATTGCCGGGCAGTTACCCCACTGGGCCCCCACGCCCTGTAAATTTCAGGCCATGCCCCGTGGACGCCACCGCAATCCCGAACCCCTGCACCGGCTGCTCACGCCGACGACCGTGGCCGGAGTCTCCGTCGCCAGTGCGGCCGCGGCCTGGCTGATCGCGGAACCTTTGCCACTACGCCTGCTCGTGGCCCTCACGGCGGCCGCGGGCGTGGCCGGCGCCGTCGTCATGCGCGCCTGGGACCGCTCGGCCGGGCGCCGCGTGGCGGAACTCGCGCGCGAACGGGTCAAGGACGAGTGGAAGACCGAGGAGCGGATAGCCGAGCTCGAGTCCGACCTCGAAGAGGCCCGGGCGCTGCGCGCCAAGCTCGATGCGAAGCTGCGCGCCAAGCGGGTCGAACTCGCCGGGCTGCGCGGCGAGCACGCGGCGCTGCTGCGGCGGTACGCGACCGCCGAGACCGAGCGGGCCAGCGCTCTGGAGGGCCGCCGGCTGCTCGCCATCGAGGCCTCCGCGGCCCCGGCGGCGGCACCCAAGGAGCTCCCGGCGGTCTCCGAGGAGCGCACGTCGAGCGGCGCCCCCACCAGCGTCGGCTACGCCCGGGCCCACGCGGCCATGAAGGCCCTCGCCCGCAAGGCCGAGGCGGACCCGGCCCGGCCGAAGATGCTGGAGGGCCGGGGCGCCGAGCCCAGGGCCCTGGAGGCCGGGTCGGCCGGTGGACCGCACTCCCGTACGGACGGCGCCACGGGCGCTGCTGCGGCGGTCCCGGCGCGCCGGCCGGCCGCGGCGGTGGCCCCGTACTCGGCCGTACGCCGCTCGGCGTCCCGCGTCGAGGGCGGCTTCGACTTCTTCGGCACCAAGACCGCGGCCCAGGCCCGGGCGGTGATCGAATCGGTCCAGAACGAGGACCTGGCCGACGTGGTCGGCGCGGAGGCCCTCGAGGTCCACAAGGCGGAGTCGGCCCGGGCCGCGGCCGAGCCGCCGGTCAAGGAACAGGGCTTCAAGCCGGCCACCCCCGAGCAGCGCGCGGTGGGCCAGGTCATCGACCTGACGGCGCACGACGAGACCGAGCCGATCGACGTCGTCCGGCTGCGCACGGCCATCTCCTAGCCGGTCCGCCCGTGGGGCCCCGGCCGGGATTCCGGGCGGCGGGGCTCAGGGGTAGGCCAGGACCATGAGGACGGCCAGGGCCTCCAGGGCCAACTGGGCCGCGAGGGCGTGCTTCCGGAACCGGTGCGGCGCGGACTGCACCGCCACGCCGGACGCCACGACCGCGGCGAGCAGCGCGAGG
Source organism: Streptomyces sp. R33 (assembly GCF_041200175.1). Classification (NCBI taxonomy): domain Bacteria; kingdom Bacillati; phylum Actinomycetota; class Actinomycetes; order Kitasatosporales; family Streptomycetaceae; genus Streptomyces; species Streptomyces sp. R33. The sequence goes on along the minus strand of NZ_CP165727.1, from coordinate 4,092,940 downwards.
AAGACCTCCCCGGGGAACGGCCGGCAGCCGCCCTGCATCAGGCAGCGGCCGCCGGCCTCGGTCGACAGCACGAGGACCTTCGCGGCCACCAGGGCGGGCAGGAGCAGCAGGGCGGCGATCCCCGCGTTCCTGCGGACGCGCCGGGCGGCGGCTTCGGCCGGCGATTCGGGGGTGGGGGCGAGGAGGGCGGTCTGCGGGTTCCAGGACATGCCGTCATCCTGTCGGCGCTGCCGGTACGGGGGATCCGCGCGGGTACTCACGTCGGCGGACCGGCGTACTCAGGCCGGGCCGGGCGCTCAGAACAGCGGCAGTTGACCCGGCAGTTCCGACAGGACGAAGCCGTCCAGCGTCGGCGCCGACGCGCCGAGCACCACCCGCGCCCGGGATCCGGGGCAGGACACCAGGTCGCCGCGGCCCCGCCCGGCGGGAGGGTCGTGGCGGGCGATCCGGCCGGCGGTCACGGCGCAGTCGCGCCCGCATGCGGGGCAGGCCCGTCTGGGGGAGTGGGACATGCCCCAAGTCTGCACTCCCGCACCGACATCGACATCTGCACCGTCGCCGACGCCGCCACCGGCTCCGCCGTCAGCTGCCGTCAGCTGCCGGACCCCGCGCCCCGGGCAGCCGTACCCGCCTCCGCCCGGTCGGCCAGCCACTTCTCGTGGGCCGCGCACACCCGGTCCCACAGCTCCGCCCGGTCCGCCGCCGTCAGATCGTCGAGCTGCCGCTCGAAGAGCCCGCCCACCACCGCCCAGAACTCCCCGGGCGTGTCCAGGATCCGCTCGCTCGCCCCCTTCACGGGATCGATCCGGCTCAGCACCCGCCCCCGCAGCGCGTCGACCCCGTGCGCGTCGCGCCGCAGCAGCGCAAGGGTCCGTACGAAACCCGAGTCCGGGGCGGTCGACAGCCGTACGTGCGTGGCCTCGAAATCGGCCGTCGCCGCCGGAGCCGAGAGGATGTTGACCACCGGGCAGGGGCTCGCCTCGTTGACGTACCTCCAGCCGCTTGCGTCCCCCTCCAGCGGGCCCAGCCCGTACGTGAACTCCCCCTGCCGGTGCAGGCCGGCGCGCAGCGGCAGCGGCTCGTACGGGCCGTCCCCGAGGCCGGCGTCGACGAAGTACTCCTCGCCGCCGACCCGGACGGTCAGCGCGAGGTGGTCGCCGCTGACGTCGCGGCGCTCGCGCTCCGCCGCCCCGAGGACGCCCGCGAGGTGCCGGGTCACCTCGAAGCCGAGGGACTCCAGGAGCAGCGCGAAGGCGCCGTTGAGGTGGAAGCAGTACCCGCCGCGCCCGGCCGCGAAGCGGCGTGCGGACAGCTCGGGGTCGATGCCGGGCGCCCGGCCGAGCTGGATGTCGAGGTTCTCGTACGGGATGCGCTCGAGGTGGGCGCGCTGGAGCGCGAAGAGCGCCTGCACGGTGGGCTCGGGCGGCTGCGGGAAGCCGAGCCGCCGCAGGTAGCCGTCGTGTACGCCAGGGGTCATCCCCGCACCCTAAGCAGAAAACTCCCGCGCCATCACGGGAGTTCCCGCGACTTGTCACTTGTCGATGTCGCCCACGACGAAGAACAGCGAGCCCAGGATCGCCACCATGTCCGCGACCAGCTGGCCGGGCAGCAGCACCGACAGGGCCTGGATGTTGTTGTACGAGGCGGAGCGCAGCTTCAGCCGGTACGGGGTCTTCTCTCCCTTGGAGACGAGGTAGTAGCCGTTGATGCCGAGGGGGTTCTCGGTCCAGGCGTACGTCGCCCCCTCGGGCGCCTTCAGCACCTTCGGGAGGCGCTGGTTGATCGGCCCGGGCGGCAGCTCGGCCATCCGGTCCAGGCATGCGACCGCGAGGTCGAGCGCGTTGTGGGTCTGGTCCAGCAGGCACTCGAAGCGGGCCAGGCAGTCGCCCTCGGTGCGGGTGACAACCTTCAGGACGTCCTGGAGCTCCCCGTACGCCAGGTACGGCTCGTCGCGCCGCAGGTCGAAGTCGACCCCGGAGGCGCGGGCGATGGGCCCGGAGACCCCGTAGGCGTGCACCGCCTCGGGGGACAGCACGCCGACCCCGCGCGTACGGCCGCGGAAGATCTCGTTGCCGTGGACGAGCTTGTCGTACACGTCCATGCGGGTGCGGACGTCGGCGATCGCCGCGCGCGCCCGGCCGAGCCAGCCGGCCGGGAGGTCCTCCTTGAGGCCGCCGACGCGGTTGAACATGTAGTGCATGCGGCCGCCGGAGATCTCCTCCATGACGGCCTGGAGCTCCTCGCGCTCACGGAACGCATGGAAGATCGGGGTGATTCCGCCCAGTTCGAGCGGGTACGACCCGAGGAACATCAGGTGGTTCAGCACCCGGTTCAGCTCGGCGAGAAGGGTCCGCATCCACACGGCCCGCTCGGGGACCTCCATGCCGAGCATCCGCTCGACCGCCATGACCACGCCGAGCTCGTTGGAGAACGCGGACAGCCAGTCGTGGCGGTTCGCGAGCATCACGATCTGCCGGTAGTCGCGCGCCTCGAAGAGCTTCTCGGCGCCACGGTGCATATAGCCGACGACCGGCTCGGCGCTGACGATCCGCTCGCCGTCGAGGACGAGGCGCAGGCGCAGCACGCCGTGCGTGGAAGGGTGCTGGGGTCCGATGTTGAGCACCATGTCGGTGCTTTCCGCCGCGCCGCCGATGCCGACCGTGGTCTCCGTCATGGCCGCATTCTCGCAGCCGCCGGGGGTGGCGCGTCGGCCAGGTCGGATCGGGGCGAGGCGCGGTGCCGGGCGCCGCGGGCCCGGCCCGGCCGACGCGCCGCCCCCTACGCTGAACGCATGGAAACGGGGACTGCGGGCGGAACGAGCCGGCCCGCGTGGGTGGGGCTGCCGGGCGGGCTGCTCAGCCTGCGCCGGCTGCTGCTGGTGATCTGGACGGTGCCGCTCGCGGCAGGGACGGCCCTGCTGCTGGGGCTGACGGCGGGCCCGGCCTGGGCGGCCGCGGGGGCGCTCTGGCTGGGGGGCCTGGCCTGGGGCTGGGTGCTGCTCGGCCGCAACTGGCGGTCCTGGCGGTACGCGGAGCGCGCGGACGACCTGCTGATCAGCCGGGGTGTGCTGTGGCGGGAGGAGACCGTGGTCCCGTACGGGCGGATGCAGCTGGTCGAGGTGACCTCGGGGCCGCTGGAGCGGCGCTTCGGGCTGGCCTCCGTACAGCTGCACACGGCGGCCGCGGCCACGGACGCCAAGATCCCGGGCCTGGTCCCGGCCGAGGCGGAGCGGCTGCGGGACCGGCTGACGGAGCTCGGCGAGGCAAGGTCGGCGGGCCTGTGACCGCCGAATCGGCGTCCGCCGAGTCCGCGTCTGGCGAGTCCGCGGCCGCCGTGGAGCGGCGGCTGCACGTGCTCACGCCGCTGCGCCGGGCGTGGGTGCCGATCGCCGCGACCGTCGGCGTCGTCGTCCAGCAGGGCGAGCAGGTCGAGCGGTGGGTGGTCGGGCTGCCGGCCGGCCTGCGGGCCCTGACCCTGGCCGGCCTGGTCGTGGTGTTCGGCCTGTACGGGTTCTTGAGCTGGTGGTTCACCCACTACGCGGTGACCGACACCGAGCTGCGTATCCGCAGCGGGCTCTTCTTCCGGCGCACTGCGCACATCCGGCTCGACCGGATCCAGGCGGTGGACGTGACCCGGCCGCTGCTGGCCCGGGTGGCCGGGGTCGCCAAGCTGCGGCTCGACGTGATCGGCACCGAGGACAAGGACGAGCTGGCCTTCCTCGACGAGCGGGAGGCCGTGGCGCTGCGCGCCGAGCTGCTGGCCCGGGCCGCCGGCTTCGCCCCCGCGGAGGCCGTCGCGCTCGGCGAGGCCCCGCAGCAGGAGCTGCTGCGCGTCCGCCCCGCGGACCTGGCGGTGTCGCTGCTGCTCACCCTCTCGGCGTGGGCGGCGCTGGCCGCCGGGCTGATCGCCCCCGTCGCCGTGTGGTGGTTCAGCGGGAACCCCTGGGCGACGATCGCCACCCTGCTGCCGATGCTGGGCGGGCTCTGGTCGGGTACGGCCGGGCGCTTCCTCGCCGAGTTCGACTGGCGGGTCGCGGAGTCCCCGGACGGGCTGCGCCTGGACCACGGGCTGCTGGACCGGGCCCACGAGACCGTGCCGCCGGGGCGGGTGCAGACCGTACGGATCGTGGAGCCCCTGCTGTGGCGGCGCCGGGAGTGGGTGCGGGTGGAGCTGGCGGTGGCCGGCTCGAAGAACGAGGTCCTGGTCCCGGTGGCCTCGCGGGCCGCCGCCCAGGCGGTGGTCGCCCGGGTGCTGCCGGGTGTGGACCTCGCGGCCCTCGCCTTCGGCCGGTCCCCGAGGACCGGGGCGCGGTGGGTGGTCCCGGTGTGGTGGAAGGGCTACGCACTGGCCGTCTCGGCGGACGTGTTCGCCGCCCGCAAGGGGCTGCTGTGCCGCCGTACGGAGATCGTCCCGCACGCCAAGGTGCAGAGCGTCCGGCTCACCCAGGGCCCGTGGGAGCGCGCCCGGGGCGTGGCCGACGTCCATGTGGACACCGGCGCGAACGGCACGGTCACGGCCCGTCTGCGGCCGGCCGCCGAGGCCGCCGGCCTGCTGGACGCCCAGGCGGCCCGCTCGCGCACCTCCCGCGCGGACGCCCGCCCGGACCGCTGGATGACCTGACCCGCCGGGCCGTCAGGCGCCGCCGGCGCGGACCAGGCCCGTCTCGTACGCGAGGACCACGACCTGGACGCGGTCGCGCAGGTTCAGCTTGGTCAGGATGCGGCCCACGTGCGTCTTCACCGTGGCCTCGGACAGGACCAGGCGGGCCGCGATCTCGCCGTTCGACAGGCCCTGGGCGACCAGCAGCATGACCTCGCGCTCGCGCTCCGTCAGCCGCTCGATCTCCTTGTTCTGCGGTTCCTGCGTGGTCGTCGGGAGCATCGGCGCGAAGCGGTCCAGCAGGCGCCGGGTCGTGGACGGGGCCACCACCGCGTCTCCGCTGTGCACCGAGCGGATCGCGGCCAGCAGCTCCGCCGGCGGCACGTCCTTCAGCATGAACCCGCTCGCGCCCGCCTTCAGACCCGAGAAGGCGTACTCGTCCAGGTCGAAGGTGGTCAGGATGATCACGTCGGGGTGCTCGTCGCGCTCGCAGATCCGGCGCGTGGCCTCGACCCCGTCGAGCTTCGGCATCCGGACGTCCATCAGCACCACGTCCACCTTCGTGGAGCGCAGCACCTCCAGCGCCTCCAGGCCGTCGCCGGCCTCGGCGACGACCTCCATGTCCGGCTGGGCGGCGAGCACCATCCGGAAGCCCGTGCGCAGCAGCACCTGGTCGTCGACCAGCATCACTCGGATGGACATCAGTTACCTCGACCTCGTCATCTCGTCTTGAGCGGGAGCAGTGCGCTGATCCGGAAGCCGCCACCGGGCCGCGGGCCCGCGTCCAGGGTGCCGCCGACCATGCCGATCCGCTCGCGCATGCCGATCAGCCCGTGCCCGGCGCCGTCGGCGCCGCCGTCCTCGTACAGCTCGTGGGCCGCGCCCCGGCCGTCGTCCTCGACCAGCAGGCCGAGCCCGTCGTCGAAGTAGACCAGCCGGACGCTCGCCGTGGCATCCGGGCCGCCGTGCTTGCGGGTGTTCGTCAGTGCTTCCTGCACGATCCGGTACGCGGTGAGCTCGACGCCGCTGGGCAGCCGGCGCGGTGCGCCCTCGACCTCGAAGTCCACCGTGAGCCCGGACGCCCGTACCTGCTCGACCAGGACCTCGATCTGCTCGACGTCCGGCTGGGGCACGTAGTCCTCGGACTCCTGGGGCTCCCCGGTGCGCAGGACGCCGAGCAGGCGGCGCATCTCGGCCAGGGCCTGGCGGCCGGTGCCGGAGATCGTCTGCAGGGCCTCCTTGGCCTGATCGGGGGCCACGTCCATGACGTACGCGGCGCCGTCCGCCTGGACCACCATCACGGAGACGTTGTGCGCGACGACGTCGTGCAGCTCGCGGGCGATCCGCGCGCGCTCGGCGGCCACGGCCACCTTGGCCTGGGCCTCGCGCTCCTTCTCCAGCCGCTGGTTCCGCTCGACGAGCTGGGCGTAGTACGCCCGGCGGGTGCGCAGGGAGTCGCCGAGCACCCAGGCGAGGGCGAACGGGACGATGGCGAAGAGCGTGAAGAGGAAGTCGTCGCGGGTGTTGCCCTTGTCCACCTGGAAGCGCAAGGCGTAGAGGGGGGAGGCGAGGAATCCGATCCCGAGCGCGGTACGGGACATCCGGCGCGAGATCTCGGCCGAGGCCGCGACCGTGTACAGGATGATCAGCATCGCGAGATCGGAGTTGATCACCTCGGTGTGGGTGACCAGCTTGTAGACGCCGGTGCCGACGGCGAGCCAGAACATCGGCAGCGTCCACCTGCGGCGCAGGGCCACGACGACGCCCATCGCGAGCACCGAGGGAACGGCGATCAGCCGCGCGGTGGTGCTGCTGAAGCTGTCTTCGGCGACTTGCAGCATCCCTAGCCCGACGAGGAGGACAGCCCAGAAGCTGTCGACGCCCGTCGGGTGTCTGCGGAGGAAGTCGTAGAGGCGCTGCACGTAACCCAGAGTAGGCAAAGGAGATAGGTGCTGGAGTCAACCACAGGTGCGATCCGTGTGACGGAGGTGTACTCCCCAAGGTGGAGGCCGAGCTTAACCTTTCGGGGATGAGCACTCAGGGAGAAGTCGCAGATCCAGTTCCGGTTCCGGTTCCGGCCCGGTGGCGGACGGCGATGGAGGCCGCGCTGTACGGGCCGGACGGGTTCTACGTACGGCCGGGCGGGCCGGGTCCGGCCGGGCACTTCCGCACCTCCGTGCACGCCTCGCCGCTGTACGCGGGGGCGGTGGCGCGCCTGCTGCAGCGGGTGGACGCCGAGCTCGGGCATCCGCAGGGGCTGGACCTGGTCGACGTCGGGGCGGGGCGGGGGGAGCTGCTGACCGGCGTGCTGGGCGCGCTCCCGGCGGAGGTCGCGGCGCGGGTGCGGGCCTGGGCGGTGGAGCGGGCGGAGCGGCCGGACGGGCTCGATCCGCGGATCGAGTGGGTGGCGGAGCCGCCCGCGGGGACGCGGGGCCTGCTGTTCGCGAACGAGTGGCTGGACAACGTACCGCTGGACGTGGCGGAGGACGGGCACTACGTACTGGTCGACCGGGACGGTACGGAGAGCCGCGGGCCGGCGGTGTCCGGCGCGGACCGGGCGTGGCTGGAGCGGTGGTGGCCGGGGCCCGGCCGGGCGGAGATCGGGCGGCCGCGGGACGAGGCGTGGGCGGTTGCCGTCCGCTCGGTGGAGCGGGGCCTGGCGGTGGCCGTGGACTACGCGCACGTCCTGGACGCCCGGCCCCCGTACGGCACCCTGACGGGCTTCCGCGGGGGGCGGGAGGTCGCGGCGGTGCCGGACGGTACGTGCGATGTGACGGCTCACGTGGCCATGGACGCGTGCGCGGGGGAGGGGGCGGTGCTGGTTTCGCAGCGCGAGGCCCTGGGCCTTCTCGGGGTTTCGGGGGCCCGCCCCCCGCTGGCGATGGCCTCCACGGACCCGGCGGGGTACGTCCGGGCCCTCGCCTCCGCCGGCGAGGCGGCGGAACTCACCGCCCGCGGCGGGCTGGGCGACTTCGCCTGGCTGATCCAGCCGGTCGGGGTCGCCCCCTGGCCGGTCTGACCCCGGGTCCGCTGCGCGGGGCCGTCCCTACCCGCTCCTCTCCCGTTCACCGGGCTCCGCCCCAGACCGGGGTCTGGGGCGGAGCCCCGGAGTGCCTACTCGGTGGCTTCGTGGTCGTGGCCCGGGCGGAGGCCGCCGCCGGTGCTGCCGCCGGTGGTCGGCGCCGAGGTGACCGGCTGCGTCAGCGGGGCCAGGTCGAAGGCGTAGTGACCGACCGCGTTAGCGATCACGTCCACGTTGATGTCCAGCGCCTTCTGGTTGATGTTCGTGATGTCGTCGCCCTTGCCGTGGTAGTTCACGTCGTACGCGACACCCGCCTGCCCGCCGAACTTCGCCGCCTGCGCCGCCGTCTTGATCCCCTCGGCGCCGGTGTCCGTACCGCCGGACGGGATGCCCGCCTCGATGAACGGGCCGTAGTCCGAGCGGCCCGTGAAGTCCGAGCCCTCGTGCGGGATCTTCTGCGCGTCGAGGAAGTCGGTGATGCCCTTCTCGAGCTGCGCCGAGCCCTCCGGGCCCGGGCCCGCGCCGACCTTGTCCGAGTCGTCGCCGTCGTAGACGAAGTACGCGGCGTTCGGCGAGGCGATCATGTCGAAGTTCAAGTACAGCTTGATCTGCTTCTTCTGCGCGTCCGTCAGACCGCCGACGTACGCCTCGGAGCCGAGCAGGCCGAACTCCTCCGCCGACCACCAGGCGAACTTGACCTTGTTCTTGATCTTGTTCTGGCTGCTCGCGAGGCGCTGCGCGACCTGCAGGATGCCGGCCGAGCCGGACCCGTTGTCGTTGATGCCGGGGCCCGCCGCGACCGAGTCGAGGTGTGCGCCGAGGAAGACGGTGTTGTTCTCGTCGCCACCCTGCGTCTCCGCGATGACGTTGTACGTCTTGCGGTTCTCCCGGAACTCGCGGATGTCGAGGGTGACCTCGACCGGGCCCGCCGCGGCTTCGGCGGCGAGCCGCTCTCCCTCGGCCCGGGTGACGCCGCCCGTCGGGACCTTGCCCGCGTCCGGCGCGCCCAGGGTGCCGTTGAGGGCGCCGTCGGTGTTGTTGTAGATGATCGCGCCGACCGCGCCGGCCGCGGCCGCGTTGGCCTGCTTGGTCGCGAAGGTGCAGCCGCCGCGCTTGACCAGCGCGATCTTGCCCGTGAAGGCGCCCGCGGCGAAGTCGCCCGGCTCACAGCCGTTCGTACCGTCCGCGTCCACCGGGGCGACGGCGATCTGCGCCTTCACGCCGTTCTCCGGGCCGCTCGCCGTGTACGTCATCAGCTTGATCGGGACGTCGCGCCCGCCCGCGCCGTTGACCTTCAGCGTCTCGGCGACGGTCTCGACGTACACGAACTCGAACTCGTTCTTCGAGACCTTGTAGCCGGCCGCCCGCATCACGGCCTCGACGTACTTTGCGGACTGCACGTGGCCCTTGGAACCGGCCACGCGGGTGCCGTTGTTGTAGTCGGCGATGGACTGGAAGACCTTCAGGTGGTTGTTGGCACCTTTGCCGGTCGAGTCCTTGACCAGCTTCCTGGCCAGGGCGTCGCCCCGGGCGGCATCGCTCTGCGGGCTGCCGGTGGCACCGGCCGGCCCGGCGAGCACCAGCGGGGAGACGAGGGCCGCGGCGGCCAGGGCGGCGGTTGCTGCGGCTATACGGCGTGAGGGCATGGAGGTCCTTCCACGACAACTACGAGCAGACAGACGGAAGCGGTGCGCGGTACGCGGGGGGAACGGTGGACGCACGGTATAGACCGGGTGACCGATCTGGCCAGAGTTTTCGCTGTTTCCGGTTGATGAATTCCGCATATCGGTGAATCTGCGCCGTAGAAATCCGGCCACCGTCCGCCCTGTTGTGCCGCGGGAGGCCTCAGCGCAGGATGCCCTCGATGAACTCCGAGCCGATCCGGGCCACCTTGACCAGGTCCAACTGGTGCTGGACGTACCGCCCTTGGCGCCAGGTGTGCAGCAGGCCCGCCTTCTTCAGCGCCGACAGGTGCCTCGACACCTCCGGCGCCGTGATCCCGTGCACGGTCGCGAGCTCGCTCGTCGTGTACGGGGCCCGGGCCAGACTCCGGCACAGCATCATCCGCATCGGATGGGCCAGCGCCTCCATCCGCCGCTGGAGCAGCTCCACCGAGCCCGGCTCGGGCAGTTCGGGGGAGCGGAGCGGATAGTGGACCACCGGTATCCAGCCGGGCGCGTGCAGCACCAGCAGATGCGGCCAGCCGAAGTTCGTCGGCACGAAGACGAGGCCGGGGCCTATCTCCGGGTCCGTCGCGGTCGCCGAGCCGTGGACCATCTTGTCGACGGTGATCCTCGTGGCGGCCTCGTCGACGCTCAGCGCCGGCGACACCTCGTGCAGCGTCGCCGCCAGCCCCTTGCGGCGCAGGACCTCCGTCTTGTGCCGGGCGTCCGCGCTCTGCTGCGGCTCGATCCGCCGCCAGGTCTCCGCGAAGAACGCCTCGTCGCAGTCCTCCAGGAGCCGCCGCAGCCACACCCGTACGGAAGCCGTGTCGTCCAGCAGCCGCAGCGAGAAGTCCAGCTGGCGCGGGCCGCGCGCGGCGGCCGTCTCCAGCGCCTTGGCCCGGGCCTGCGGATTCTTCAGCGGGGAGGGCCCACCGCCCTCGTTGTACAGCGCCAGCCAGCAGTGCTCCAGGGCGGCCATCACGAACCGCTCGTCGTCCATCCGGTCGAGTACGTCGAGCTCCTCGGCCAGGGTCGAGGCGGGCAGGCCGCTGCCGCCGGGGATGCCCGCGAAGGCCATGAAGATGTCGGAGAAGGAGCTGCGCCACATGAAATCGCCCTCCAGCAGCCGGTCCGCGAGGCAGGGCTCGAGCGCGGCAGCGGTGGCGGTGGTCCACGAAGCCAGGCCGGGGTGGTGGGCGGGCTGCGACAGGGCGTGCAGCGTCATGCAGAGCTCGGAGAGCGCAGAGGGCGCGAAACGGATGCGTCCGGCGGGGAGCCCGGCGATGTCGATGGTGACGCTCATCGGCCCATTCTGACCTGTCGGACCCCTGTGACCTGGACTGACACGGGTCAATTGACGCGGAGCGTCAATCGTCGTGCGGGGTGGCCCGAGCAGGTCCAGGGTGGAGGCATGACAGCGATCGAGCAGTACCTCATCGACACCTACCGCGCCTCCCAGCAGGGCGCCCCGATGCCCCCGCCGCCGGGCCGCGACGACGTCGCCGTCCTGCGCTCGGCCCGTACGTACGCCCAGTTCCGGGCGGTCCTCGACGGCCGGGCGGCCCGGCACCCCTGGTGGGCCACCCTGCGCCGGCTGGGCCACGTCCCCGGGCGCACGTGATGCGGCCCGGTCAGCGGTCCCCGGGGTGGAAGTCGATCTCGTACGCGATCTCGGAGCGGCGGTCGGCGACCACGATGTCGGCGGTCTCCACCGCCCGGCCGTCCGTCGCGTAGTACGTCCGCTCGATCTCGGTGATCAGGTCGCCGACGCTGATGCCGAGCAGATTGGCCTGCCGCTGGTTCGCCCGCGCCGGGCGGGGGACCTCCAGCGAAGAGGCGACCAGCACGCCGATCGAGCGCATCCGCTCGATGACTCCGGCGCCCTTGAACGGGCCCGCCTCCGGCAGGACGACCGGGGTGCCGTCCGTGACCGCCATCGGCTCCCAGGACTCGCAGATCTCCACCGGCCGGCCCTCGGACAGGAACTCGTACGTGGTGAGCACGCACGGGTCGCCCGGCGGGACGGCGAGGCGCTCCGCGATCCGCTCCGGCGCCGGCGTCCGGGCCGCGGAATGCGACTCCCAGGTCACGCCCGCGCCGCCGAGCCCGGCCAGCCGGCGCCGCCGGGAGCGGACTATGCGCAGCCGCTCGCGCGGTTCGCACCGGTACGTGCCCGAGCCGGCGCGGCCTTCCAGGAGCCCCTCGATGATCAGCAGCTCCAGGGCGCGCTGCGTGACGCTCTGCCCGACCGCGTACTCCTCGGCGAACCGGGACCGGGACGGCAGCTTGGCGCCGACGGGCCACTCCTCGGCCCGGATGCGCGCGCGCAGCGCGTCGGCCACCTTCAAGTACGCCGTGTCCCGGGCCATATGACCGTCCTGTGCCTGTCGACGAGTTGGGCCCAAGCTAATTCATCAGGTCGAACCCGAGTCTTCAGAACGGCGATGAGTGAGACGCCGCAGTACGCCGCCGCCCGGCGGGCGGCGGCGGCGTACCGAGGGCCTCAGTCGAAGTTCGGCGCGTTGCGCTCGTAGACCAGGCGCAGCCCGATCAGGGTCAGCCACGGCTCGTGGTCGTCGATGACCGAGGACTCGCCGAGGACCATCGGCGCCAGGCCGCCGGTGGCGATCACGCGGACGTCACCCGGGTCGCCGTGCGGGCCGGCCAGCTCCTTGGCCATCCGCGTGACGACCCCGTCGACCTGGCCCGCGAAGCCGTAGACCACGCCCGACTGCATCGCCTCGACCGTGGACTTGCCGATCACGTTGCGCGGCCGCGCCAGCTCGATCTTGCGGAGCTGGGCGCCCCGTACGCCGAGGGCCTCCATCGAGATCTCGATGCCCGGGGAGATCACCCCGCCCACGTACTCGCCCTTCGCGGAGACCGCGTCGAAGGTGGTCGCCGTACCGAAGTCGACCACGATCGCCGGGCCGCCGTAGAGCTCGACGGCGGCGACCGCGTTGATGATGCGGTCCGCGCCGACCTCCTTGGGGTTGTCCATCAGGATCGGCACACCCGTCTTGATGCCCGGCTCGACGAGCACCGCGGGGACATCGCCGTAGTAGCGGCGGGTCACCTCGCGGAGCTCGTGCAGCACCGACGGGACCGTCGAGCAGATCGCGATGCCGTGGATGCCGTCGCCCAGCTCGCTGCCGAGCATCGGGTGCATGCCCATCAGGCCCTGCATCAGGACGGCCATCTCGTCGGCCGTGCGGCGCGGGTCGGTGGAGATGCGCCAGTGTTCGACGATCTCTTCGCCGTCGAACAGGCCGAGCACGGTGTGGGTGTTGCCGACGTCGATGGTCAGCAGCATTACCGCTCCTCGCGCAGGTCCAGGCCGATGTCCAGGATCGGGGACGAGTGCGTGAGCCCGCCGACCGCGAGGTAGTCGACGCCGGTCTCCGCGTACGTACGGGCGTTGGCCATGGTCAGGCGGCCCGAGGACTCCAGCACCGCGCGGCCGTGGACCAGCGCGACGGCCTCCTCGGTCTCGATCGGCGTGAAGTTGTCGAGCAGGATCAGATCCGCGCCCGCGTCCAGGGCCTCGCGCACCTGCTGGAGGGTGTCCACCTCGACCTCGATCGGCAGGTCGGGGAACTGCTCGCGGACGGCCTTGAACGCCTCCGCGACACCGCCCGCCGCGATCACGTGGTTGTCCTTGACCAGCGCCGCGTCCGACAGCGACATCCGGTGGTTGACACCGCCGCCGCAGCGCACCGCGTACTTCTCCAGGGAGCGCAGGCCCGGCGTGGTCTTGCGGGTGTCGCGGACCTTCGCCCCGGTGCCCTCCAGCTCGTCGGCCCACTTGCGGGTCGCCGTCGCGATGCCCGACATCAGGCACAGCAGGTTCAGCGCGCTGCGCTCACCCGTGAGCAGGTCCCGGGTGCGGGCCTTGACCGTCAGCAGCACCTGGCCCGGCTGCACGCGGTCGCCGTCCTCGACGTGCCGCTCGACCTCGAACTCGTCCTCGCAGACCACCGAGAGCACGGCCTCGGCGACGCGCAGGCCGGCGACCGTGCCCGCCTCGCGGGCGGTGAAGTCGGCGTGCGCGACGGCGTCCTCGGGGACGGTGGCCACCGTGGTCACGTCGACCCCGCCGTCGAGGTCCTCGGAGATCGCCATGTGGGCGATGTCCTCGACCTCGATCGGGTCCAGGCCGGCGTCGGCCAGCAGCTGGGCCAGCGCCGGGTCCAGGCCGCTCTCCTCGCCGTCGCCGCAGCCGCAGTCGTCGCCGCAGCCGCCCGCGGACTCGTCGAGGAGCGGCAGCTCCGCGTGCTCGTGCTCGTGGTCGTGCTGTTCGGGGGTGCTCACGATGACTGCTCCTGGCTCAGGGGGTGCTGTACGGACGGAAAGCCCGCGGAGTCGGTGGGGGTGACGACCAGCGCCCGCTTCTCGGTGGCGGACAGCCGGACGACGAGGTGGCGGCGCCAGGCGGCGTCGTCCCGGTCGGGGTGGTCCTCGCGCCAGTGGCAGCCGCGGGTCTCCTCGCGGCGCAGGGCGGCGGCGACCAGGACCCGGGCCACGCACAGCAGGTTCGTGGCCTCCCAGGTCTCGGTGCCGGGCACGGCGGTCTTCCCGTCGCTCTCCAGCGCCGTCAGCGCCGTCGCGTACAGGTCCTCGAGGGCGGCGGCCGCCGTGCGCAGGGACTCGGCGGAGCGGAGCACGCCCGCGCCCTCCGTCATGATGCGCTGGACCTCGTACCGCGCCTCGGCGGGCTGCAGCGGGCCGGTCGCGGGGACCGGGATGCCCGGGCCGGTGCCGGCGGGCGTGCCCGCGACGATGTCGTCGGCGATGCGCTCGGCGAAGACCAGGCCCTCCAGCAGGGAGTTGGAGGCCAGCCGGTTCGCGCCGTGCACGCCGGTGCACGCCACCTCGCCGCACGCGTACAGGCCGGGGACGGTGGTACGGCCGTGCAGGTCGGTCCGTACGCCGCCGGAGGCGTAGTGCGCGGCGGGCGCGACCGGGATGGGCTCGGTCACCGGGTCGATGCCGTGGGCGCGGCAGGCGGCGAGGATGGTCGGGAAGCGCTGCTCCCACATCTGCGCCCCGAAGTGCCGGGCGTCCAGGTACATGTGCTGCGCGCCCTGCTCCTGCATGCGGCGCATGATGCCCTTGGCGACGATGTCGCGCGGGGCCAGCTCGGCCAGCTCGTGCTGCCCGACCATGAAGCGGACTCCGTCGCCGTCGACCAGGTACGCCCCCTCGCCGCGGACCGCCTCCGACACCAGGGGCTGCTGGCCCTCGGCGTCCGGGCCCAGGAAGAGCACGGTCGGGTGGAACTGGACGAACTCCAGGTCGGAGACCTCGGCCCCGGCCCGCAGGGCGAGCGCCACCCCGTCGCCGGTGGACACCGACGGGTTGGTGGTGGCCGAGAAGACCTGGCCCATGCCGCCGGTCGCCAGGATCACGGCGGGCGCGTGGACCGCGCCGACGCCGTCGTGCTGGCCCTCGCCCATGACGTGCAGGGTGACACCGGCCGTACGGCCCTGCGCGTCCTGCAGCAGGTCCAGTACGAGGGCGTTCTCGACGGTCTCGATGCCGGCCGCCTGGACGGCCTCGACCAGCGCCCGGGAGATCTCGGCGCCGGTGGCGTCGCCGCCCGCGTGCGCGATCCGGCGGCGGTGGTGGCCGCCCTCGCGGGTCAGTTCTATCTCGCCGGTCTCGGCGGAGGTGTCGAAGACGGCCCCGGTGGCGATGAGGCGGCGCACGGCGTCCGGCCCCTCGGTGACGAGGAGCCGTACGGCGGCCTCGTCGCACAGCCCGGCGCCCGCGACCAGCGTGTCGTCCAGGTGCTGCTCGGGGGTGTCGCCGTCGCCGAGCGCCGCGGCGATGCCGCCCTGCGCCCAGCGGGTGGAGCCGTCGTCGAGCCGGGCCTTGGTGACCACGACCGTGCGGCGGCCCGCGGCGGCGCAGCGCAGTGCGGCGGTCAGGCCGGCGACGCCGGAGCCGACGACCACGACGTCGGCGTCGACGGCCCAGCCGGGGGCGTTGGCGTGCAGCCGTATGCCGGTACCTGTGCCTGGGGTGCTCACGTGTGTGCTCCGAACTCCAATGGGATGTTGTCGATCAGCCGGGTCGTCCCCACCTTCGCGGCGACGGCCAGCACGGCCTGCCCGGTGAAGTCGGGGCCGACATCGGTGAAGTCCTGCGGATCCACCAGTGCCAGATAGTCCAGCAGCAGCGGCGGGTCGTGCCGGCCCGCCTCCTCCAGGACGTGCCGGGCGGCGGCCCGTACGGCCTCCGGCAGGCCGGTGCCGGCGGCGGACGCGGCGGACACGGCGTGCGCATCGGCGGAGGCCCGGATCTCGCCGAGCCGGGCCAGGGCGGTGGCCCGCTCGTCGCTGGCCGGGGAGGCCTCGGCGCGGGCGAGCAGCGCGGCCTGCGCGGCGAGCCGGTCCTGCCCGGCGAACAGGGCGCGGGACAGGGCCAGGGCGCTGCGGCGCTCCTGGGCGGAGAGGTACCGGTTGCGGGAGGACAGCGCCAGCCCGTCCTCCTCGCGGACGGTCGGTACGCCGACCACCTCGACGGGGAAGTTCAGGTCGGTCACCATCCGCCGGATCAGGGCGAGTTGCTGCGCGTCCTTCTGGCCGAAGAGGGCCAGGTCGGGGCGGGTGAGGTGGAGCAGCTTGGCGACGACGGTCAGCATGCCGTCGAAGTGGCCGGGCCGGGTGGCCCCTTCGAGGCGCTCGCCCATCGGGCCGGCGCTGATCCGCACCTGGGGGTCGCCGCCGGGGTAGACCTCGTCGACGGCCGGGGCGAACACGGCGTCGGCGCCGGCCTCCCGGGCGATCCCCAGGTCGGCGTCGAGGGTGCGGGGGTAGCGGTCGAGGTCCTCGTTCGCCCCGAACTGCAGCGGGTTCACGAAGACGGTGACCACGACCTGGCCCTGGGCCCCGGCCCGTTCGCGGGCGGCACGGATCAGGGTGGCGTGGCCCTCGTGGAGGGCGCCCATGGTCATCACGACGGCGCGGGGGCCGCCCGCGGTGCGCGGGAGCTTGTGCAGCTCCTCCGCGGTGTCGATCAGCAGCAGCTCGGTCACTGGTCCCCACCCTCGGGATCGGCGAGTACGCCGAGCAGGTCCTCGGCGAGTTCGGGCTTGAGGAGGCCGTGCGCGAGGGCCCGGTCGGCGGTGGTGCGGGCCATGGCCAGGTACCCGGCGACCGAGGCCGGGGCGTGCCTGCGCAGCTCCGAGACGTGCGCGGCGACCGTGCCGGCGTCGCCGCGGGCCACCGGGCCGGTCAGCGCCGCGTCACCCGAGCGCAGGGCGTTGTCGAGGGCCGCGCCGAGGAGCGGGCCGAGCATCCGGTCGGGGTGCTCGACCCCGGCCTTGGCCAGCAGCTCCATCGACTGGGCGACCAGGGTGACCAGGTGGTTCGCGCCGAGGGCGAGGGCCGCGTGGTAGAGCGGACGGTTCTCCTCCGCGATCCACTCGGGCTCCCCGCCCATCTCGATCACCAGGGCCTCGGCCGCGAGCCGCAGCTCCTCGGGGGCCGTGACCCCGAACGAGCAGCCGCCGAGCCGCTGGACGTCGACCTCGGTGCCGGTGAAGGTCATCGCGGGGTGCAGGGCCAGCGGGAGCGCGCCCGCGCGGCGGGCCGGGTCCAGCACGGCGGTCCCGTACCGCCCGGAGGTGTGCACGAGGAGCTGGCCGGGCCGGACGGCGCCGGTTTCGGCGAGCCCCTCGACGAGCGACGGCAGTGCGTCGTCGGGCACGGTCAGCAGCACCAGGTCGGCCAGCTCCAGTACCTGCGCGGGCGGTACGAGCGGCACGTCGGGCAGCATCCGCTCGGCGCGGCGGCGGGAGGCGTCGGAGACGCCGGACACGGCGACCGGCCGGTGCCCGGCCTGCTGGAGCGCACGGGCCAGCGCGGGGCCGACCCGGCCTGCGCCGACGACGCCGACGGTGAGCCGGGCGGGGCGCGGTTGCTGGGATGAGTTCACGCGGGGAGGGCCTTCCGTTCCAGTCCGCGGGGGGTACCGGACGATACGCCGCCATGCTAGCCCCTGGGCGTGTTGGCCGGTCGGCGATGATCGGGGGCATGACTGGTGACGACGATCTGACGAAGCGGCTGGTGGCGGCGGGACGCGGGGCCGAGCGGATGCTCTCCCGCAGCCTGCGCGAGGCGACGGTCGGTGAGCTGCTGTCGGGGCTGGCGGCGCCGGATCCCGACGAGCCGGCCGACCTGTACGGGGACGGCGTGGTGACCCGGCTCGAGCGGCGGGTCGCGGAGCTGCTGGGCACCGAGGACGCGGCGTTCTTCCCGTCGGGGACGATGGCCCAGCAGATCGCGCTGCGCTGCTGGGCCGGGCGGACCGGGAACCCGGTGGTCGCGCTGCACCCGATGAGTCATCCGGAGCTGTGGGAGGGCGGGGCGCTGTCGCTGGTCTCCGGCCTGCGCACGGTGCACCCCACGAAGGACCCGCGCCAGCCGACGGCCGAGGAGGTCGAGGCGCTGGCCGAGCCCTTCGGCACGCTGATGCTGGAGCTCCCGCTGCGCGACGCGGGCTTCCTGCTCCCCACCTGGGAGGAGCTGGAGGCGCTGGTCGACGCCGCCCGCGAACGGGATGCGGTGGTGCACTTCGACGGGGCGCGGCTGTGGGAGTCGACGGTGCACTTCGGGCGGCCGCTGCCGGAGATCGCGGGGCTCGCGGACTCGGTGTACGTGTCCTTCTACAAGTCCCTCGGCGGCCTGAGCGGCGCGGCCCTGGCGGGCTCCTCGTCGCTGATCTCGGAGGCGAAGGTCTGGCGCCACCGGTACGGGGGCCAGATCTTCCGCCAGTTCCCGCAGGCGCTGTCGGCGCTGGCCGGCCTGGACCGGGAGCTCCCGCGCCTGCCGTCGTACGTGGCCCAGGCGCGCGTGGTGGCGGCGGCGCTGGGCTCCGCGCTGGAGTCGGCCCAGGTCCCCTGGTTCCGCATCAACCCGGAGGTCCCGCACACGCACCAGTTCCAGGTGTGGCTGCCCTACGGGGCGGACCGCCTGACGGAGGCGGGGATCCGCCTGGCGGAGGAGACGGGCACGGTCCTCTTCCGCCGCTGGTCCCCGACGGTGGTCCCGGGCGTCTCGGCGACGGAACTGGAGATCACCTCCCCGGGCCTCACCTGGACCCCGCAGGACGTGACCGAGGCGGTCGGGGCCTTCACGGCGTACCTCCACGCGTAACCGTGGCCGTCGGCGATCCCGGCGGGATCCGGGAGGGGCCAGTGCAACGACGACGCACCGAATTCCGCCGAAGTCGTCGGTGTCGGCCCCCCTCGGAGTTACCGTCCCTCCACGGGAAGCAAGGAGCCGTCCCCCGGAGGAGAGACACCATGACCGCTCACCCCGCCTGGCAGAAGTCCACGTACTGCGGCGAAGGAGACAACTGCGTCTACGTCTCCGCGGCCCCCGGCCACCTCGTACGCGTGGCCGACCGGGCCGACCCGGCGCATCTTGTTCTGGCCACGACCCAGGCCGCCTGGGCCGACTTCCTTGACGCCGTCAAAGCGGACGGGTAGCCGTCGGCGCGCCCGGAATCACGCCGCTCAGGGGATTTTGTCCGATTAGCGCGTATCTTCGGCCCATGCCCACGCCCTACGGATCCCGCGGCGGCATGGCGTTCAGCGCCGCCGAGCTGCACGTGCTCAGGCGAACGCTCGCCCACGCCCTCCAGTCCTCCACGGCCCCCCTGACGACCTCCGAGGTCCAGGACTGCCTGCGCCTCGCGCAGTCGGTGGACGACGCGGTCCAGGAGGCGGGGCGGCTCAGAGAGTTCCTCCTCGCCGACCTCGTCCGCTACCGCGGCGCCCTGCCCGGCAGCCTCTCCGGGTACCTGGAGCTGCTCCAGGACGCCCTGGCCGCGGGGTACGAGCCCGCGCCGGACGACCTCGCGGCCCTGCGCGCCCTGCGGGCCAACCCGGTCGCGGCGGCGCTGCTGGCCCGCTCCCAGGACATCGCCGAGCGCTCCGTGCGGCGGCGGCTCTCGATCACACCGGCGCCCCGGACCCGGCTGCTGGCCCTGGCCGGCGGCAAGGGCGTGAACGGCGCCAAGGACGCCGGCGGGGGCAAGGAAGGCAAGGAGGGCAAGGAAGAGCCGGCCCGACCCGCACCGGCCCCCAAGGAGCCCCGCCCCGAGCGGCCCTCCGAACGTCCGTCCGAGCGGCCCATCCCGACCCCCGGCGAGGTGTTCCCGCCGCGCCGCAAGCCCACCCCGCCCCCGGCGGCCGGGCTCGCGGCCGGGTAGCTACGCTGGGGGCATGGACTACGTTTCCGCGCTCGTGCCCCCCGTAGTGATGGCCGGCTTCTTCATCGCCCTCGTCGTGACGATCGTGAAGAGCCAGGGCGGCGCCAACAAGGCCAAGGAAGACGCGGCGGTCGACGCCGTGATCGCCCGCGCCGAGGCCGCCCGGCAGTCCCAGCCCGGGAAGTAAGCGCCACACGCAGGCACACGCAGGGCGTACGGCTTCGAGAGCCGTACGCCCGATTTTGTTGAGCGTTGCGTTCCGAATGGCCGGGCAATTCCGCACATTCCGCACTATCGTGCTGTTGTGCCTCGCCCCCTGGGAGAACTCGAAGACGCGGTCATGACGCGGGTGTGGCAGTGGAACCGCCCGGTCACTGTTCGTGAAGTCCTGGAAGACCTCCAGCAGGAACGGTCCATCGCGTACACCACCGTCATGACGGTTATGGACAATCTCCATCAGAAGGGCTGGGTCCGCCGGGAAGCCGAAGGCCGCGCCTATCGATATACCGCGGTCTCCACCCGCGCCGCCTACTCGGCCGCACTGATGAACGAAGCCTGGTCGACGAGCGACAACCCCGCGGCCGCTCTCGTGGCCTTCTTCGGCATGATGTCCGCCGAACAGCGCGACGCCCTCCGGGACGCCTTCCGCATCGTCGGGTACGACGACGGCTCGGCCGCCGAGCCTGCCGCGGAGCCGTCAGCCGGGCCGGCCACCGGGGCGGCCCCCGGGCCCGCGGCGGAGCCCGCCGCCGGAGCCCCCGCCGCGACGCCCCCCGAAGTCCCTCCCGCCGAAGGGGACTCCGCCGGGCGCGGGACCGAGCCGGGGCGATAGCGTCCGGGCATGGGTGAGTTTTCCGCTGCACAGCCAAAAACAGTGACGATCCGCCGTGCCCGCACCGGCGATGTTCCCGCGCTGCGGCGCCTGCTCGACCAGTACGTGCAGCAGCGGATCCTCCTCGACAAAGCCCCGGTCGTCCTTTACGAGGACATCCAGGAGTTCTGGGTCGCGGAACGCGACTCCGACGGCCAGGTGGTGGGCTGCGGCGCTCTCCACGTCATGTGGGAAGACCTCGCCGAAGTACGCACTCTTGCGGTCGACCGCGACTTGAAGGGGGCCGGAGTCGGCCATCGGCTGCTCGGGCAGTTGTTGGACACCGCCCGCGCGCTGGGCGTCCGGAAGGTTTTCTGCCTGACCTTCGAAGTGGACTTCTTCGCGAAGCACGGCTTCGTCGAGATCGGCGAGACCCCGGTCGAGACGGATGTCTACATGGAGCTCCTGCGTTCCTATGACGAGGGCGTCGCCGAGTTCCTCGGTCTCGAACGAGTGAAGCCGAACACCTTGGGCAACAGTCGGATGCTTCTGCACCTCTGAACGATCACGGCGGCTTTTCCCGTGCTCCGCGCACCTGTGGCCTATGTCCGAATCGCGTACGTTTCCCGCCGCGTTGCGGTCTCGAACCTCTCCCCGGGGGTTTGTGTTTTCCAGGGAAAAGCGGTTTCCTTTCCGCGTACTGCTTTTCGATGAAAGGAAATCCCGGTGGCACAGAAGGTTCAGGTCCTTCTTGTCGACGACCTCGACGGTGGCGAGGCGGACGAGACCGTGACGTTCGCTCTGGATGGCAAGACCTACGAGATCGACCTCACCACCGCCAACGCGGAGAAGCTGCGCTCCGCGCTCGCCGACTACGTCAAGGGCGCCCGCCGCACCGGTGGCCGCGCTTCCGGCGGCCGCGCCAAGGCGCGGACGGCCGCGACGTCCGGCAACCCGGACACCGCCGAGATCCGCGCCTGGGCCAAGGCCCAGGGCATGAGCGTCAACGACCGCGGACGCGTCCCGCAGGAGATCCGCGAGGCCTACGAGAACCGGGCCTGACCCGTCAGGGTCTGACCCGGCCGGCCCGTGCAGGGTCCGGCCGCGGCGCTCCTCAGGGGCGTACGCCGCCACAGGCGCGCCCGGTGGCATTCCGTCGCCGCCGCCGCGACCAGGCGTACGAGATCGGGCCCGGCACCACCGTGCCGGGGACCGGCAGCCTGCCCAGGACCGGGCAGGGACGGCAGCAGTGCCTCACACCCCTGCTCGGGGGGTCGCAGCCACACGGCGGCCCCCCGGGGACTTCCCTCCGGATGCCCCGGGGGAACCGGGGCCGTGATCCGGCCGCCCACACCCAGGGCGGTGAGGTCCAGGGCGACCCCGCCCCACTCCAGCCAGTCGAGCAGCCCCTCCAGCTCGTCTGCGCTCCCCGCGGCCACCAGGAACCGCATCCTGCGCCCCGTGAGCGCCACCGGACCCGTGGCGAGAGGCCTGCGCAGCAGCTCCGCCCCCGCATCGGCCGGCAGCTCGAGCACGTCGAACCGGACCCCGGTGACGAGCCCGGCGGGCGGCCCGCCCGCGACGGGCCAGCCGAGCACCTCCTCGTACCAGGACGCGTATGCGTCCCAGGGCGAATCCGCGGGTGAATCCTCGGGCGCGACGCAGGGCGGCGGAACGGTGACGGCCATGCAGGGAGCAACTCCGAACGTGCCGCGGAGTTACGCAGCGCGCCGGGCCCAATGCGGAACGTAAACATCCGACGGGGTGGCGTCCCACATTCGGGACGCAATCGTGTTCGCCCGTAGCGGAGGGAACCGGCGCCACCGGCATGGAGTGCCGGTGCTTACGGGTAAGACATTCCTAGTGGTACGGGGCGACACGCTGTTTTGGACAGCTTCCGTTCGCCATCGGCGTACACGTGTGACGGGTATCTGCCTGGCCTGCGGGAACATCGTCTCGCACCATCGGGTTGGAGCAGTTGTCGGCAGTTGAAGCCGGTTTTCCCCACTGACGTGGGGGTGAGCCGCGGACGGATGTCGGCAGTTGGAATGAGCTGTCCCGCCCCGCGGGACTAGCATGCGGAAGGACAGGGCGGGGACCGACCCCGAACTGCCCGACCGCTCTGAGGAGCGATAAACGATGTTCGAGAGGTTCACCGACCGCGCGCGGCGGGTTGTCGTCCTGGCTCAGGAAGAAGCCCGGATGCTCAACCACAACTACATCGGCACCGAGCACATCCTCCTGGGCTTGATCCACGAGGGTGAGGGTGTCGCCGCTAAGGCCCTGGAGAGCCTCGGGATTTCGCTCGAGGCTGTTCGCCAGCAGGTTGAGGAGATCATCGGTCAGGGGCAGCAGGCCCCGTCCGGCCACATCCCCTTCACTCCGCGGGCGAAGAAGGTCCTGGAGCTTTCGCTCCGAGAGGCCCTCCAGCTCGGCCACAACTACATCGGCACCGAGCACATCCTGCTCGGCCTCATTCGCGAGGGCGAGGGCGTCGCCGCCCAGGTCCTGGTGAAGCTGGGCGCCGATCTCAACCGAGTCCGGCAGCAGGTCATCCAGCTGCTCTCCGGCTACTCCGGCGGAGGCAAGGAGTCGGCCACGGCCGGCGGCCCGGCCGAGGGCACCCCCTCGACCTCCCTCGTCCTGGACCAGTTCGGCCGCAATCTCACGCAGGCCGCCCGCGAATCCAAGCTCGACCCGGTCATCGGGCGCGAGAAGGAGATCGAGCGGGTCATGCAGGTCCTGTCCCGCCGTACCAAGAACAACCCGGTCCTCATCGGCGAGCCCGGCGTCGGCAAGACCGCCGTCGTCGAGGGCCTGGCCCAGGCGATCGTCAAGGGCGAGGTCCCCGAGACCCTCAAGGACAAGCACCTCTACACGCTTGACCTGGGTGCCCTGGTCGCCGGTTCCCGCTACCGCGGTGACTTCGAGGAGCGCCTGAAGAAGGTGCTCAAGGAGATCCGCACCCGCGGCGACATCATCCTGTTCATCGACGAGCTCCACACCCTCGTGGGTGCGGGTGCCGCCGAGGGCGCGATCGACGCCGCCAGCATCCTCAAGCCCATGCTGGCCCGTGGTGAGCTCCAGACCATCGGTGCCACGACGCTGGACGAGTACCGCAAGCACCTCGAGAAGGACGCGGCCCTCGAGCGCCGCTTCCAGCCGATCCAGGTGGCGGAGCCTTCCCTCCCCCACACGATCGAGATCCTCAAGGGCCTGCGCGACCGCTACGAGGCCCACCACCGCGTCTCCATCACGGACGAGGCCCTCGTCCAGGCGGCGACGCTGGCCGACCGGTACATCTCGGACCGCTTCCTGCCGGACAAGGCGATCGACCTGATCGACGAGGCCGGCTCCCGGATGCGCATCCGCCGGATGACCGCGCCGCCGGACCTCCGCGAGTTCGACGAGAAGATCGCGGGCGTGCGCCGCGACAAGGAGTCGGCCATCGACTCCCAGGACTTCGAGAAGGCAGCTTCTCTCCGCGACAAGGAGAAGCAGCTGCTGGCGGCGAAGGCCAAGCGCGAGAAGGAATGGAAGGCCGGCGACATGGACGTCGTCGCCGAGGTCGACGGCGAGCTCATCGCCGAGGTCCTCGCGACCGCGACCGGCATTCCCGTCTTCAAGCTCACCGAGGAGGAGTCCTCGCGACTGCTCCGCATGGAGGACGAGCTCCACAAGCGGGTCATCGGCCAGAAGGACGCCATCAAGGCGCTCTCCCAGGCGATCCGCCGTACCCGTGCGGGTCTGAAGGACCCGAAGCGCCCGGGTGGCTCGTTCATCTTCGCCGGCCCGTCCGGTGTCGGTAAGACCGAGCTCTCCAAGACGCTCGCCGAATTCCTCTTCGGCGACGAGGACGCGCTGATCTCCCTCGACATGTCGGAGTTCAGCGAGAAGCACACGGTTTCCCGCCTCTTCGGTTCGCCCCCCGGCTACGTGGGCTACGAAGAGGGCGGCCAGCTCACCGAGAAGGTGCGCCGCAAGCCGTTCTCCGTCGTCCTCTTCGACGAGGTCGAGAAGGCCCACCCGGATATCTTCAATTCCCTTCTCCAGATCCTGGAGGACGGTCGCCTGACCGACTCCCAGGGCCGGGTCGTGGACTTCAAGAACACGGTCATCATCATGACGACCAACCTGGGTACGCGGGACATCTCGAAGGGCTTCAACCTCGGCTTCGCGGCCGTGGGCGACGTCAAGACCGGTTACGACCGGATGAAGGCGAAGGTCAACGAAGAGCTCAAGCAGCACTTCCGGCCCGAGTTCCTGAACCGTGTCGACGACACGGTCGTCTTCCACCAGCTCTCGCAGGAAGACATCATCCAGATCGTCGACCTGATGATCGCCAAGGTGGACGAGCGCCTGAAGGACCGCGACATGGGCATCGAGCTGAGCGGCGACGCGAAGCTCCTGCTCGCCAAGCGGGGCTACGACCCGATCCTGGGCGCCCGCCCGCTGCGCCGCACCATCCAGCGCGAGATCGAGGACATCCTGTCGGAGAAGATCCTCTTCGGCGAGCTGCGTCCCGGCCACATCGTGGTCGTGGGCAAGGAGGGCGACGGCGAGGAAGCCAAGTTCACCTTCCGCGGCGAGGAGAAGTCGGCCCTGCCCGACCTCCCCCCGATCGAGGCCACGGGCTCCGGCCCGGACCTGAGCAAGGGCGCGTAAGCAGTAGCTGCACGAGGGGCGGCCCCGGAACCGAAAGGTTCCGGGGCCGCCCCTTTTGCGCGCCCCCGGAGGCCGCGCGCCGGTGACAAGCCACACAGGGCAAAACGGACCTACTAGGACGTCTCGTAGGTGGAATGTCCATTTTGCCCCGACCTACCCTTGCCCTCGGCCCAGCAGGGACGCGGTCAACCGGTTGCGTCACACCCTCCACGCCTACGAGCCCCGGTAGTAATCGGGACGTTTGGGGATGCGCAGGGACACGGGTTACCAAGGATGGGCAAGCCCGGCATCCGCTTCCCAGCGTGCCGGGTGACTTCATGCCTGCACCGTCCTTGTCCCCGGCCCGGAGGTCTCCTTACATGTTCGCGAAGCGCGTCAGCACCCGTCGTACCCGTCTCGCCATCGGCACCACCGCTCTCGGTGCGGTTCTGGCTCTCGGGGCCGGGACGACCGCCGCCTTCGCCGACACGGCCTCGCAGACCGCCGCCAAGGCCCCCGCGGCCGCCGCGAAGGCCCCCGCGAAGACCGCCGGCTGGCAGAAGCCGGTCACCAGCTACACGCTCTCCGCGACCTTCGGCAAGGGCGGCAGCATGTGGTCCCACAAGCACTCGGGCCAGGACTTCGCCTGCCCCGTCGGCACCCCGGTCAAGGCCGCCTCTGCGGGCGTCGTCGTCAAGGCCGGCCCGAACGGCGGCGGCGACGGCCCGGCGTACGGCAACGCCATCGTGATCAAGCACGCGAACAACACGTACTCCCAGTACGCGCACCTCTCGAAGATCAAGGTCCGGATCGGCCAGAAGGTCGCCAAGGGCGCGCAGGTCGCGCTGTCCGGCAACACCGGCAACTCGAGCGGCCCGCACCTCCACTTCGAGATCCGGACCACCCCGAACTACGGCTCGGCCGTGAACCCGGTCGCGTTCCTGCGCAACGCCGGCGTCACCGTCTGAGCCCGCTGACCCCGGTCAGTACAGGAGCCAGGAGCCCGTCGGCTTCGTCTTCGCGTCGACCCTGCCCGGCTTGAGGGTGTCGATCTGGGCGGGCGAGAGGACCACGTCGTAGGTCTGCACGGTCTCCATGGCCCCGCTCCACGGCGCGGTCCACTTGTCCTCGTGGCGCGAGCGCGCCAGCTGCAGCGGGCCCTGTGCCTGGAAGACGCCGGGGACGGGGGCCTCGCCGGTCTTCTTGCCGTTGACGTAGAGGGCGATCTGCTTGCGTTCGGCGTCGTAGGTCCCCGTCAGGGTGGAGAAGGTCTTCTCCATCTTGGGGCTCTCGCCGGTCACGGTCACCGCGGTCGCCTCGGCGCCCTGGTCGCCCGTCTGGACACGGAAGACCCAGGTCGGCTTGCCGTTCACCTGGTCCAGGCCCAGCTCGAACGAGAAGGACTTCTCGTTGCCCTGGCTGACGGCGATCTGGCGTCCCTTCGGGGCGCGGTTCCAGACGTGCGCCGAGACGGTGAAGCTCTTGGACGTGTCCACGACGCCCTTCGCGGACTCGGCGTACGAGTTCTCGTTGCCCTTCGTCCGGATCTCGAAGCGCTTCTCGATCGGGAAGACCCCGGCGTCCGGGCCCATCTTCAGAGGGGCCTTTCCGCTGCGGTCCCGGATCTGCGTCGGGTCGTCCTTGACGGTCGGCGTGTTGTCGACCGGGGCCTTGCTCTTCGACCCGCTGGGGGAGGGCGAGGCCGACACGGACGGGGAGGGCGTGTCGTTCTTCGCCTCGTCCTCGCCCTTGTCGTCGCCCAGCAGCAGGAACGTTCCACCGCCGGCGAGCAGCGCCAGTACGGTCACCGCGGCGCCGATCATCCACAGCCGCTTCCTGCGCTTCTCGGCCGCCGAGCGGTCGGCCATGGCCTCCCAGTCCGGCTGGTCCGACGGCGGCACGAACGGCCCGGGGAGCCCGGGGCCCGGCGCGGCCGACCCGCCCATGTCCGGGAGCCCCTGGGCCCACGGCTGGGGCGCCGCGGCCGGTGCCTGCTGGTACGGGCCGGGCTGAGCGCCCGGCTGCGGGTAGCCGTAGCCGTAGCCGCCGCCGTCAGCGGGGACGCCCGGCGGCGGTCCGAAGCTGCCGCCGCCACCCGGCGCCGGGGTGCCGGGCGGGTAGCCGTAGCCGGCTGCGGGGGCCGGTGGGACCGGCGGGAACCCGCAGCCCCCGTTCCCGGGGGCGGGCTCGGGCTGCGGGTTGCTGGGGGGATTCGTACCGTCGGTCATGCCACGGATGCTAAAACACCGGTCCGCACAGCCGTACGGCCCGGTCCCGATCCGCTCGCGATCAGCTCTGCACCTTGACGACCGGGAAGCTTCCCGTGGCCGTCGGCGCGTGCTCCGGCAGCCACAGCACCGCCACCGCTCCGGCCGCCGCTCCCTCGCGGTCCGCGCCGCCCGGAGCCGCCACGTTGCGGAACGTCAGCCGGGCGCCCAGCACCCGCGCCTGCCCCTCCGCGATGGTCAGCCCGAGGCCGTGCCCCACCCCGGCGCGGTCCGTCGACCCGGTCCGGAACCGGCTCGGCCCCTCGCGCAGCAGCGCCTCCGGGAAGCCCGGCCCGTGGTCCCGGACCCGGACGACCCGGCCCTCGATGTCCACCTGGACCGGCGGCTGCCCGTACCGCGAGGCATTGGCCAGCAGGTTGCCCAGGATCCGCTCCAGCCGCCGCGGGTCGGTGCTGACGATCTCGTCCGCGACCACCCGTACCGAAGCCTCCGGCATCAGCGAGGTCACCCGCCGGCTCACGAACTCGCCCAGCGCCACGTCCTGGAGCTCCGCCCGCTCGGACGCGCTGTCCAGCCGGGCCACCTCCAGTACGTCCTCGACCAGCGCCCGCATCGCCTGCGCCCGGTCCCGCACCAGCTCGGTCGGCCGCCCCGGAGGCAGCAGTTCCGCCGCCGTGAGCAGGCCCGTCACCGGGGTCCGCAGCTCGTGCGCGATGTCCGCGGTCACCCGCCGCTCGGCCTCCAGCCGCTCCTGGAGCGCATCCGCCATGGCGTCCACGGCCCGCGCGAGGTCGTCGGTCTCGTCGCGTACGACGCCCCCGACCGCATCCCGCACCCGTACGTCGGGATCCCCGTGCGCCACCCGCTGCGCAGCGGCCGCGGCCTTGCGCAGCCGGCTCGAGATCTGCCCGCCGATGAGCACACCGAGCGCGGCGCCCGCGACGACGACGGAGATCGACCCGACGACCAGGGCCCGGTCCAGGTCGCGCACCATGTTGGCGCTCTCCTTGAACTCGCTGTGCAGCGACAGCACCTGCCCGTTCCCGAGCGGCACCGCGGCCCACACCTCCGGCACGCCCTTGCGCGACTCCTGGATGTACGTGCCGCGCCGCCCCGACCGCGCCTTCTCGCGCAGCGCAGCGGGCAGCTCGGGGTCGTTGACCTTGGCCCCCAGGGCCGGCTTGCGCCCGGCTTCGACGAAGCGGGCGATGACGTTGACGTTGGCCAGCTGCGCGTCGCGGGCGCTCTCGAGCATCGAGACGCGGGCAGCACTGTGCACGACCAGGCTCAGTGCCACGGCGACGAGCGCGCCGACGGCGGCGATGGCGAGCGTGATCTTCCAGCGGATCCCCGTACGGAGGGTGAAGCGCCTCATCCCTTGAGCTTGTATCCGAATCCTCGGACCGTTTCGATGCGGTCCTGTCCGATCTTCGTGCGCAGCCGCTGGACGTGGACGTCCACGACGCGGGTGTCGCCGCCCCAGTCGTAGTCCCAGACCCTCTCCAGCAGGCGGTCGCGCGAGAGAACGGTGCCGGGCGCGGAGGAGAATTCCAGGAGCAGCCGCATCTCGGTGGGCGTCAGCGCCACCGGGGCGCCGGCCCTGCGGACCTCCATGCCCTCGGTGTCGACCTCCAGGTCGCCGAAGACCAGCACCCCGCGCTCCTCGGAGCCGTCCTCGCCGTTCGCCCCCGGCCGTCCGTTCTGCGGGCCGCCGGCGTGGCCGAAGCGGCGCAGCACGGCGCGGATCCGGGCGACGAGGACCGAGCCGTCGAACGGCTTGGTGACGTAGTCGTCGGCGCCCGCCTCCAGGCCGAGGACGACGTCGATGGAGTCGGCGCGCGCCGACAGCATGATCACGGGCACGGTGGACTCGTCGCGGATCCGGCGGCACAGGCTCACGCCGTCCATGCCGGGCACCATCACGTCGAGCAGCGCGATGTCCGGCTGGTTGGCCCGGAAGGACTCCAGGCCGGACAGGCCGTCGGGCATGGCGGTGACCACGAACCCGTCGCGTTCCAGCGCCAGGGTCGTGGCCTCGCGGATGACGTCGTCGTCCTCCACGAACAGGACATGGGTCTCGGCCATGCGGGAGCCTCGCCTCGGTTCTTCGCTTCTTCGGTCCGCCGGTTCGTCCGTCGGTTCTTCTCGGTTTTCGGGTCTTCGGGGTCAGTTCTTCTGGGTGACCGCCGGGGCCGGCTGGACCGCACCGTCGATGTTGCTGTAGTCGGTGTGCACCCGGTCCTGCTCGGTGAACTTCTCCCCGTTCCAGTGGTACGTGATCACGTCCTCGCCCGAGGGATAGGCGAGGGCGTCGCTCTTGCCGTAGACGGGCTTGGTGACCACCAGGGCGCCCCGGTCGATCTCCGCGTAGACGGGCGGCTGCTCGTCCGAGAACACATTCTCGTACGTCCCGCCCTCCGCCCGGTACACGTACGAGCCCCGCCCCAGCGCATCGGCGCAGGACAGCACGTTGACGACGATGTCCACGACGGAGCCGCCGGTGACCTTCCCGTAGCTCACGTCGACCGGGTACTCCTTGCCCGTGCAGGGCTTGAGGTCCCGCTTGACCTCGGCGCTGACCTTCGGGTCCGCCCGGAGCAGTGCGACGGCGTCGACCCGCCGTGCCGGTCCTCCCGACGCCCCCGTGGTGGCCGGGACGTGGTCCGGCGGGGTGGCCGTCGGCGAGCCGCTCTTGGCGACGGCTTCGGTGTGGGCCGGGCCGCCGTCGCGCAGACCGGTGCCGCCGGTGGCGCATCCGGCCGCCAACAGCACTGTGCCGACGAGGACGACCGTCCCCGCCGACATCAGCACCAGCGGACTTCTGCCGCTCAAGCTTTGGCCGTTCAGGCCGCGCACCGCTCACGCCCCTCGTACCGGATGGTGTGGTCACCGCGGTGGTCACCGCGCTCCAGCGCGCGCATGTCCAGATCCCGGCTCTCCAACTCCTGCCGGAGCCGGGCCAGCGCGCGGTGCAGGGTGCTCTTCACAGTACCCGCCGACATGCCGAGCGCGGCGGCGGTCTCCTCGGTGCTCATCTGCTCCCAGTGTCGCAGCACGACCACGCTGCGCTGCTTGGGCGCGAGAACCTTGAGGATGTCCATCAGCAGGGCGCGGTCGGCGCGCTGGTCGGAGCCGTCCTCGACGGAGGCGTCCGGGAGCTGCTCGGTGGGGACTTCCTCCAGCTTGCGGGCGCGCCACCACTCGGTGCGGGTGTTGATCATGACGCGGCGCAGATAGGCGTCGGCCAGCGACTTGTCGGCGATGCCGTCCCAGCGGCCGTACGTGCGCACCAGCGCGGTCTGCAGGAGGTCCTGCGCGTCCGTGGGGTCCGGGACCAGGCGCCGGGCACTGCGCAGGAGCGCATCCTGCCGAGTGCGTACGTACTCCTCGAATCCGAGTACCTCGCCGTGCGCCATCTCAGACCGCCTCCGTCCCGTGCAACCGCTCATCCCCGTGGTCCTACGCATTCGAAGGTACGGAGGGGTTGTCACGGGCCTGTGCGGGCCAGCCTTCGGTGGACGCACGGACACCCATAGGTTGTGTAACAGTGCCGTGAGCTGGGGTTTGGCCGACACAAACGGAATCCCCGACTCAGCTCATCTCGGGTCAGCTCGGCGCGGCTCCGGCTCGGCTCAGCTCGCCTCCGGCCCGCCTCAGTTCGCCGCGGGGCCCTGCGGCAGCCGGTACATCCCCCCGGCGAGCGGTTCGACCAGCCCGTCGGAGACCAGCCCGTCCAGCGACCGGGCCCGCTGCACGGGCTCGTCCCAGACGGTGTCGAGCACCGCCTGCGGAACCGGTCCGACCGCATCCCGCAGCACTGCGAGGAGCTTGCCGCGCACCTGCCGGTCCGTCCCCGCGTACGTCTGGCCGCGCCGCGGCGGCCCCTCGTGCGCCGGCTTCCCGGCCAGCCTCCACGCGCACAGCCCGGCCACCGGGCAGCGCAAGCAGTCCGGGGACTTGGCCGTGCACACCAGGGCGCCGAGCTCCATGGAGGCCGCCGCCCAGCGGGCCGCGGTGCCCTCGTCGTCGGGCAGCAGGGCCCGGGCCAGGCGCCGCTCGGCGGCCGTGGTGGCGTTCGGCGGGTACTCGACCCCGGTCGTGGTGCGCGCGAAGACCCGGCGCACGTTGGTGTCGAGCACGGCGTGCCGCTGCCCGTACGCGAACGAGGCCACGGCGGCCGCCGTGTACTCGCCGATCCCGGGCAGCGCGAGCAGCTGCGCGTGCTCCCGCGGTACGTCGCCCCCGTGCCGCTCCGTTATCGCGACGGCCGCGCCGTGCAGGCGCAGGGCCCGGCGGGGGTAGCCGAGCCGCCCCCAGGCCCGTACGGCCTCGCCGGGGGCCTCCGCGGCCAGGTCGGCCGGGCGGGGCCACCGGGCGAGCCACTGCTCGTACACCGGCAGGACCCGGCTGA
This sequence comes from Streptomyces sp. R33, assembly GCF_041200175.1. NCBI lineage: Bacteria > Bacillati > Actinomycetota > Actinomycetes > Kitasatosporales > Streptomycetaceae > Streptomyces > Streptomyces sp. R33. Next base: position 4,061,340 of record NZ_CP165727.1, on the reverse strand, counting down.
CCGGGGTCTGCTGGAGCATGAACTCGCTGACCATGACCCCCCAGGGGCCGGCCTCGGGGCGGCGCCAGGGCAGGTCGCGGGCGTGCTCCTCGAACCAGGCGATGACCGGGGAGTGCAGCGCGTGGGACACGTCGGGGAACGTCTCGGGGGAAGGGCTGGTGGATGCAGTCATGGCAGACGGCATCCTGGCACGTTTCGGGGCTGCCGCGCGGGGCCCGGGCCGGTGAACCGGACAGCGGCGCGCCCTCCGCTCGCCCGCATGGCGGCGGCGATCGTACTGATCGGACCGGTGAGGGCGAGGGCCCGCGGGCCGGCCCGGGCGCGCGCCCGCCACCACACGGCCGTGAAGAGCAGGCCGAAAAGCAGCAGTCCGTACTCCGTCCGGACCTCGAACGCCGACTGCACCCAGCCGGGTGCGGAGCCGGCGGAATCGGTGATGCCGCGGGAGGGGCCGGAGGTGTCCGTGCTCACCGACCGTACTCAAACGCGATCGCGACCGACGTGGGACGCTTGGCCGAATCTCGACGGTCGGGCGTCCGCCCGCAGGATGATCATCGGCAGAACAAGCCGCTTGCGCGGCATGTGGGGCGCAGATCGGCCCGCGGACTCTCGTAAAGTTCCGTCCGTGGGATCTATGCGCAATCCGGTCGGGCCGCTCCCCTCCTCCATCTACTGGCGACGGAGGGCTGTGCTGGCGTCCGTTGTCGCGCTGCTCGCGCTCCTCGCCGTATGGACCGTCAGTTCCGGTGGGGGGAAGTCGAGTACGAACGGCAAGGGCGGCGACAAGGGGCCCGACCCGGTCGCCTCGATCACCCCGGGACCTGCGGGGACGGGGCCGGCGATCAGTCAGGCGCCGGGCGGGCGTGCGGAGTCGGGCGGCGGCGCCGGCAAGAACGGCGAACCGGGCGGCACTCCGGGCACGGCGGCGGGCGCGGGAGCGGGCCCGGGTTCCGGCAGCGGCGCCGGCGGGGGCGGCGGCAGCGGCGGTCCGGGCGGTTCCACGTCCCAGGTCCCGGCGGACTCCCCGCTTCCCACGTGCGCCCCGAGCGGGCTGCAGTGGGAGGTCAAGAGCGTGAAGAACGAGTACGAGACGAGCGAGAAGCCCCGCCTCGAACTGGTCGCCCGCAATGTCTCCGGCACGACCTGCAAGGTCGACCTCGGCCCGAAGCAGGCGGTCCTGACCATCCTTCAGGCGAGCACCAGCAAGGCCGTCTGGTCCTCGGCGGACTGCCCGTCGGGCGCGGCCAACGCGTTCTTCCGGGTTCCGGCGCAGGGGGAGACGAAGCAGGCGCTGGAGTGGGACAGGAAGTTCAGCGCGGCGGACCAGTGCCAGACGCCTCCGGCGGGGAGCGCGGCTCCGGACACGTACGTGGTGGAGGTCAAGTCCCCGGGCATGCCGGTAGCCCGAACCTCCTTCGTCCTCAAGCAGGACTAGCACCCCGTGGGGGGCGCCCGGGGCTGCTCCGGCCCCGCCGCCCCCGGGGCGCCCGGGCCTGTTCCGGCCCCGCCGGCGCTTTAGACGTAGCGCTCGAGGATCGACGACTCCGCCAGACGGGACAGGCCCTCGCGGACACTGCGCGCCCGCGCCTCGCCCACGCCGTCCACGGCCTGGAGATCGTCCACCGACGCGGCCAACAGCTTCTGCAGGCCCCCGAAGTGCTCCACCAGCCGCTCGATGATGGCCCCCGGAAGCCGCGGGACCTTCGCCAGCAGCCGGTACCCCCGCGGGGACACCGCCGAGTCCAGCGTCTCCGGCGAGCCGGTGTACCCCAGCGCCCGTGCCACGATGCCGAGCTCCAGCAGCTCCGGATGCGTCAGCGCGTCCAGCGCGGGCAGCGCCTCGTCCACCGTGCGGGAGCGCTTCGCCGTCGGCTCCGGCACGTAGTCGCGGATCACCAGCTCCCGCTCCTGCTCGATGCCGACGGTCAGCTCGTCCAGCTGGAGCGACAGCAGTCGCCCGTCCGTGCCCAGCTCGACCACGTATTCCGCGATTTCCGTGGCAATGCGGCGCACCATTTCCAGCCGCTGCGCGACCGCCGTCACGTCGCGCACCGTGACCAGGTCCTCGATCTCCAGCGCCGACAGCGTGCCCGCGACCTCGTCGAGCCGCAGCTTGTACCGCTCCAGCGTGGCCAGCGCCTGGTTCGCCCGCGACAGGATCGCCCCGGACTCCTCGAGGACCCGGCGCTCCCCGTCCACGTACAGCGCGATCAGCCGCATCGACTGCGACACCGACACCACCGGGAAGCCGCACTGCTTCGAGACGCGGTCCGCGGTGCGGTGACGGGTGCCCGTCTCCTCCGTCGGGATCGACGCGTCCGGCACCAGCTGGACGCCGGCCCGCAGGATCTTGGTGATGTCCTTGTCCAGGATCAGCGCACCGTCGAGCTTGCACAGCTCGCGCAGCCGGGTCGCGGTGAACTCCACATCCAGGACGAAACCGCCCGTGCACATCGCCTCGACGGTCTTGTCCATCCCGAGGACGATGAGGCCACCGGTGTTGCCGCGGACGATCCGTTCCAGACCGTCGCGCAGGGGCTGACCAGGTGCGACCGCGCTCAGCGAGGCGCGCATCATGGCCTCCTGCTTGGAGCCGGCGCCCGACTTTCCGGATGCTGCTGCCCCGTCCTTGGCTGCCACTGCACTCCTCCGGTCGCGGGTTGCGCCGCCTGCGTACAGCCGGGCGGACCAGCACAAAGTCTACCGGCGTGCGCTGCGCGCCCGCCGTGGCTTGGCCAGGTGCGCTCCTGAGGGACCCCGTACGGGCCTCCTCATACCCCTGTCACCAGCGCCTACTCCTTGGCCGACGCCCGCGACCGCCCGCGCGGCAGGACCCGCAGCGCGTCTCCCATGTCCGCGACCTCGGTGACCTTCATCCCGGCCGGCACCTTCCCGGGGTCGCCCGGCACCAGGGCGTGCGTGAAGCCGAGCCGGTGCGCCTCCGCGAGGCGCCGCTGCACTCCGGTCACGCGGCGCACCTCGCCCGCGAGGCCGACCTCCCCGATCGCGACGAGGTTCTTCGGCAACGGCACGTCGCTCGCCGCCGAGGCCAGCGCCAGCGCGATCGCCAGGTCGGCGGCGGGCTCCGTCAGCTTCACCCCGCCCACGGTGGCGGAGTAGATGTCGCGCTTGCCGAGCGCGGTGATCCGGCCGCGCTGCTCCAGGACCGCCAGCATCATCGAGACGCGGGAGGTCTCCAGGCCCGAGGTGGTCCGCCGGGGCGAGGGGATCTGCGAGTCCACGGTCAGCGCCTGCACCTCGGCGACCAGCGGGCGCTTGCCCTCCAGCGTCACCGTCAGGCAGGTCCCGGGGACGGCCTCCGCGCGCCGGGTCAGGAACAGCCCGCTCGGGTCGGCGAGCCCGGTGATCCCCTCGTCGTGCAGTTCGAAGCAGCCCACCTCGTCGGTGGCCCCGTACCGGTTCTTGACGCCGCGTACGAGGCGCAGGCGCGCGTGCCGGTCGCCCTCGAAGCTGAGGACCACGTCCACCAGGTGCTCCAGCAGCCGCGGGCCGGCGATCGCCCCGTCCTTGGTGACGTGCCCGACCAGCAGGGTGGCCATCCCGCGTTCCTTGGAGGCCCGGATCAGCGCCCCGGCCACCTCGCGGACCTGGGCCATGCCGCCGGGCGCGCCGTCGATCTCGGGCGAGGCCACGGTCTGTACGGAGTCCAGGATCAGCAGCGAGGGCTGCACGGCGTCGAGGTGGCCCAGTACGGCGGACAGGTCGGTCTCGGCGGCGAGGAACAGGTGGTCGTTCAGCGCCTTGATCCGGTCGGCCCGCAGCCGCACCTGGCTCGCCGACTCCTCACCCGTGACGTAGAGGGTGCGGTGCGCCTCGCTGGCCGCCTTCGCCGCGACGTCCAGCAGCAGCGTCGACTTCCCGACGCCCGGCTCGCCGGCCAGCAGGACGACGGCGCCGGGCACGAGCCCGCCGCCGAGGACCCGGTCCAGCTCGTCCACACCGGTGCTGCGGGCGGTCGCCGTCCGGCCGTCGACCTGCGCGATCGGGAGCGCGGGCGCCGAGACCCGCCCGGCGGCGGTGGTCCGTACCGCGGGCGCGCCGCCCATCTCCTCGACGGTGCCCCACGCCTGGCACTCGGGGCACCGCCCGAGCCATTTCGCGGTCGTGTACCCGCACTCGGAGCAGCGGTAGGACGGCCGGTCCTTGGCGGATGAACGAGATGTACGGGCAGCCATGCGGCCCACGGTATCCGGACCCTGTGACAGCGCCCGCGTCCTGGCCCCCGCCCCGGCCCCCGCCCCGGCCCGCGCCCGGCCCGAACCCCCGTCCGCACCCCGGCCCGCGCGCCAGACGTCAGGGCCGCTGTCAGCACGGGTTCGATCTGTTCACCCGTAAGGGCTAAAACAGCTGAAGGCTTCACGGCCGTCACCGGCCTGCGGCCTACCTTCGCCAGGGTGAACAGCAGCAACCAGGAGAGCCCCGCCCAGCGCACCGGCGCACACCCGGCGCACGGGCGCACGCCCCCCGAGGGCCCCGAAGGCCGCGAAGGCCCCGGAGGAGAACAGCAGCAGCCCCCCTTCCGGCACGAGCCGTACCTCGACGGCCTGTTCACGTACTGCCTGTCGGTCCTCTGCGACCACGACACCGCCACCGAGGTGCTCGCCGACGTCCTCGCCGTCGCCGAGCGGCACCCCGGCCGATGTCCCGACGAGGGGGGCCGGCGGGCCTGGCTGTACGCCCTCGCCCGCTGGGGCTGTCTGCAGCGGCTGGCCGAGCACCGGCGGACCCGGCAGGGAGCGCATTCCGCCCGGCGCACGCCGGAGCGCACAGATCCCGAGCACGCGCCGGAGGTGCACCGCTCCCTGGACGTGAATGCCTACCGGCGCACCGAGCTGGCCCGCCTCGCCTGGCCCGAAGCCGCCGGGACCACGCCCGCGCAGCGCGAGGCCCTCGAACTCGCCGTCCGCCACCGCCTCGGCGTCCCCGAACTCGCCGCCGTCCTCGGCACGCCCCCCGCCACCGCCCGGGAGCTGCTGGCCGGCGCCGCCTGCGAGGTGGAGCGGACCCGCGCCGCCCTCGCCGTCGTGGAGACCGGCAGCTGCCCCTCCGTCTCCCGGCTCACCGGCGACGGCCAGGTGCTCCTGTCCACCACCCTGCGCGCCGAGCTGGTCCGCCACGTCGACGACTGCCCCCGCTGCCGCCGCGTCGCCGAACGCGTCGACGCCGCCGCCCCCTGGCCCGGCACCGGCGGCATCCACGCGGCGCTCCCGCTGGTCCCCGCCCCGCGCACCGCCGTCCGCGCGGCCATGCTCCACTCCGGCGGCAGCGGCCGGCGCCGCCGCCGTCCCGGCCCGCGCTTCGACCGCGCGGGCTTCCCGATGGACCCCCGGGACCGCGCGGCCCGCCGCGACCGGCTGCGCGCCCGGGCCGTGACCACCACCGTCGTCGCCACCGTGGTCGCGGCGCCGGTCCTCGCGCTGTGGGCCGCGTACCGAGGCGCCCCGGAGACCGGCGAAAGCGTCGGCTCGGAGTCCACCCGGATCTCCGCGAGCGAGTCCGAGATCCCGGTCCCGCACCAGGACGGCCGCCCGCTGCGCGCGTACGAGAACGCCGGCAACACCGCCCACACCACCGGCGAGCCCGGCTTCGCCACGGGCAGCGCCGCCCCGGACACCCCCGACGTCTCCGTCGAGGTGATCAGCACCGGGCCGACCGCGGCCCCCGACCGGGCCGGGAACCCCGGCCGGCTCTCCGTCGCCGCCTCCTCGCGCGGGAGCACCACCCTGCTCACACTCACCGCGTCCGGCGGGGCCCCGGTGGACTGGCGGCTCTGGTCCGACGCCCCCTGGCTGCGCGCGAGCCGGACCGCGGGCACGCTGGCCCCAGGAGAATCGGTCACCCTGCAGATCGCCGTGGACACCGAGGCCCAGCCCGTGGGCGCCTGGTCCGCCCGGGTCGGCGTGGACCCCGGCGGCACGGTGGTCTCCATCCAGGGTCGCGGCCGCCCGGCGCCCACGCCGACGGAGCCCACGCACCCGACGCGGACCCCGACGCCCACCCCGACGCCGACGGAAACCCCCAGCCCCACGCCGACGCCCACACCGACCCCCACTCCGACGCCGAGCGCCTCAGAAGGAACGGTTTCCCCGCCCGCGGCCCCGAGCGGTCCGGCGGGCTAGGCCGGGTCTGCTGTCGGCTACCCGGGTCGGCTATCGGCTACGCGGGTCCGCTATCGGCTACGCCGGGTCCGCGGGGTGCGGAGCCATCGGCAGCAGCGAGGACAGCCGCGCCTCGCACAGCTTCACGAGGGCCTCGTACCCCTCCTTGCCCATCAGCTCCGTCAGCTCGGCGCGGTACGACACGTACACCGGCTCGCCGGCGCCGTGCGCGGACGTCGCCGACGTGCACCACCAGTGCAGGTCGTGCCCGCCCGGGCCCCAGCCGCGCCGGTCGTACTCGCCGATCGACACCTGCAGCACGCGGGTGTCGTCCGGCCGGTCGATCCACTCGTACGTCCGGCGGATCGGCAGCTGCCAGCACACGTCGGGCTTGGTCTCCAGCGGCTCCTGGCCGCTCTTCAGCGCCAGGATGTGCAGCGAGCACCCGGCGCCGGCGGGGAACCCGGGCCGGTTCAGGAAGATGCACGCGCCGTCCCAGCGGCGGGTCTGCTTCTCCCCGTCGTCGTCGTGCTGCGTCCAGCCGGTCTCGCTGCCGACGTCGTGGAACTGCCACAGCTCGGGGGTCAGCCGTGCCACGTGCTCGGCGACCCGCTTCTCGTCGTCCTCGTCCGAGAAGTGCGCGCCGAGGGTGCAGCAGCCGTCATCGGCCCGGCCGGCCTGGATGCCCTGGCAGCCGCTGCCGAAGATGCAGGTCCAGCGGGAGGTCAGCCAGGTCAGGTCGCAGCGGAAGACCTGCTCGGCATCGGCGGGGTCGGGGAACTCCACCCAGGCCCGCGGGAAGTCGAGCCCCTTCTCGTCGTCACGCGCGACCGGGGCTTTGGCCTGGGGCTTCGCCTTCTTGGCCGGCTTGGCCTTGGCGGCCTGCTTGAGGTCGTCGGCCTTTGCGGCCTTCTCGGGCTTCCCGGCGGGCTTGGACTTGTTGGCCTTCTTCGTATTTGGCACAAACCCAAGCCTAAGCGCCCCTTACGCCACCCATACTCCAGCCGCACAGTAGCGTTTCCTCGTATGAGACTCGGTGTCCTTGATGTGGGTTCGAACACGATCCATCTGCTGGTGGTGGACGCGCACCCCGGCGCGCGCCCGCAGCCGGCGCACTCGCACAAGGTGGAACTGCGGCTGGCGGAGCTGCTCGATGAGGCCGGAGCGGTCACCCCGGCAGGCATAGAGCGCCTCGTATCGGTGATCGGCGAGGCCGCGCAGGCCGCCGAGGACAAGGGCTGCGAGGACGTGCTGCCGTTCGCGACCAGCGCCGTGCGCGAGGCCACCAACGCGGACGAGGTCCTGGCCCGGGTGAAGCTCGAGACCGGCGTCGACCTCCCCATCCTCAGCGGCGAGGACGAGGCGCGGCTGACGTTCCTCGCCGTCCGCCGCTGGTTCGGCTGGTCCGCGGGCAAGCTGCTGGTCCTCGACATCGGCGGCGGCTCGCTGGAGATCGCGTACGGCATCGACGAGGACCCCGACGCGGCGGTCTCGCTGCCGCTGGGCGCGGGCCGCCTCACCACGGGCTGGCTCCCGGGCGACCCGCCGGACGCGGCGGACGTACGGGCCCTGCGGCGGCACGCGCGGGCGCAGATCGCGCGCACGGTCGGCGAGTTCAGCCGCTTCGGGGCGCCGGACCACGTGGTGGCGACGTCGAAGACGTTCCGGCAGCTGGCCCGCATCGCGGGCGCGGCGCGCTCGGCGGACGGGCTGTACGTACAGCGGGACCTGACCCGCAAGTCCCTGGAGGAGTGGGTGCCGAGGCTCGCGTCGATGACGACCGCGCAGCGGGCCGCCCTCCCGGGCGTCTCGGAGGGCCGCGCGTCCCAGCTGCTGGCGGGGGCGCTGGTCGCGGAGGGTGCGATGGACCTCTTCGGCGTCGACGAACTCGAGATCTGCCCCTGGGCCCTCCGCGAGGGCGTCATCCTCCGCCGCCTGGACCACCTCCCGTAGCGAGGCCCGCACGGTGCGGGCGGGGCCTTCGGCGGGGTCGGCCTTGGCGGCATTTTGCTCAGGCTGGCGCTGCCTGGAGGGCCGGGGCCCTGGGGCGGCATGCCTGGGGGTCTGGATCAGAGACGGTTCGGGGGTTTCCCGCCAGTCCCATCGTCTCTCCGTGTCGGGCCGGGCCCTCAAGGGCGCTTCGCGTCGCTTCGCGAGGGCCTTCGGCCCCCCTTGACCGCCCGTCCCGCCCCGGAAAGACAAGGACTGTCGGGAAGCCCCCAAAAGGACGGTCACCTGGACACCAGCCTTGAGCAGGGCAGCATCAGCGATCGCGAGCCTTGGTTCCGGGGGATCCGGATGCCCGGCCGGGGCCCATGAGCAGGCCCGCCCCGGGTCGGGGCCGGCCCAGCCGGAGTAGGACAGCGACCAGGCCACCCCTCGGCGCCGGGCAGGCGGCCGGCACGCATCAGATCGCTACGCGCTTCGGCTGGTATAGCGGCTCTCGGCTGCCCGGGCGCGCGCATGAGGGCCGGGGCGCGGGTTCTGGATTCGGCGCCGGGGCCGTGGCGTGCACCTCGCCCGACAGGCGCGGCGGTCGGGATCGCCGCCCGGACCCGGTGCGCGCGTGTGCCGCGAACTCGCCACCCTGGAGCGGGTGATGCGGCCGTGGCGCGATGCCCCGGACACCACCGAGTCCCTGCGGCCCGCTCCCGGGTGCGGGTCGGCGTGGCCGGCGTCACGGTCCTCGGCGGCTGCGCCCCGTACCCTGTCCCCGTGGCAAAACCAGTCCGGATCCCGACCGCGAAAGTCGCCCTCTCCACCGCCTCCGTGTACCCGGAGTCGACGGCGACCGCCTTCGAGATCGCCGCGCGCCTCGGGTACGACGGCGTCGAGGTGATGGTCTGGACGGATCCGGTCAGCCAGGACATCGATGCGCTGCGGCGGCTTTCGGATCAGCATCAGGTGCCGATCCTTGCCGTCCACGCCCCTTGTCTGTTGATCACGCAGCGCGTGTGGTCCACCGATCCCTGGACCAAGCTCCAGCGCGCGCAGGCCGCGGCCGAGCGGCTGGGGGCCTCCACCGTCGTCGTGCACCCGCCCTTCCGGTGGCAGCGGCAGTACGCGCGGGACTTCGTCAGCGGCATCTGGCGGATGGCCGACGAGACCGACGTCCGGTTCGCCGTCGAGAACATGTACCCGTGGCGGTACCGGGACCGGGAGATGCTGGCCTACGCCCCCGAGTGGGACGTCACCAAAGACGACTACCGGCATTTCACCGTCGATCTTTCGCATACCGCCACCGCCCGTACGGACGCCACCGCGATGATCGACCGCATGGGGGACCGGCTCGCGCACGTGCACCTCGCTGACGGGAACGGCTCGGCCAAGGACGAGCACCTCGTCCCCGGCCGCGGCACCCAGCCCTGCGCCGAGCTGCTGGAACGTCTCGCCGCCCGTTCCTTCGCCGGGCACGTCGTCATCGAGGTGAACACCCGCCGCGCGATGTCCTCCGCGGAGCGCGAGGCCGACCTCGCCGAGGCCCTGGCCTTCACCCGGCTCCACCTCGCGGCCAGTGCCAGTGCCACCCCGGTCCGGACCCCCCGGCCATGACGGAACCCGCCAAGCCGCGCCGCGGCCCCGGCCGGCCCCGTCAGGACGAGGCCGACGACGGCCCCGGCACCCAGGAGCGGATCCGGCTCGCGGCCCGCGAGGTGTTCGCGGAGCGCGGGTACGACAAGACGTCCGTACGCGGCATCGCGAAGGTCGCCGGCGTGGACCCGGCGCTGGTCCACCACTACTTCGGCAGCAAGGACGACCTCTTCGCCGCCGCCATCGAGGTCACGATGGAGCCCGCCCTCGTCGTCCCCGCGATCGTGGGAGAGGGCCCCGACGGCATCGGCGAGCGGCTCGCGCGTTATTTCCTGGGGGTCTGGGAGAACCCGGCCACCCGGGCCCCGCTCCTCGCCGTCGTCCGCTCCGCCCTCACGCACGAGGCCGCGGCCGCCGTGCTGCGCCGGCTGGTCCTGCGCCGGGTCCTGGAACGGGTCGCGGCCGACCTCGAGGTCCCCGACCCCACCTTCCGCGCCGAGCTCGCCGCCTCCCACATGATCGGCATCGCGCTCCTGCGGTACGTGGTCCAGGTCGAGCCCCTCGCGTCCGCCGACCCGGAGGCCATCGTCGCCCTGGTGGCCCCGACCCTCCAGCGCTACTTGACCGAGGAATGAGCCGGGCGTCCCGTCATGCGGACAACCTGTCCGCATCCCGGGCCAGGGGCGTAGCCTCGTAACCGAGCCATATCCACAGTCGTACAGTCGCGGCCGGCGCCTCGCGCCACCGCACTCATGGGGAGTGAACCCGATGCCCGAGCTGAGGTCCCGCACCGTCACCCACGGCCGCAACATGGCGGGCGCACGCGCCCTTATGCGTGCGTCGGGCGTAGCGAGCGAGGACATCGGGAAGCCGATCATCGCGGTCGCCAACTCGTTCACCGAGTTCGTCCCCGGGCACACGCACCTGGCCCCCGTCGGCCGGATCGTCTCCGACGCCATCCGCGCCGCGGGCGCCGTCCCGCGCGAGTTCAACACCATCGCGGTCGACGACGGCATCGCCATGGGCCACGGCGGCATGCTGTACTCCCTGCCCTCCCGCGACCTGATCGCGGACAGCGTGGAGTACATGGTCGAGGCGCACTGCGCCGACGCGCTCATCTGCATCTCCAACTGCGACAAGATCACGCCCGGCATGCTGATGGCCGCCATGCGCCTCAACATCCCCGTCGTGTTCGTGTCGGGCGGCCCGATGGAGGCCGGCCAGGCCATCCTCGTCGACGGCACCGTCCGCAAGCTCGACCTGATCGACGCCATGGTCGACGCGTCCAACGAGAACGTCTCCGACGAGGACGTGCTGCGGATCGAGGAGAACGCCTGTCCGACCTGTGGGTCGTGCAGCGGCATGTTCACCGCCAACTCGATGAACTGCCTCGCCGAAGCCATCGGTCTGGCCCTCCCCGGCAACGGCTCCGTCCTCGCCACGCACACCGCCCGCCGCGCCCTGTACGAGGACGCCGGCCGCACGGTCGTCGAGATCACCAAGCGGTACTACGAGCAGGACGACCACTCGGTCCTGCCGCGCTCCATCGCGACCCGCCAGGCCTTCGAGAACGCCATGGCCCTCGACATCGCCATGGGCGGCTCGACGAACACGATCCTGCACCTGCTGGCCGCCGCGCAGGAGGCGGGCCTGGAGTACGACCTCACCGACATCGACGAGGTGTCGAGGCGGGTCCCGTGCCTGGCCAAGGTCGCGCCGAACGTGGCGCCCGGCGGCACGTACTACATGGAGGACATCCACCGGGCCGGCGGTATCCCCGCCATCCTCGGCGAGCTGCACCGCGGCGGGCTCCTGAACAAGGACGTCACCACGGTCCACTCCGAGAACCTGGAGGACTGGCTCGCGAAGTGGGACGCCCGCAGCGGCACGGCCTCGGAGGAGGCCATGGAGCTGTGGCACGCGGCCCCCGGCTGCGTCCGCTCCGCCACCGCCTTCTCCCAGTCCGAGCGCTGGGACACCCTGGACCTCGACGCCGAGGGCGGCTGCATCCGGTCGGTGCAGCACGCGTACTCGAAGGACGGCGGGCTGGCGGTCCTGCGCGGCAACATCGCGGTCGACGGGTGCGTGGTGAAGACGGCCGGCGTCGACGAGTCGATCTGGACCTTCGAGGGCCCGGCCGTCGTCTGTGAATCGCAGGACGAGGCGGTCGACAAGATCCTCCGCAAGGAGATCAAGGCGGGCGACGTCGTCGTCATCCGGTACGAGGGCCCGCGCGGCGGTCCCGGCATGCAGGAGATGCTCTACCCGACGTCGTTCCTGAAGGGCCGCGGCCTCGGCAAGGTCTGCGCGCTGGTCACGGACGGCCGCTTCTCCGGCGGTACGTCGGGCCTGTCCATCGGCCACGCCTCCCCGGAGGCGGCCTCGGGCGGCGACATCGCCGTGGTCGAGGACGGCGACCGGATCCGGATCGACATTCCGAACCGCTCGATCGAGCTCCTGGTCGACGAGGCCACGCTGGCTGCCCGCCACGAGGCCCTGGGCGGCGTTTACGCCCCGAAGAACCGTGAGCGCAAGGTCTCGGCGGCCCTGCGTGCGTACGCGGCGATGGCGACGAGCGCCGACAAGGGCGCAGTCCGCGACGTCACCCTGCTGGGCGGCTGACCGGCCCCCGGCCACCATGGCTCCGCCTGCCGGTGCCTGACCCGGCCCTGCGCAGGCGGCTCCGTTTGCCGGGTGCCTGACCCGGCCTGGCGCAGGCGGCTCCGGGTGCGGCGCCGTTGCGGGGGCGCTGCCCCCGATAGGGGACGAGCCCCGCGCAGCGGCACCCCGGCGGGGTCCGCCAGGCGGCGCGGGGCCGTCGCCACCGGCGGGCCGGCGGCGGGCCACCGGCGGGCCGGGCTTCGGGCACCGTCGGCGGGCCCGGCCCCGGTTACCAGCCGGCGGGATCGGCGGAGGCGACCGCGAAGACCGATCCGTCCGGTGCCGTCCCGTACACCCGCCCGTCGGCGGACACCGGCGCCGGCAGCGCCGCCGCGAAGCCGTCCCGGGCGTCACCCATCCGCGGCTTCGTCTGCCCCACCAGCCGCCCACTGCCCGCATCGACCGCCAACAGCCGCCCGTCCGGCGCCGCCAGGTGGATCCGGCCGTCGGCCGCCACCGGCCGGGAGGCCACGGCCAGGCCGGTCTCCAGCCGCCACTGCTCCCGCTCGGCGCCCACCGCGACCAGCCCGCCCGACACCCCCACCACGTACACGACGCCGTCCGCGCCCACCGACGCCTCCGCGTCGAACAGCGGCGCCGACAGCCGGACCCGCCGCACGGCGTGGGTCGTCAGGTCCACCCGGACCACCGCACCGGTCCTGGCCTGCGCGTCGCTGTCCAGCAGGAACAGCCCGCCCTGCGCGAGGCCGACCGGCCGCAGCCGCCCCGCGGTCCGCAACTGCCAGCTCAGCGCCCCGCTCGCCGGGTCCACCGCCGCGAGCTGCGTCGTACCGCCGCCCCCGCCCCCGTCCGGCGTCGCCACGTACATCACCGGCACCCCGGCGGAATCCGGGCCGCCGCCCCACCACACGGAACCCACCCCGCCGAGCTGCTTCGTCCACCGCACGGCCCCGCCGGCCACGTCGAGCGCGGTCACGCTCCCGTTCGGCGGCACGAGCAGCACCTGCCCGCCCGCGGCCACCGCCCGCGCGCCGTCCGGCAGTTTCCGCTTCCAGCGCTCGGCGCCCGTCCCCGGATCCAGCGCCTGGAGCGTCCCGCTGCCCGGGGCGACCGCGAGGACCAGCCCGCCCGCGTGCAGCGGCGCGCTGTCCGTCGCCGTCGCCGTCCCGGTGGCCGGGGCGGCCGCCTTCACCGACCACAGCACCGTGCCGTCCGCCGGGTCGAGCCGGGCCGCGGTCACACCCGGCCCCGCGCAGTACAGCGCCGCCTCCCAGGAACAGGACCCGGCGCCGGTCCGGTTGCCGGTCCCCGGCGCGCCCAGCGCAACCGCCCACGGGACGAAGTGCTTCGACGGCACGGGACCGGCCTTCGTCCCGGCGGCGGTCTTCCCCGGCGGTCCGGTCCCCGCCCCGAAGTGCAGGTACCCGCCCAGGGCCCCGCCCGCCAGCAGCAGCCCGGCCACCACCGCCGCGGCCGCCACCGCCCTGCGCCGCCGCCCCCGGCCGACGCGACCGGGCTCGACGGCGATGCGCTCCCGCCGGTGCGTGACCTCCTTGGCCCCGCCCGGTTCCCGCTGCCGCGGGATGAACGTCTGGGTGTCCTCGGAGGTCGGGTACGCCACCGCCCGCATCTCCGCGATCAGCTCCGCCGCCGTGGGCCGGTCCGCAGGCTCCTTCGCCAGGCACCGCGCGACGAGCGGTACGAGCTGCTCGGGCAGCCCGCTGAGGTCCGGCTCGGCGTGCACGACCTGGTACGCCACGAGGTAGTGGCTGTCGGAGTCGAACGGCCCGTGCCCCGTCGCCGCGTGGACGAGCACCGCGCCCAGGGCGAACACGTCCGCGGCCGGCCCCACCTCCCGCGGCCGCTGGAACTGCTCCGGCGCCATGTACGGCGGCGTCCCGATCAGCTTCCCGGTCTCGGTCCGCAGATCGCTGTCGGCCGGCCGCGAGATGCCGAAGTCGATGACCCGCACCCCGTCCGGGGCCATCAGTACATTGCTGGGCTTCAGGTCCCGGTGCACCACACCCGCCCGGTGGATGTCCCGCAGGGCCTCCGCCAGCCCGGCGGCGAGCCTGGCCAGTTCGACGGGGTCCAGCACCCGCTCCCGTACGCGCTCGGCCAGCGTCGGGGCGTCGATGAACAAGGTGGCCATCCACGGCCGTTCGGCATCCGGATCGGCATCCACGACGGGCGCGGTGAAGGCCCCGCTCACCCGCCGGGCGGCGGTGACCTCCTGCCGGAACCGGGCCCGGAACTCCGCATCGACCGCATGCTCGGCATGCACGATCTTGACGGCGAGTTTCAGCCCCGAGCCGGAGGTGGCCAGATGGACGACGCCCATCCCTCCGGAGCCGAGCACCGATTCGAGCCGGTACTGCCCGGCGTACTCCGGAAAGCCCACGTAGTCCGCGCGCAGCGAATGCACCGCTCACCACCCCCGCCGGAGCCTAGTCGATGACCCGTACGAATCTCCAAGGGTCCTGCTACCCTGCGCGAGTTGCGCACGGCAACACCCGTGGGGGGAGATTTCGCATGACGACAGAGAATGATTCCAGCCAAGTCCTGAGCCTCGCAGCCGACTCCGGCTTCCCGACGTTTCCGGTCGCTCCGGGGTACCGCGTGAACGTCCGCAGCGGCCCGGGCACCAACTACTCGGTCATCGACGTCCTGCCCTACGGCGCGTCCGTCGCGATCCGCTGCCAGTGCGACGGCACGACCGTCTCCGGCCCGTACGGCACGTCGGACATCTGGGACTGCATCGGCAACGGCCGTTTCGTGTCCGACGCCTACGTGAAGACGGGCAGCGACGGCTACGTCGCCACGCGCTGCGGCTAGGCCCCGAGCCGAGGCCGCCGCCCGTCTGCCACGTGAGACGACCCCGGCCGGGTCGGCGGTGCGGTGGATAATCGCTGGCGTGAGCGACGACCAGCGAGACCAGACCCCCGCCGAGCCGGCCGCCCAGGCCCCTGCGGCTCCCGCCCGCGTCGACGGGCCCGAGCCCGAGCCGATCCGGTTCTTCGGCACCACCTGGCTGAACCACGACGGCGGCTACGCCCTGCGCCGCGTCGGCCTCGCCGCCGGCTCGCTCGTCACCGCCGTGGCCGCGGCCGTCCTGCTCCGCCTCGCCTACGAGGGCCTGGAGATCGGCAACGTCGGCCCGTTCCTCAGCATCTCCGTCGTCGTCCTCTTCGCGATCGCGAGCTCCATCGCCTTCGCCAAGACCTGGGACTCCTTCAACCGCCGTCCCGCCCCGTCCTCCGACGAGGCCGCCCTCAAGGGCCTGAAGACGATCGGTTTCATCGGCTCCCTCATCGCGTACTTCCTGCGCTGCTTCGCCGAAGCCCCCGGCGAGAAGCTGCGCCGCGCCGAGTACGAGCGCGCCACCGCCGACTTCGCCCGCCGCCGCAGCGCCCGTACGGGCAACCCGGCCGCGCGCCGCCCCAAGCGGAAGAAGTAGCCGCCCCGCCCCTTCGGCCGGCCCCCCGGCCCTTCGGCCGCCCCCACCCTGTTGACGCCCAGGCACCGCCAGGAGCATTATTCATCACATGATGAATAACCGAGAGCGAGAGGCCGTCACCGCCACGGCGCAAGCCTCGCCGGAGGCCACGGCCACCGGCGGGGCCACGGCCGCCGCCGTGCACGCCCGCGGCCTGACCGTCCGCCGCGGCACCGGCCGCGCCCCCCGCACCGTCATCGACGACATCGCCTTCGACGTCCCCCGCGGCCGCATCACCGGCCTCCTCGGCCCCTCCGGCTGCGGAAAATCCACCCTCATGCGCTCCATCGTGGGCACCCAGGCCCACGTCACCGGCACCCTCGACGTCCTCGGCCGCCCCGCCGGCCACCCCGAGCTCCGCTCCCGCATCGGCTACGTCACCCAGGCGCCCTCCGTCTACGACGACCTCACCGTCCGGCAGAACCTCGACTACTTCGCCGCCGTCCTCGACCCTGGCCGCGCCGCCGCCGAACGCCGCCGCGCCACCGTCACCCGCGCCATCGCCGACGTCGACCTCACCACCCACGCCACCGCCCTCGCCGGCAACCTCTCCGGCGGCCAGCGCAGCCGCGTCTCCCTCGCCGTCGCACTCCTCGGCACCCCCGAGCTCCTCGTCCTCGACGAACCCACCGTCGGCCTCGACCCCGTCCTGCGCCGCGACCTGTGGAACCTCTTCCACGACATCGCCGCCACCCGCGGCGCCACGATCCTCGTCTCCTCCCACGTCATGGACGAGGCCGAGCGCTGCCACGACCTGCTCCTCATGCGCGAGGGCCGCATCCTCGCCCAGGACACCCCCGACGCACTGCGCACCCGTACCCACTCCGCCACCGTCGAGGAGGGCTTCCTCCGCCTCGTCGACGAGGCCGACACCCTCGCCGCCCAGGAGCAGACGCCATGACCGCCACCACCGCCATCAGCGGCGCCCGCACCGCCGCCACCGCCGCCCGCGTCCTGCGCCAGCTGCGCCACGACCCGCGCTCCATCGCGCTGATGCTCCTGGTCCCCGTACTGATGCTGACGCTGCTGCGCTTCGTCTTCGACGGGAGCCCCCGCACGTTCGACAGCATCGGGGCGTCCCTCCTCGGGATCTTCCCCCTCATCACCATGTTCCTGGTGACCTCCATCGCGACCCTGCGCGAACGCACCTCCGGCACCCTCGAACGCCTCCTCGCCATGCCGCTCGGCAAGGGCGACCTGATCGCCGGCTACGCCCTCGCCTTCGGCGCCGTCGCCGTCGTCCAGTCCCTCCTCGCCACCGGCCTCGCCCTCTGGCTCCTCGGCCTCGACGTCGTCGGCTCCCCCTGGCTGCTCCTGGTCGTCGCCCTGCTCGACGCCCTCCTCGGCACCGCGCTCGGTCTCTTCGTCTCCGCCTTCGCAGCCAGCGAGTTTCAGGCCGTCCAGTTCATGCCGGCCGTGATCTTTCCCCAGCTCCTGCTCTGCGGGCTCTTCGCCGCACGCAACACCATGCAGCCCGTCCTCGAAGGCCTCTCCGACGTGCTGCCCATGTCCTACGCCGTCGACGGCATGACCCAGGTCCTCACCCACACCGACATGACCGCCGACTTCGTCCGCGACGCCGTGATCGTCGCCGCCTGCGCGCTGCTCGTCCTCGCCCTCGGCGCGGCCACCCTCCGCCGCCGTACGCCCTGACCGCACTGCGGACACCGCCTCGCCGCCGCGCGCACGGGTGCAAGGATGAGCAGGCAGACGCAGCACACGTGCAAGAACGTTCGGCGAGGTGAATCGGGCATGACCCAGACAGTCGCAGTCCTCGGTACCGGCAAGATCGGCGAGGCCCTGCTCAGCGGAATGATCCGCGGCGGCTGGCCCGCCTCCAAACTCCTCGTCACCGCCCGCCGCCCCGAACGCGCCGAAGAGCTCCGTGCCCGCTACGGCGTCGAGGCCGTCAGCAACGCCGAGGCGGCCAAGCGCGCCGACACCCTCATCCTCACCGTCAAGCCGCAGGACATGGGCAAGCTCCTCGAGGAGCTCGCCCCGCACGTCCCCGCCGACCGCCTGGTCATCAGCGGCGCCGCCGGTATCCCCACCTCCTTCTTCGAGGAGCGGCTCGCCTCCGGCACCCCCGTCGTCCGCGTCATGACGAACACCCCCGCCCTCGTCGACGAGGCCATGTCCGTCATCTCGGCCGGCAGCCACGCCACCGCCGAACACCTCGCCCACACCGAGGAGATCTTCGGCGGCGTCGGAAAGACCCTGCGCGTCCCCGAGTCCCAGCAGGACGCCGCCACCGCCCTCTCCGGCTCCGGCCCCGCCTACTTCTACTTCCTCGTCGAGGCGATGACCGACGCCGGCATCCTCCTCGGCCTGCCCCGCGCCCAGGCCCACGACCTCATCGTCCAGGCCGCCATCGGCGCCGCCGTGATGCTCCGCGACAGCGGCGAGCACCCGGTCAAGCTCCGAGAGGCCGTCACCTCCCCGGCAGGCACCACCATCAACGCGATCGTCGAACTCGAACGCCACGGCGTACGGGCCGCCCTGATCGCAGCCCTCGAAGCAGCCCGCGACCGCAGCCGCGAACTCGCCTCCGGCAGCAGCTGACGCAGTAGGTACGCAGGTACGGGCCGCCGCGCGAGCGGGGCCCGTACCTGCGCCTCCGTCAGGGCTCCAGCAGCCCGATCGCCCGGTACGCCCGGTCCACGACCGGCCGCGCCAGGGCCCGCGCCCGCTCGGCCCCGTCCCGCAGCACCTTCTCCACCGCCGCCGGGTCGGCCGCCAGCTCGGCATGCCGCTCCTGCACCGGCCGCAGCACCTCCACGACCGCGTCGGCGACATCCCGCTTGAGCGCCCCGTACCCGCCGTACTCCTCCGCGAGCGCGGCCGGATCCCCGCCCGTGCAGGCGGCCAGCACGTCCAGCAGGTTCGCGACCCCCGGCCGGGTGGCCCGGTCGTAGACGACCCCGTCGTCCCCGCTGTCGGTCACGGCCCGCATGACCTTCTTCCGGATCACTCCGGGCTCGTCCAGCATGAACACCACGCCGGGTCCCGCGCCGCCGGACTTCCCCATCTTCGAAGTCGGCTCCTGCAGGTCCATGACCCGCGCGGCCACCT